>JAINDL010000053.1 GCA_019931245.1 Bryobacteraceae bacterium CoA2 C42
GGTAGCCTTCGAAGGTGTATTCGGGCAGGGGCGGGGCGGTTGGGGGCGGGGCGGTGGCGAGGGGGAGGTCGCTGAGGGCGGGCGGGATGGGGAGGTCGAGGCAGTCTTCGCGGACCCAGGAGCCGGCGGGGAGGGGGCGGGTAGCGTGGCCGATGATCTGGCCGTAGCGGATGACGGGTTGGCCGGGGTCGAGGGCGGCGAGGGCGATTTTGTGCGACTGCGGAATGGCTTCTGACGAAACGAAGCCATCGGCGAAGCGGGCGCCGGGGGGGACGCCTTCGGGGTTGACGATGATGGCGACGTTGTCGTTGGGGTGGACGCGGATGTAAAGGGGTTCCAAACCGCTCAGTTTATCGCGGTTGGGGGCGGGGGGCGCCACGGTTGACTGGTGGATGGACGGCGGGTTTGGGGCGGGCCTTGGCTCTGGTGTTGCGGGTCGCTGGGCGCGAGGCTCGAGACCCCGTGGTGCATGGGGCTAAGCGGGGCGGGTTGCCGGGCTGGACTCGGGGGAACGGCCGCAGTTTGGCGCGGGGCCTGGCGCAGGCGTCCCGGGTCGCTGTGCCCGGGGCTCGAGCCGCCGTGGAGCAGGGTGGTTGGCGGCGCGGGTTGCCGGGCTGGGCTGGGAGTGTTGGCCGGCGCGTCCCACGTGGTCGTTCGGGAGGCTCAAGACGCGGCAGTTTAACGCGGTTGGCTGCGCGGGTCGCCGCGCTTGACCTGGGCGCGGCGGCGGCCGCTGGCGAGTCTCTCACGGGCCTTGGCTCTGGCCTCTTCCGAGATCTGGATGTTGTTGAGCACGCGGGTGGCGCCGGCGGCCTTGGCCATGCGGGTCATGGCGCCTTTGTGCTGGATGACGCCGGCTTTGCCTTCGATGATGGCCGTGCCGTTCGAGACCTTGACGGTGAAGCCGTTGGCGGCCATTTTGGATTTCGCGAGCTTGGCCTTGAGGGCCTGCTCGATGGCGGCATCGGAGAGTTGGGGCGCCGGGGTCTGCACTCGTTTGTGCTGGGCGGCAGAGGAGGAGGCGCGCGGTGTATTCTCGCCGGCCGCGGCGAGCGTGAGGCAGAGGAGAATGGCGAGGATACGCATCTATGGCGGTAGTGCCACGCTGCGGGCGTTGTTCTCATAGAATGGAGGTGGATTATGCGCGTTCTGCTGGCCGTTTTTGTTCCCGCGATGGTTTTGGCCGCCGAGCCTAAACTGGAGTTCAATCGCGATGTCCGCCCGATTTTGTCGGATAAGTGCTACCACTGCCACGGGCCGGACGCCAAGACCAAAGGCATTCCGCTGCGGCTCGACGTGGAGGCGGAGGCGCGGGCGGCGATTGCGGCCGGCAAACTCGTGGCGCGGATTACGACGGACAAGAAAGGCCAGCAGATGCCGCCGCCCTACTCGGGGCTGACGTTGACGGCGCGGGAGAAGGAGACGTTGGCGGCGTGGGTGGGGCAGGGCGCCGAGTGGCAGCCGCACTGGAGCTTTGTGCCGCCGAAGGCGCCGGCGGGGCCGGCGAGTATTGACCATTTCGTCGCGGCGCGGTTGAGCAAAGAGGGGCTGGCGATGCGGCCGCCGGCAAGCCGGGAGACGCAGGCGCGGCGCGTGACGCTCGACCTGACCGGCCTGCCGCCGACGCCGCAGGAGCTCGACGCCTTTCTGCGGGATACCTCGCCGAAGGCTTATGAGAAGCTGGTGGACCGGCTGCTGGCTTCGCCGCGCTACGGCGAGCGGATGGCCGCGCGGTGGCTCGACGCGGCGCGGTACGCCGATACGAACGGCTACCAGTACGATGGGGAGCGGGTGATGTGGCGGTGGCGCGACTACGTCATCGACAGCTTCAATCGCAACAAGCCTTTTGACCGCTTCGTGCTCGAGCAACTGGCCGGGGATATGCTGCCGAATGCGACCTTCGAGCAGCGGTTGGCGACGGGCTTCAACCGGAACCACCGGGGGAATACGGAAGACGGTATTGTGCCGGAGGAGTATGCCGTTGAGTATGTCGTTGACCGGGTGGAGACGACCGGGGCGGTGTTTCTGGGGCTGACGCTGGGCTGCGCACGGTGCCATAACCACAAGTACGATCCGCTGACGCAGAAGGAGTTTTACCAGATCTTCTCCTACTTCAATAACGTGCCGGAGCTGGGTCGGGCGATGAAGTACGGTAACTCGCCGCCGCTGATGCCGGCGCCGACGGCCGAGCAGCAGGCGGCGCTGGCGGCGCTCGATGCCAGGATCGCCGGGCAGGAGCGGTGGCTGGCGGCCCGGGCGCCGGCGATTGAGGCGGCGCGGCGGAGCTGGGAGCAGACGATGCCGGCGGTGCATTGGGCGCCGGCGAGCATGCGCGACGGGGAGTATTTCACGCAGGGGGCGCCGGAGCGGTTCGACGGCAGCCGCGTGGAGGTGGACGCCAAGTCGGGCAAATTCGATATTGACGACCGGTGGTCGGTTTCGGCGTGGGTGGATGGCCAGGGGTCGGTGCTGACGCGTATCTCCGGCAACCGGCCGGAGGGCAAGGGCTACGGGTTGCATGTTCGCGAGGGCAAGGTGTTTTTCCACATCACGAGCAACTGGGTGAACGATGCGTTGCGCGTGGAGACGGTGAAGCCGCTCGAGCCGGGGCGGGCGCACCATGTGGCCGTGACGTACACGGGCTCGCGGATGGCCGAAGGGGTGCAGGTGTATGTCGACGGCCAGCCGGCCGCAACGACGACGATCATGGATACCTTATACCGGCCGTTCCGCAACGCCGGGGGCGTGTACAAGGAGCCGGTGCGGGTGGGCGGCGGCGCGGGTAAGGAGCAGCAGTTCCGGGGCACGCTCGGCCAGGTTCGGTTGTACGCGCGGGTGTTGACCGGCGAAGAGGTGGCGATGCTGGCCGTGGGGCAGCCGCTGTCGGCGCTGGCGGGGAGAAAACGAACCCCGCCGGAGCAGCGCCAAGTGGAGCTGTACTACCTTGAAACGGCAGCGGCGCCGGAGGTGCGGGCGGCGTGGCGTACCCTGGCCGGGCTGCGGGAGCAGCGGGAGAAGCTGGAGCGGACCTTTCCGACGGTGATGGTGATGGCCGAGGCGCCGCAGCGCAAGCCGACCCATCTGCTGCTGCGGGGGCAGTACGATAAGCCGGGCGAGGTGGTGGAGCCCGGGCTGCCCGCGTTTCTGCCGCGGCGGGCGGCGGCCGACCGGCTGGGCTTCGCGCAGTGGGTGGTGGACCCGGCCAATCCGCTGCTGGCGCGGGTGACGGTGAACCGCTTCTGGCAGAGTCTGTTTGGCACGGGAATCGTAAAGACGACCGAGGACTTCGGGCTGCAGGGCGAGTGGCCGACGCACCCGGAGCTGCTCGACTACCTCGCCACGGAGTTTATCCGCGGCGGGTGGGATACCAAGGCGATGGTGAAGCGGATGGTGATGAGCTCGGCTTACCGGCAGTCGTCGCAGGCGACGCCGGAGCTGCTGCAGCGCGACCCGGACAACCGGCTGCTTTCGCGCGGACCGCGGCTGCGCATGCCGGCCGAGATGATTCGCGACGCGGCGCTGCACGCCGCCGGGCTGCTGCACGAGAAGCTGGGCGGGCCATCGGTGAAGCCGTACCAGCCGGAGGGGCTGTGGAAGGAGGTGATTATGCAGGACTTCGAGTACGATCAGGCCAAGGGGCCGGACCTGTACCGCCGCAGCCTGTACACCTTCTGGAAGCGGACTTCGGCGCCACCGATGATGATGAACTTCGATGCCTCGCAGCGGGAGGCCTGCACGGTGCGCGAGAACCGGACGAACACGCCGCTGCAGGCGCTGAACCTGATGAACGATGTGACGTTTGTCGAGGCGGCGCGTTTCATTGGCCAGCGGATGCTGCTTGAAGGCGGCGCTGAGGCCGACAGCCGGCTGCGGCATGGCTTCCGAATGGCGCTGGGCCGACTGCCGAAGCCGGCCGAGTTGGCCGTGCTGCGGGGGAGTCTGAATTATCACCTGGACTATTTCGCCGGCAAGCCGGCCGAGGCCAAGGCGCTGTTGTGGCAGGGCGAGAGCCGGTCGGCGCAGTTGCCGGAGCGGGACCTGGCGGCTTATCAGGCCGTGGCGAGCCTGCTGCTGAACACCGATGAGTTTGTGACCAAGGAGTAAGTGACCATGCAACGCCGCCAGTTTCTCGCCGCCTTAACGACGCTGCTCGCCGAGAACGGCTATGCCGAAGGGCCGGTGGTGCACCATGCGCCGAAGGCCAAGCGCGTGATTACGCTGTTCCAGCACGGAGGGCCGTCGCAGCTCGATCTGTTCGACTACAAGCCGAATTTGGCCAAAGTGCGGGGCCAGGATCTGCCGGATTCGATCCGGCGGGGGCAGCGGCTGACCGGGATGACGGCCTACCAGGCGACGTTTCCCACTGCGCCCAGCCTGTTTCAGTTTGCCCAGCACGGGCAGTCCGGGGCGTGGTTCAGCGAACTGCTGCCGCACATGGCCAAGCACGCCGATCGGTGGACGATCCTGAAGTCGCTGTCGACCGAGCAGATCAACCATGACCCGGCCGTGACCTTCTTTCAGACCGGGTTTCAACTGGCGGGCCGGCCGTCGATCGGCTCGTGGGTCTCCTACGGTCTGGGGAGCGAGAATAAGGATCTGCCCGCGTTTGTGGTGATGATTTCGCAGGGCCGCGGGAACGCGCAGGCGCTGGCGGACCGGATGTGGGGTTCCGGGTTTATTCCGACGAGTCATCAGGGGGTGAAGTTCCGGGGCGGGAAGGATCCGGTGCTGTACCTGAGTGATCCGGAGGGTTATGACCGGACGGCGCGGCGCCGGTTTCTTGATGATCTCGGGCAACTGAACCGGTTGAAGCTCGATGAGTATCAGGACCCGGAGATCGCCACGCGGATTGCGCAGTACGAGATGGCGTTCCGGATGCAGGCGTCGGTGCCGGAGCTGGCGGATTTGTCGAAGGAACCGGAGTCGACCTTTGCGCTCTACGGGCCGGAGAGCCGGAAGCCGGGCAGCTATGCGGCTAACTGCATTCTGGCGCGCCGGCTGGCGGAGCGGGGCGTCCGTTTTATTCAGCTCTTCCACCGGGGTTGGGACCAGCACGGGAGCCTGCCGAAGCAGATCCGCTGGCAGTGCGAGGATACCGATCAGCCCTCGGCGGCGCTGCTGACGGATTTGCAGCAGCGGGGCCTGCTTGAGGACACGCTGGTGCTGTGGGGCGGGGAGTTTGGGCGGACGGTGTATTCGCAGGGGACGCTGACGGCGACCGACTACGGGCGGGATCATCATCCGCGGTGCTTTACGATGCTGGCGGCGGGGGGTGGGTTCAAGCCGGGGGTCAGTTATGGGGAGACCGACGACTATAGTTACAACATCGCCCGGGATCCCATGGATGTCCATGATCTGCATGCGACGATGCTGCACTGTTTAGGCGTCGATCACACCAAACTGACGTTTAAGTTTCAGGGGCGCCACTACCGGCTAACGGATGTGCATGGGCGGGTGATCCGGCCGCTGCTGGCGTAGCGGGGGGCACGGTCAGGACGGCAACAGTTTACTGAGCAAACCGTCAAATCCGCCGTGGACGTTGACGGTGCCGACCTTTTCGGTGAGGCGTTCGAGGGTTTCCAACTCCTTCAGGCGAATGAGGGTCGGGTTGTCTTCCATGAGTTTCGCCGTGTTGAGGAGGGACCGGGTGGCGGCGGTCTCTTCGCGGCGGCGGATGAGGTTGGCCTGCGCCTGCTTTTCGGCGGCGACGACCTGGTTGAGGATGTTCCGGATTTCGCCGGGCAGGATAATGTCCTTGAGGGCGATGCCGGAGACCTCGACGCCGAGAGCGGCCATCTCGCGCCGGACGGTGGCAGCGGCGGCGGGTTCGATGTCGACCTTGTCGGCCAACACCTCGTCGAGCGAGCGTTTGCCGAGGGTGGAGCGGACGGCGAGTTGCAGCAGGCGGTAGAGGGTTTCGCCGTAGTTTTGGACGGCGATGGCGGCGGTGGCGGGGTCGGTGACCCGGTATTCGGCGAGGATGTTGACGCGGAGGGAGACCTTGTCGCGGGTGAGGATCTCCTGGCCGGGAACTTCGAGCATCTGCCGGCGCAGGTCGATCAGCGTGATGGCGACCGGGGCGGCCGCCTGCCAGAAGCCGTAGCGGCCGGGTTCGAGGACGCGGACGAAGCGGCCATCGCGGCAGAGGACGCCAGCCATGCCGGCGGCAACCTCGTAGACGTTGAGGGCGGCGGCGTTGGTGCGTTCGATGGCAGTGAACAGGGCGGCGGGCACTTCAGGCGCCGCGTCGAGATCGAGGATCTCGGCGGTGGCCGGCTGCCAGAAGAGCTGCCGCTGGCCGGGGCCGATGACGGCTTCAAGGCGGCCGTGGACGCGGACAAGCGCTAACTGCCGCTCGGCGGTTTCCACCGGGACAAAGTGGCGGGCGACGACATCGGGGCGGGTGCGCCAAAGGATCTCCGCCCAGGGGGAGGAGAAGGCGGCGCTGAGCGTGGAGTGGGTTTCGACGGTGACGAAGCGCCCGTAGTGGGTGCCCGGTCCGGCGATGGTGAGAAAGCGTCCGCCGCGCGAGATGACCGCGCGCTCGGCGTCGCCGATGGTGTAGCGAATGGTGGGCATGGGAGAGTCCTCCAGGACAGACAAGATTCCGCTTGCGGTACAACTGGTGTTGCAAGGGCGACCGCCAGAGCCGGCCTCCGCCGTCAGGCAGTTTCGGCAGTCACGCAGGTTGCTTCACTATCCGCAAGCGGTGGTTGAGTAGACAGCAGAGAGGGGAATCGAACCCAACGGTTTGCACCGTTTCCGAAGAGTCGAGAGCGAGGCGCTGGGCGGAACGCAGGAGCAGAGACTGTCTGCGCCGTAGACCAGCTTTACGCCACGGGTGAGCGGGGCGCAGGGAGCAATGGCCGTGGGCGCTTGCCGACGACTTCAGTAGATTATCGAAAGGCTGAATCATTGTCAACCACTTTCTTGTGGTGCGTTAAGAAAAATCGGTGTCTGAGGGGGAGCGGGAAAAGGGGGATGGCCGGCCGTACTCGCTGGGGAGGCGGTGACGAGCCACGCTGGCGGGCCCTCCGCGTTGGGGCTGTAGTATGATCGGGCCAGATTCATGAACAGACGGGACTTTTTTGAAAAGACAGGCGCGGGCGCTTTAGCGTTGACGGGATGGAGCGGGCAGGCACAGGGACCGGGGCCGGTGCGGACGGGCATGCTGGGAACGCAGCACAGCCACTTTGGCGGAAAGCTGGCCGCGCTGCGGAACAATGCGGACTTTGCCGTGGTGGGGATTGCCGAGCCGGACGCGGCGGCGCGGGGGAAGCTGCAGCAGGACGCGGGGCTGCGGGGGATGCGGTGGATGAGCCAGGAGGAGATGCTGGCGGACGCTTCGCTGCAGTTGATTGTTGTCGAGTGCGCGGCGTGGGAGGCGGTGCCGTGGGGGAAGAAGGTGATTGCGGCGGGCAAGCATCTGCATTTGGAAAAGCCGCCGGGCAATGAGTGGGCGCCGTTCCGGGAGCTGGTGGAAGAGGCGCGGCGGAAGAAGCTGCTGCTGCAGACGGGCTATTTGTGGCGGTGGCACAAGGGCGTGATGGCGGGCATCGAGGCGGCACAGAAGGGCTGGCTGGGCGAGGTGTTCATGGTGCGGGGGAGCATGGACGCCGATCGCGACCAGGGGCAGCGGGACGTGGAGGCCAAGTACAAGGGCGGCGGGCTGTTTGAGCTGGGCGGGCATGTGCTGGACCGGATGGTGGAGTTGCTGGGGCGGCCGAAGGCGGTGCAGAGCGTGCTGCGGCACCACACGAGCAGCCCGGACAAGCTGGCGGATAACAACGTGGCGGTGCTCGAGTTTGAGAAGGCGTTGGGGGTGCTGACGCAGTCAGCCAAGATGGCGGGGGCGAGCGACCACCGTTCGTTCGAGATTCTGGGGACGGAGGGGAGCGTGATTCTGCATCCGGAGGCGAATCCGCCGCGGATGCGGGTGTTTCTGAAGCAGGCGCGGGGGCCGTACCGGGAGGGTTGGCAGGATGTGGCGATTCCGCCGCAGCCGCGCTTTGTGCCGGACTTTCGGGAGTTGGGGGCGGCGATCCGCGGCGGCAAGCCGCTGAAGCACTCCTATGATCATGAACTGCTGCTGCAGGAGACGCTGTTGCGCGCCTCGGGGGAGTTAAAGGGATGACGAACGGGATTTCGCGCCGGACGGCGCTGGGGGCGATGGTGGCGGCCGGGGCAGTGCGCGGCTCGCAGGCGAATTCGGCGATCGCGGTGGGGGTGATCGGGACGGGCAACCGGGGGACGTTTGTCGGGTCGATGATGGCCAAGCATACGCCGGCGCGGATTGCGGCGGTGTGCGACCTGTTTCCCGAAAAGATGGAGCAGGCGCGAAAGGCGATGGGCGCCGAGCAGGCGCAGATGTACAAGGACTTCCGGCAGATGCTCGCGTCGAAGGACGTGGACGCGGTGTTGATTGCGACGCCGGTGTTTCTGCACGCCGAGCATTTCGAGGCGGCGGTGAAGTCGGGCAAGCACATCTACATTGAGAAGCCGGCGGCGGCGGACGTGGCGGGCTGTAAGCGGATTATGCGGGCGGCGGATGCGGCGGACCGGAAGGTGAACATCACGTTCGGGTTTCAGCGGCGGTACGCGCAGACGTATCAGAAGGCCAAGAGCCTGGCCGATTCCGGGGCGGTGGGGGAGATTCATCTGGGGTTCGCGCGGTTTATCAAGAGCGACGGCGACCCGGCGGGCGAGGCGCGGCGGCCGGCGCCGCGGACCGACCTTGAGAAGGTGCAGCAGTGGGGCGAGTGGAAGGATCTGTCGGGCGATTTGATTGTTGAAAACAACGTCCACTCGATTGACGTGCTGAACTGGTTTTTGGGCGGGCGACCGGTGAGCGCGATTGGCAGCGGGGGGAGCAAGACGCGCCGGCAGGGGGATATGCGGGACCACAACTTTGTGGCGTTCGACTACGGCAACGGGGTGGAGGGGCAACTGTCGGGGATGACGCTGGCGCCGCCGGGATACCGGGATGTGGTGGAGCAGTTTTTCGGGGCGAAGGGCGTGATCGAGACATCGGAGAACCACTGGCGGCACTTCCGCGGGCGGGGGCAGGAGACGGTGGAGCAGTCGCCGCGGAACATCACGATTGATTCGGTGGCGGCGTTTGTGGAGCGGATCCGGACGGGCAAGCCGGAGAACACGGGGGTGCGGGGCGCGGAGAGTTCGCTGACGGCGATTCTGGGGCGGATGGCGATGGACGCGCGGCGCGTGGTGACGTGGGAGGAGATGATGCGGTCGGCTTAGTCGCGGCGGCGGGCGAGGGCTTTGACCTCGGCGAGGGTGCGCATGGCGTCGCGCAGGGGGATGTACTCCATGCCGACGAAGCCCTGGTAGGCGGAGTCGCGGATGGCGCGGAAAACGTTGCCGAAGTGGATTTCGCCGGTGCCGGGTTCGTTGCGTCCGGGGACGTCGGCGATGTGGAGGTGGCCGATGGCGGGGAGGTTTTCGCGGAAGGTGGCGATGAGGTTTCCTTCCATGATCTGGACGTGATAGAGGTCGTAGAGGATTTTGACAAAGGGGCTGCCGACTTTGCGGATGATCTCGAAGGCTTCGGGGGTGCGGTCGAGATAGTAGCGGGAGTGGTTGTCGCCTTTGGGGTTGAGGGGTTCGATTTTGGCGAGGGTGTTGATGACCTCGACGACGATGGTGAGGCCGGCGGGGGCGACGAGATCGTGGGCGCGCTTGAGGCCTTCGACGATGCTGTCGTGCTGTTCGGGGCGGGAGCGGCCGGGGACGCGGAAGCCGGAGAGGACGACGATTTGGGTGGCTTCAAAGCGTTGGGCGGCTTCGACAGAGGCGCGGAGTTCGGCGAGGAAGCCAGGGCGTTCGGCCGGGTCGCAGAGGCCCATGCCGACAGGGTTGACGCCTTTGTTGCCGACGAGGCTCACGCAGGTGAGGCCGAGGCGGTTTTTGAGCGGGGTGATTTCGGCGGGGTTGGAGGCGCGCCAATCGCCGAACTCAAAGCCCTGGTAGCCGGCGTCGGCGACGCGGGCGATCTGGCGGGCGAGGGGGAGGCCGGGAAACAGGGGCTCGACGCGGACCGAGAGTTTGAGTTCCGGAGCAGGCATGGCTCCGATTATCTTCCGCCGGGAGGCTGCTATACAATAGCGCCGTGATCCGCTTATCGCAGTGTTTCCTGCTGACGCTCGCCGCCTGGGGCGGCCTGTTGCCGGCGCAGAGTATTCGCGTGGTGAAGTTTTCCGAGAGTGATCCGTTCCGGATGGGGGAGGTGACATCGCGGCGGATTGTTCATCCGGGGCTGGGGGCGAAGAACACGACGTTGAACCTTTCGGTGTCGAAGCCGGGGTCGGAGTTTGCGCAGCATGTGCATGACTATTCGGACGATACAATTCTGGTGCTGGAGGGCGAGGTGAACCTGCGGCAGGGGGATGCGCAGCATCTGTTCCGGGCCGGGGAGTGCGCGTTTGTGCCAACGGGACAGATTCACGGGACGATTACAGCGGGCACGGGGGAGGCGGTGATGATCAGCTTTCAGAATCCGCCGGATTTGATTTTGTACACGGGGGCGCGGGACTCGAAGCGGCCGGGGGCGGCGGCGCCGAAGGGCGTGATTACGCCGGGGGCGGTGAAGTACGTGCCGTTCCGGGCGCGAAAGGCGGGGGCGTTTACGGGCCCGGAGCAGGGGTCGAACCGGGCGGCGGGGATCCGTCGGAAGTTGAAGCCGGGGACGAAGTTTCGGACGCAGGTGGCGGCGGGAGGCGAGGAGCTGCTGTTTGTGTGGAAGGGGGCGGTGCGGGTGACGGACCAGGCGGGGAAGGTGTATGAGGCCGGGGAGCGGGACACGGTGTTTATTCAGGGGGCGGCGGATTTGCGGGTGGAGGCGACGGCGCCGGGCGAGTTGATTCAGGTGAAGGCGCCGGGAACGAAGGCACCGTGAGGCGCCGGGAGTTTGCCTTGGCCGCGGCGGCGGGCGGGGTGATGGCGGGGGCGGAGCCGGGGCGGATTCGGGCGGCGATGATCGGCACGGGCCATGGCCACGCGCATAGCAAAGTGCTGGCGCTGCGGAGCATGCGGGAGTACGAGTTTGTCGGTGTTTGCCGGCCGGAGGCGGGGGACCCGGCGGTGGGGCCGGCGTTTGGGGAGGTGCCGCGGCTGGCCGTGGAGCAGGTGCTGGGGGAGGCGGGGATCGGGATGGTGGCGATTGAGTTTGCCGACCCGGATACGAATCTGGAGTACGCGCACCGGGCGGTGGCGGCGGGAAAGTTTGTGCATTTGGATAAGCCGCCGGGGTCGAACTGGGAGAGTTTCCGGCGGCTGCTGGCCGAGGCGAGCAGGCGGGGGCTGGTGGTGCAGATGGGTTACCAGTGGCGCTACCATCCGGCGATGATGGCGGCGATGGAGGCAGCCAAGCAGGGGTGGCTGGGGCGGGTGTACCGGTTCCGGGCGTCGATAGACAAACCGATTGGGGCGGCCGAGCGGAAGCATCTGGCGAAGTACCGGGGCGGGATGATGTTTTCAGAGGGCTGCCATTTGATCGACCGGGCGACGTGGCTGCTGGGGGAGCCGAAGAAGGTGACCGGGGTGCTGGCGCGGCACGGCAGCGACGGGCTGGCGGATAACTGCGTGGCGATTCTTGAGTACGCGGGGGCGCTGGCGGAGATTTCGATGGCGGGGTATCTGCCGCAGGGCAATCAGCAGCGGTACCTGGAGATTCGCGGGACGAACGGGTGGGCGCGGGTGCAGCCGTATACGGGGTCGTCGCTCACGGTGGAGTTGCAGGAGGCGGCGGGGCCGTACGCGGCGGGCCGGCAGACGCTGTCGCCGCCCTACCCGCCGGGGCTGGGCTATACGCCGGACTTTGCCGAGTTGGCGGCGGTGATCGGCAAGCGCGGCGAGCCGGTCTACAGCGCGGCCCATGATTTGATGACGCACCGCGTGCTGCTGCAGGCGTGCGATATGCTCACTGTCTAAAAGGAAATTTGCTCATGTCTCCACTCGATAGAAGAACGCTGATCCAGACCGCGGCGCTGGTGCCGCTGCAGGCGGTGCGCGGCACGGCGCAGAACAGCAAGATCCGGGTGGGATTGATCGGGGCGGGAAACCGGGGGGCCTACACCGGGACGATGATGCATAAGCAGGCGGCGGCGCAGATTACGGCGATCTGCGATGTGAATGAAGAGCAGATGGCGAAGGCCAAGGAGCGGATCGGCTCGGCGGGGGCCAAGAGCTACCGGAACTATCAGGAGTTGCTGGCATCGCCGGAGGTGGACGCGGTGATGATTGCGACGCCGGTGTATCTGCATCCGGAGCATTTCGAGGCGGCCGTGAAGGCCGGCAAGCATGTCTACATGGAGAAGCCAGCGGGGTTGGACGTGGCCGGGTGTAAGCGGGTGATGCAGATTGCCGACCGGGCGGACCGGAAGCTGAACATTGCTTTCGGCTTTCAGCAGCGCTACGGCGGGGTGTATGTGAAGGCCAAGCAGATGCTGGATTCCGGCGCGATCGGGAAGGTGCGGGAGGTGCACGGCGAGTTTTTGAAATTTGCGCTGAGCGGGAGTGAGCCGCCGGTGGCGCCGCCGCGGAATGAGAAAGAGAAGCTGGAGCAGTGGAAGTTGTGGCGGGCGACGTTTGGCGAGGTGATTGTGGAGACGTATGTGCATAACATCGACGCGATCAACTGGTTTGTGGGGGCGCGGCCGCTGAAGGCGATCGGGACGGGGGGAAGGACGGTGGAGAAGCGGGGGGATCTGCTGGACCATTTGAGCGTGACCTACGACTATCCGGACCGGGTGCAGATGACGTTTATCGGGTCGCAGATGACGCCGAAGTTTTTCCGTTCGAACCGGGAGCGGTACATTGGGGAGAAGGGCTTTATTGAAACGGCGCGGGAGTACTGGACTTACAGCACGGGCGGGGCGCCGGTGACGGAGCGGTCGGGGCAGGACATTACCAACGACGCGATTGCGGAGTTTGTGCGGCGGGTGAGCGAGGGCAAGCCGGAGAACACGGGGGTGCGGGCGGCGGAGAGCACGCTGACGGCGATTCTGGGGCAGATGGCGATTGACAAGAAGCGCGAGGTGAGCTGGGAGGAGATGATGCGGTCGGCCTGAGCGAGGGGGCGTGATATGATGCGGCCATGTTTGGCCGCTTGCTTCTTCTTTCTATCTCGCTTAGTTCCGCGGTGCTGGCGCAAAACGTCACCGCTTCGATTACCGGCACCGTGAAGGACGCCACCGGGGCCGTGGTGCCGAACGCCACGGTGCGGGCGACCAACACGGGGACCCAGACGCAGTTTGACGGGGTTTCCGATGGTACGGGCACTTACCTGCTGCGGAATCTGCCGGTGGGCGTGTACACGGTCCGCATTGAGTCGAAGGGCTTTCAAGGCTGGGAGTCGCGGGATGTGCGGCTGCAGGTGAACGAGATTGCGCGTATTGACGCAAGCCTGAACGTAGGCGCGACGACGGAGACGGTGACGGTATCGAGCAACGTGATCAACGTCGATACGACTTCGGCGACGCTCAAGACGGTGGTGGACCAGCGGCGCATTGAGCAGTTGCCGCTCAACGGGCGGAACGCGACGCAGCTGATGCGGCTGGTGGCGGGGGTGGTGGCCGACCCGCGGGCCGATGTGACGTCGGGGACGACGTATCCGGGGACGACGCCGGTATCGGTGAACGGCGGGCGGGCCAACGCGACCAACTATGTGCTCGACGGGGCGCAGAACAACGACCCGTACTCGAACGCGCCGAATCCGTTTCCGAATCCGGATGCGCTGCAGGAGTTCAGCGTGCAGACGAATAACTTCAGCGCGGAGTTTGGCCGACAGTCGGGCGGGTTGGTGAACGCGGTGACCAAGTCGGGCACCAACGAACTGCACGGCAGTTTGTTTGAGTTTGTGCGGAACCAGGCGTTCAACGCGACGGGCTTTTTTGGTCCGGCGGACCCGGCGACGGGGCGGCGGCGGCAGGACGGATTGAAGCGGAACCAGTTCGGGGGGACGATTGGCGGGCCGGTGGTGCTGCCGAAGATTTATAACGGCAAGGACAAGACGTTCTTTTTTGCTTCCTACCAGGCGACGCTGCTGCGGGTGATTCCGGCCGAGGTGCAGCGGATTGTGCCGACGACGCTGCAGCGGGCGGGGAACTTTTCGCAGTTGACGCGGGCGCTGCGGGACCCGCTGGCGAACGCGCCGTTTCCGGGCAACGTGATTCCGGGCAACCGGATCCACCCGGTGAGCCGGACGCTGGTGGATACGGCGCTGCCGGATGGCGGGGCTTCGGGGCGCATTTCGACGATTGTGGCCTCGCCGAATAATGACCATCAGCTGATGCTGCGGGGCGATCATCAGTTTTCGCAGAGTAACCGGATGTCGGGGCGGTATTACAAGAGCTGGTCGGAGTCGGCGGCGTTTCTGAATCCGCGCAACGTGCTCGAACAGACGAGCGGCGGGCAGTGGTACAACGAGTCGATTGTGCTGACGAATACGCACACGTTTACGCCGACGATCGTGAATCAGGCGCTGTTCAGCATGAACAGCACGGACGGCAAGTTTGTGCCGCCGCAGCCGGACAAGAGCCTGGCGAGCCTGGGGCTGCGTTACTACAACGACCCGATTATCAAGTGGGATATCGACATTGCCGGTTACTTCCGGATTAACACGGGCGATACGAACTCGTTTCCGCGGCGGGAGTTTCAGTATCTGGACACGGTGCGCTGGACCAAGGGCAAGCATAGCCTGACGTTTGGCGGCGAGTACGGACGGGGACGCAACGACATCATCAACAACTTCCGGGCCAACGGGCAGTGGTCGTTCAACGGCGCGGCGCCGTTTACCACCGATTCGCTCGCGGATTTCATGATTGGTTCGTTCAACAGCCTGACACAGGGCATTGGGGAGTACAAAGAGACGCGGTTCCAGCGTTTGGGACTGTTTGTGCAGGATTCCTGGAAGGTTTCGCGGCGGCTGACGGTGGACGTGGGGGCGCGGTGGGAGCCGTTCTTCCCGTTCACGGACACGCTGGACAAGATTGCGGTGTGGCGGCCTTCCGAGCGTTCGCGGCGGTATGTGAACGCGCCGGCGGGGGTGATCTACGCGGGCGACCCGAATGTGCCGAAGGGGACGACGCCGACGGCGTGGGGGAACCTGGGTCCGCGCATGGGTTTTGCGTGGGACGTGTTCGGGGACGGCAAGACGGCGGTGCGGGGCGCCTACGGGATTTTCTTTGATTCGTTCAACAGCATTGCGACGAACTCGCAGGCCAACCAGGCGCCGTTTGGCACGGTGGTGACGGTGTTCGGATCGAACAGCAACAGCTTCACGGACCCGTGGGCGGGGACGACGAACCCCTTCCCTGCCCCGAAGAACCCGCCGTCGACGGCGGTGTTTCCGCAGTTCACGACGCAGTTTCTGAACGCGGCCGATTTCCGGAACCCGTATATTCAATCGTGGAACCTGACGATTGAGCGGGAGATGTGGGGTGGCTTCGTTTCGCGAGCGGCGTATGCGGCGTCGAAGGGCACGCGGCTGATGACGCTGCGGGAGTTGAACGCGGCGGTCTTCACGCCGGGCGCGACGACGGCGACGACGAACCAGCGGCGGCCGTTCGGTCCGGCGATGGGTTCGTCGACGATTGTGGAGGCGGTGGGCAACTCGACGTTCCACTCTTTCCAATGGACCGTGGAGCGGCGGTTCCGGGATGGGTTCACCATTCTGGCGAACTATCAGTTTTCGAAGTCGATCGACGATACGTCGGCGAACAAGGGGACGGGGCAGGTGCGGACGAATCCGAACAACCAGGCTTTTGACAAGGGGCTGTCGGACTTCAACCGTCCGCAGGTGTTCAACTTCTCGGGACTGTGGGAGTTGCCGATCAAGTTCAAGAGCCGGGCGGCGAACTTCGCGATTGGCGGGTGGAACCTGAACGCGATTGTGAATCTGTCGTCGGGTCAGCCGATTACGGTGACGAGCGGGGTGGACAACGCGCGGACGGGAACCGGCGGGCAGCGGGTGGATTACAACGGCAACCCGTTCTTCAGCGGAGACCGGAGCCGGAACGAGATCGTGACGGAGTATCTGCGCCGGTCGGTGTTTACGCCGAACGCGCTGGGGACGTTTGGCACGATTGGCCGGAACACTTACTATGGGCCGGGCCTGGCGAACGTGGACTTCGGGCTGGCCAAAGACTTCCGCGCGAACGAGCGGCTGGTGACGACCTTCCGGTTTGAGACGTTCAACGCGCTGAACCGCGTGAATTTCGGCAACCCGACCACGGCGCAGAACAACGGGAACTTCATGCGGATTACGGGTACGAGTTCGCCGCGGATTCTGCAGTTGGCGCTGCGGCTGGTGTTCTAGGGGAGGCGCAGCGTGGCCACTCCTCCACCGTTCCATTTGGCTTCGCAAGCACCGCCGCCGGCTCGGCGGCTGCTGCGGGGCTTCGCGTTTGACCCGAGTCTGGCGACGAAGTTAGAGACGGCGCTGGTTTCTGAGATTACTTACAAAGTACCGTGGGAGGATAACTTACAGCCCGGGCCGGTGGGGGAGTATATCGAGGTAGTGGACTACGACCCGGCCAGCCAGTGCTTCTACGCGCCGGTGGACCTGAACGGGCCGCACGTACTGGGGCAGAACGGATTGAGGCCGTCAGAAGGAAATCCGCAGTTTCATCAGCAGATGGTGTATTCGGTGGCGATGACGACGATTGACCGGTTCGAACGGGCGCTGGGGCGGAAGGCGTTCTGGACGGACCGTTTGGTGACGGCGCCGAACCAGTGGGTGATGAGCGAGTATGTGCAGCGGCTGCGGATCTACCCGCACGGGCTGCGGATGGCCAACGCCTACTACAGCCGGGCGAAGGGTTCGCTGCTGTTCGGGTATTTTCCGGCGACGGAGGACCTTTCGAGCGGGCAGTTCCCCGGGGGCATGGTGTTTACGTGCCTGTCGCACGACGTGATCGCGCACGAGACGACGCACGCGCTGCTCGACGGATTCCACGAGCACTTTTTAGAGGCGACCAATCCGGATGTGCTGGCGTTTCACGAGGCGTTTGCGGATATAGTGGCGCTGTTTCAGCACTTCACTTTCCCGGAGGTGCTGCGGCACCAGATTGCGCGGACGCGGGGCGACCTGCGGAGCGAGAATCTGTTGGCGCAGTTGGCGGCGCAGGTGGGTCTGGCGCGAGGGACGCACGGGGCGCTGCGCGACGCCATTGGCCGCTTTGACGCGGAGACGGGCCGCTGGGTGCGGCATACGCCGGACCCGACGGAGCTCGACCGGACGACGCAGGTGCACGCGCGGGGGGCGATTCTGGTGGCGGCGGTGTTTGACGCGTTTCTGTCGATCTATCAGGACCGTTCGCGGGATCTACTGCGATTGGCGAGCAACGGCACGGGCGTGTTGGCGCAGGGGGAGCTGCATCCGGATCTGGTGAACCGGTTGGCGCAGGAGGCGGCCAAGGCGGCGGGGCATGTGCTCAACATGTGCATCCGGGCGCTGGACTACTGTCCGCCGGTGGATTTGACGTTTGGCGAGTATTTGCGGGCGCTGATTACGGCGGACATGGACCTGATGCAGGAGGACGAGCATCACTACCGGGTGGCCTTTATTGAGGCGTTCCGGCGGCGGGGGATCTATCCGCGGGATGTGCGGACGCTTTCGGAAGACAGTTTGCGGTGGGCGCGGCCGGGCGAGGTGCAGGACGGTTTGCCGGGCGAGACGGAGCAGATGCTGGCGATGTTCATTGAGAGCATCGGGCTGCGGGCGCAGGTGGACGGGTTGCGGTATCTAACCACGCGGGAGGAGATCTGGCGAAAGACGCGGGAGATCCGGTCGGCGCTGCACACGGCGATACAGGGGCAGGTGGCGAAGGCGGAGTTGCTGCAGCGGTTGACGGGGTTGGCGCTGGCGGAGTTTCAAGCGCCGCCGAACGTGCGGGTGCGGCGGGACGGGCATCCGGTGTTCCAGGTGCAGGCGGTGCGAGAGGCGCGGCGGTTGGGGGAGGACGGGCGGATGCTGAACCAGCTATTCATCACGCTGCTGCAGAAGGAGCAGGTGGAGCATGAAGGGAATGAGCACGTCATCCGGTCGGGGAGCACGCTGGTGCTGGATCTGGACACGCTGCGGGTTTCGTACGTGATCGGCAAGGGACTGAACGACAAGAAGCGCATTCTGCGGACCATTGCCTACCAGGAGGGTGAGAACGGGATGCGCTCGCTGGCGGCGACTTATCTGGCGGACCGGGGCGAGCCGTTTGCGGCTCTGCACCATACGGGGGCATAGGAGCAACATGGCGACGGCGAAGAAGACGGCGGCCAAGAAGGCGGCGGCCAAGAAGGCGGTGAATAGTTTTCCGGTGGCGCCGGCGACGGCGCCGGGGAGCCCGGCGAAGTACCGGGTGCGGGTGCGGATGTACCGGCACGGGTTGGGAGACTGTTTTCTGCTCACGTTTCCGCGCAAGGGGAAGGCGGCGCCGCTGCAGATGCTGATCGACTGCGGGGCGTTGGCGCGGGACGGGGCGTTCATGACGGGGCTGGTGGAGCATATCCACAAGACCGTAGCGCCGAACGGGGGCAAGGGGCGGCTAGACGTGGTGGCGGCGACGCATGAGCACAAGGATCATCTGTCGGGTTTTAACCAGGCCAGAGAGGTGTTCAATACCAAGTTTGATTTCGGGGCGGTGTGGCTGGGTTGGACCGAGAACCTGACGAAGCCGGAGATTGAGAAGATCAAGTCGGCGAAGCGGAAGACGGCGGAGACGCTGCGGGCGGCGCTGCGGTTGCGGGGGATCGGGGCGGCGCTCGGCGGGGTGGAGGAGGTGCTGCAGTTCAGTGCGGCGGACGATACGACGGGCAGCGGGACGGTGGCCGAGGCGCTTGAGTACTTGAAGTTGCGGGGTACGGAGGCGGGGGCGCTGCGGTATCTGGAGCCGGGGCAGGCGCCGCTGGCATTGGAGGGCGTTGACGGGGTGCGGGTATATGTGTTGGGGCCGCCGCAGGATCCGATTCTGCTGAAGGGCAGCGAGGTGACCGGGAAGATGAAGCGGGACGGGGTGATTTATCATCTGGGGGCGACGGGTGCCGTGGGGCTGGAGGCGCTGGGGGCGGCGGCCGGGGTGGAGGAGAACGGGGACGGGGAGCGATTTTCGCCTTTTGCGGCCGAGCACCGGATTACGCGGCAGAGTCCCTACTTTGCCAACGTGGCGCCGTTTCTGGGCCGGACTTACGACGACCCGGCGCAGGCGTGGCGTCAGATTGAAACAGACTGGATGCAGGCGTTCGGGCAGTTGGCGCTGGACCTTGATAGCGATACGAACAACACGAGCCTGGTGCTGGCGTTTGAATTTGAGAAGACGGGAGAGGTGCTGTTGTTTGTGGGGGATGCGCAGGTGGGCAACTGGCTGTCGTGGGCAGGGGTGGAGTTTGCGGTGCCGGGGCGGGAGAAGCCGCTGCCGGCTCATGATTTGCTGAACCGGACGGTGTTCTACAAGGTGGGTCACCACGGGAGCCACAACGCGACGCTGAAGGCGGGGGGACTGGAGTTGATGAACCGGCCGGGGCTGGTGGCGTTTATCCCGCTGGACCGGGCGACGGCGACGGCCCAGCGATGGGACATGCCGGCGGGGCCGCTGTTCGGCGCGCTGGCGCAGAAGACGGGAAAGCGGGTGGTGGTATCGGACGCCGAGGAGGCGCTGGGGGAGGAGGCCAAGGCGGCGGGGGTGCGGGCGACGGCGGCTTACGTGGATTATTTTCTGGTGTAACGCGGCGTTCACGAACGGGCGGTAGACTGGCAGGATGGTGAATCGCCGTTTGTTTCTGGCCCAATCGGGCACGCTGATCTCGTCGTTGGCCGCGCTGCGGACGCCGTTGTTTGCGGCGCCGAAGTTTGCGAAAGATCCGTTCCGGCTGGGGGTGGCGTCGGGCGACCCGACGGCTTCCGGCGTGGTCTTGTGGACGCGTCTGGCGCCGGAGCCGCTGGCTGAAACCGGGACGGGCGGGATGGAGAATGCGGCCGTCGAGGTGGAGTGGCGGATTGCTGAGGATGAACGGCTGTCGAAGGGTGTGAAGCGGGGCCGGGCGATTGCGACGCCGAATCTGGGCCATTCGGTGCACGTCGAAGTGGAAGGGCTGCGGCCGGACCGCTGGTATTGGTACCAGTTCAAAGCGGGCAACTACACGAGCCCGGTGGGGCGGACGCGGACGATGCCGGCGGCGGGCGCCAAGGCGGCCCGGCTGCAGTATACGTTTGCCTCCTGCCAGCACTGGGAGGCGGGGCTGTGGACGGCGTACGAGCACATGGCCAAGGAGGAGCTGGACCTGGTAATCCACCTGGGCGACTACATCTACGAGGGGCCGGCGCGGAGCAACGGGGTGCGGAAGCATCAGGGGCCGGAGATTACGACGCTGAGCCATTACCGGAACCGGCACGCGTTGTACAAGAGCGACCCGGCGCTGCAGAAGGTGCACCAGATGTTTCCGTGGGTGGTGACGTGGGACGACCACGAGGTGGACAACAACTACGCGGGGGACGTGGCAGAAGATAAGCAGACGCGGGCGGAGCTGCTCGAGCGGCGGGCAAACGCCTACCAGGCCTACTACGAGAACATGCCGCTGCGGGCGGCGGCGCTGCCGAAGGGTTCGGCGATGCTGCTCTACCGGACGGTGGACTTCGGTGATCTGGCGCGTTTCGCGGTGCTCGATACGCGGCAGTACCGGACAGATCAGCCGTGCGGGGACGGGAACAAAGGGGGATGCCGGGAGGCGTTTGATCCGCAGGCGACGATTCTGGGGGCGGCGCAGCGGGAGTGGCTGTTCGGGACGCTGGGGGCGTCGCGGGCGCGGTGGAATGTGGTGGCGCAGCAGGTGCTGATGGCGAAGATTGATACCAAGGCGGGCGAGGAGGAGGCGTACTCGATGGACCAGTGGAGCGGGTACGAGGCGGACCGGAAGAGGGTGCTCGATTTCTTTGCGCAGCGGAAGCCGTCGAACCCGATTGTGATTACGGGCGATATTCATTCCAACTGGGTGGCGGACTTGAAGACGGACTGGAAGGACGAGCGGTCGGCGACGGTGGGGACGGAGTTTGTGGGGACGTCGATCAGCAGCGGTGGAGACGGGGCGGAGGAGCGGCCGACGACGCAGGCGCAGTACCGGGAGAACCCGCATTTGAAGTGGTTTAACGGGCAGCGGGGGTATGTGAAGTGTACGGTGACGCCGGCGGAGTACCGGGCGGATTACCGGGTGGTGCCGTATGTGACGCGGCCGGGGGCGCCGGTGGCGACGCGGAGCAGCTGGACGGTGGAGAGTGGGCGGACGGGGGTGAAGAAGGGCTAGGAAACCGGCGAAAGGTGCGTCAGCCGCCAGGCGGTGATACAGAAAGCCCGGTATGGTGTAGCGGCGGCCCGCTACCTACAATCATGTTGTTTGCAAACGGATACGAACTACTCAAGACCAGATAACACGCCGGGACAGAACCTGCCCCGGCCGCCGGTGATGCCGTGGGAACGATTCTTGATCGCCCTGCTTGTTGTCGGGCAGCTGGGATTGCTGGTTGTTCTGGCTGCCGAGACGGGAATCACCGTGGATGAGCCCAGTCACTTACTATCGGCACATTTGTATTGGGAGGGGCGGGACACCCTGCAACCGGGGCATATGCCGCCGCTCATTAACCTTACCGCGGGATGGGTGCCGCGCCTGGTGGGACTCCGTTTACCCGAGGCAACGGACCCGGTTTGGCGAACGAACCACGAATGGAACATTTCCCAACGAATGATCGACGGGATGAGCAGAGCGGAGCTACAGCGAATTTTTTTCTGGTCACGCCTGCCGCTGACCCTGTTTCCCCTGCTCTCCACGCTGCTGCTCTGGTGGTGGGGGCGGCAGTTGTTCTCGCCGGCCGGCGGACTGTTCAGCGCCGCGCTGTTCGCCCTATCGCCAATGGTTCTCGGACATGGCGCTCTGTTCAAGAACGACCTGGCTTCGGCATTTGGATACCTGGCATTCTGGTATTCCGCATGGCGTTACTGGGAGCGGCCAGACGCGGGAGGCGCGGCGCGGTGGGGGGTGGCGCTGGTTCTGGCTGTTTTGGCGAAGATATCGATGCTTATCCTCATCCCCATGGCGTTTGTGCTCCTGGCGATTCGGGAACTGACGTGGCGCCCCCTCCGGCCGGCGCTTTCTTTGTCACGGATTTTGTTGGTCGGAGTAGTTTTGTATGGTGGAATTGTCCTGGCCTGGCAGGCAGACCTAACTCCAATCCCAGCGGCGGAACTCGACTCCTGGCAAACCAGCCCGGCGATTCCCTCCTGGATTTCACAGATCGTGAAGACGGCCTCGTGGATACCACTGCCACCCCGGTTCTGGCACGGAGCGGTGGAGATGGTGCGATCAAACGGGGAACACGGAGCGGTATACCTGATGGGACAGATTTTCCCCGAAGGCCACCCCCTCTACTTCGTGACGGCGCTGGCTCTTAAAGTACCGGTAGCCATGCAATTGGCGATTGGCTTGGGGCTGTGCGTGTACGCATTCCGGGTGGCGCGAAGGCGGGCCGGTGCGCGCGATCTGTTTTGGGCAGTACCGGGACTTTTTTATGTTTCGCTGGCTTCCCTCTCGAACCTGCAACTGGGGATCCGGCTGATTGCGCCCGCATGGCCGTTCTTACTCCTTTGGGCAGGACCCTTAGCGACCTTGCGGGGGCGCTGGCGGATAGCGGGGATCCTGTTACCGGCCGCTCTGGTGGCTTGGTCCGGATGGCGCACCGCGGTGCACTATCCGCACTACATTTCCCATTTCAATCTTTGGGCGGGAGGCCCCCAGAATGGCCTGCGCTACCTGTCGGACAGTAATATCGACTGGGGCCAGGACCTTCGGTTTCTGGCCGAGTATGTAACGCGGAACGACATCCGCAAGATCCGGCTGGCCTATTTCGGGATGGATGATCCCTACAACTACCTGACGGACGAGCGACTGGAAACCCTCCCAGCACCCTGGAGCGACGACCTGGCAAAAGGTGAGCGTTTTGTGCCGGAGCGGGGATATTATGCCGTGAGCGCCAATCTATTAACCGGGCAGTATTTTGCCCCCAAGTATCGTAATTACTTCGCCGGTTTTCGGGAGAGTGAGCCGGTAGGCCGCGCTGGTTACTCGATTTTCATTTATCGAATTCCCTGACGGCGGTTCGGTCGCGGGGCCGGCGGGACCGGCTCACCCGCCGCGTCAGAAGCGGAAGCGGAGAGCGGCTTGCATAGTGCGGGGTCCACCGATGGTGGAGGCGATGACGCCGGCCGTGCCGGGACCTCCAGCCGCCAGAGTCGAGGCTGGATTCGTGAAGGTTGGCTGGTTGAAGGCGTTGTAGGTTTCCCAGCGGAACTCCAGTTGGTAGGACTCGCGAATCTTGATGAGCTTACCGAGCATAAAGTCGTACTGGACCTGGCTCGGTCCGCGGAGGATGTTGCGGCCCGCGTTGCCCCAGGTGTCGAGTGAATCGGTGAAGGCCGAGGGGTTGAAGAAGAGGCTCAGGCGGTCCTGCGTCCGGCCGTCGCGCCGGGCGTCGGCGATCGTCTTGCCGGGGGCGAAGCTGGGCCGCACACGGCTTGGCTGCGCCCAGCGGGCGTTGGTGGTGGCGTTTCCTAGCGCCGAGAACGGAGCGCCGCTCTGCAGCGTCATCAGGCCGCTGAGCGACCAGCCGCCGAGTAGCGTCTTGAAGCGGGCGGGGGCCGGGAGCTCGAGGACATAGACGCCGGTGAAGCGATGGGTGCGGTCGAAGTCCGAAGGGCCGCGGTTGTTCGCCAGATTGAAGCCGTCGTGTTCGATGACCCCGCCATCGGAGCTGACGTTGTCCATTGACTTGGCCCAGGTGTAGGAGAAGTTGCCGGTGACCCATTTGCCGAGGCGGCGTTTGAAGTTCGCCTGGAGGCTGTGGTAGCTGGCTTGACCCCAGTTGGAGCGCTGGCGGAAGCCGCCGGCCCGGTTGAGGCCGAGGAACTCGGGCTTGACGAAGAAGTCCGGGGCGATGAGGGCGCCGGTGGTGGTGAAGATGTTGGTGAAGCCATTGACGGGGGTGACGCGGGGGTCGAGGGGCTGGGCGAGGTTGAGCCGGGCCATGAGACCGACGCCGCGGGAGCCGACGTAGCGAACGTCGAGCAGGCTACCAGCCATGGGTTCGTATTGGAGGTTCATCGTCCACTGCTGGACGTAGGGGGTACGGAGCAGGGGGTCGACGAAGGTGTTGTTTTTGGCGCTGAAGGGGCTGGTGGCGGGGAAGGCGGAGCCGTCGAACTTGCGCCAGGAGGCGGCGCCGGTGGTGGGGTTGCGGAGGATGGTGACGTTGAAGGGGATTTGGAAGGGATTGACGTTGAGCTTGGGGTAGGGATCGGCCATGTCGACCGGGGCGGGGACGTTTTGATAGATGAAGAACGGGGCGGAGAGCTGGAGATCTGTTTTGATGGCGCCGGAGGTGCGTTCGTAGAACATGCCGTAGCCCGAGCGGAGCACGAGTTTCGGGGTGAGTTGCCAGGCCATGCCGATGCGGGGGGCGATGTTGTTCCAGTCGGGTTTGATGGTGGAGGCCCAGGGGGCTTTGAAGACATTGTCCAGGCTGAAGGGGGTGCCGGGTTCGACAAGGATGCCGAGCTTGAGGGGGTTGAAGTTGGGCTGGAAGAAGGCCGACTTGGGGTCGACGTAGAAGCCGGGTTTGGCGAGGCCGAGGGCGGCGGCGGTGGAGGCGGTGTAGTAGTTTCCGATGCGGCCTTCGGCGTCGTTGGGGTTGCCGTAGTAGTCGTAGCGGAGGCCGAGGTTGAGGGTGAGGCCGGGGCGGATGCGCCAGTCGTCCTGGAGGAACAGGCTGAAGTCTTTCATTTTGAAGTGGCGGCGGGTGTCGCCCTGGTCGAGGTCAGAGCCGCCGCCGGCGGCGCCATGGCCGGTGAAGAAGAGGGCCCAGTTGTCGTAGTCGAGGTCGCCATTGGTACGGGCCATGTACTCGCCTTTGATGGTGGGACGGCGGAATTCGCCACCGAATTGGATGGTGTGGCGCGCGCGGGTGTAGCTGACGGTTTCCGAGACGTTGATGACACGCTGGCGATCGAAGAAGTCCCAGGCGTTGCCGATGCCGGCGGTGGAGCGCTGGGTATTGATGTCGATGGTGGGCATGAGCGAGGCGAGGCCGCCGATGGAGGCTTCGAGGGGATTAAGGATGCCAAGGGAGGAGTTAGTAATGTCGCGGAACTTAGACACGCGAGTGTTAAAGAGTTCGAAGAAGCCGCCACGAAGTTCTGAGACCCATTGGGTGCCAAAGGTTTTGGTGTGTTGGAGACCGGCGGTGTAGGAGGGGGTGAGGCCGAAGGTGGGCGAAGGCGAGGAGTTGGCCCAGCCGAAGGCCTCTTCGACGTAGGAGGCGGAGCGGATGTAGTTCAGGCGGAGCCGGTTGGCGGTGGAGAAGTTATGGTCGATGGAGCCGGAGCCGGCCCAGGAGTTGAAGAACGTGGGGAAGGACTGTTGGAGCAGGCCTTCGTCGCCGAAGTTGGCGTTGCCGGTGAGCGGCAGCATAGACGGGCTATAGGAGGGTAGCAGGAACTTGCCGTCGCGCTTCTGGTTCAAAATGTTGACCGCAATCGGGTGGATATCCTGTGCCGTTAGGGTACGGAGGGTGACATTACCGGGGGCGGTATTTGTAAAGAACTTGGCTTCGAGGCCCGGGATCTGGTCGGCTGGAAAGGCCCGGATGCGGGTAAGGGTGTTGTTGGCGAACAGCGGGTTGCCGCGGGCGCCGGACTGCAACCACTGATTGGCAACGGCGGCGATGGATTCGCGGGTGCGAACGTCGCCGAGGCCAACGGGGACGCCGGTGGCGGCGATGGCGCGCTGCGCGAAGCCGCTGAGGAAGTCCGTGCGTTGAACGGAGGCGAAGAAGAAGGTCTTGTCGCGGACGATGCGGCCGCCGAGAGTGGCGCCGGTTTCGTTGCGGCGGAACTTGGGGCGGGGGGTGCCGGCTCGATTGAGAAAGAATTCGTTGGCATTCAACTGCTCATTTTGCAGGAAATGATAACCGGAGCCATGGAAGGAGTTGGAGCCGCCGCGGGTAATGAGGGAGACGTTACCACCGCCATTGCGGCCGGTGGAGGCGCTGTAGAGGGCCGTCTGCATTTCGACCATTTCGAGGGCGTCGAGCGGGACGCTGATGCTGCTGCCGAGACCGCCGTTGGCGTTCATCATGTTGGTGGCGTCGAGGCCGTTGATGGCCATGGAGTTATTGGTGGGCCGGGCTCCGTTGACGGAGGGGTTGAGGGATTGGGAGCCATCGTCGGCTTGGCCGCCGGGGGAGGTGGCGAGGTTCATGCCGCGGCCGGTGCGGTCGGGCAGGGGCGCGGCGACGCCGGCTTCGGCAACGAGGAGGTGGGTGACGTTGCGGGAGGAGGTGGGGATGTTTTGAATCTGCTGGGCCGAGAGGCTGAAAGATTGCGTGGCGCGAGTGGTTTGGAGGAGGTCGGCGCCTTCGATGACCTGGACCTGTTCGGAGAGGCCGCGGGTGCGGAGGGTGAGTTTGAGTTGGGCGGGGTTGCGTTCGGCGAGGCGGACAGCGGCGGTGGAGTCTTCAAAGCCGGCGAAGGCGGCGGTGAGCTGGTAGGCCGCGCAGGGGACGGCGGCGAAACTGGCGATGCCTTCAGCGGAGGTGACGGCGGCGAGGATGCGGCTGGTGGTTTGATCGCGAAGGCGGATGGCCGCGTTGGCAACGCGGCCGGCCGAAGCGTCTTCGACGACGACCGTGAGGGAGCACTGGGCAAAGAGGGGGAGCGCGGACAGGAGCAAGAGAACGATACGCTGCATGAGAAGCAGAGTAGCGAGGGGGCCGTTACCGGCTTATCAATTCCCGGTTACTATTCCGCGAATTACAAAGAATTCATACATTGATCATGGCGATGGCCTGGATTTCTATCCATGCTCCGTAGTGCAGTTCCGGCACGGGCACAACCGCGCGGGCGGGGGGCACGGGGACGGCGGCGAGGAAGGCGGCATAGGCGGTATTGACGGCGGACCAATGCTCGATGCCAACGATGTAAATGGTGACCTGCACGAGATGCGTGAGGTCGGCGCCGGCGGCGTGGAGGAGGTGTTGGAGATTGGTGAGGGCCTGGTTGGTCTGTTCGACGATGCCGCCCGAGACGAGGCGGCCATGAGCATCGAGCGGGAGCTGGCCGGAGAGGAAGAGCAGGTTTCCGGCGCGCACGGCGGGCGAGTAGAAGCCGCCGGGCGCCGGGAGATGGGGAGAGGAGACCGGGACCTGCATGGGCGTCAGGCTTCGGCGATGACTTCGATTTCGACGAGGCAGCCAAAGGGGATGGCGGCGACGGCGACCGTGGTGCGGGCGGGGGGATTGTCGCCGAAGCGGCCGCGGAAGGTCTCGTTCATGGGGCCGTAGTTGTTGATGTCCGAGAGGTAGACGTTGCACTTGACGGCCTTTTCCATGGAGGAGCCGACGTGCTTGAGGTTGGCTTCGATGGAGTCGAGCACGTACTTGGTCTGTTCCTGAATAGTGCCACCGTCGATCTTGCCGGTGCCGGAGACGAAGACGAAGCCGTTGCAGGTGACGGCGGGCGAGTAGAGGGGGGCCTTGCCGTCCTTGGGGCGGCCGTCTTTGAAGTGGGACTTCCGGGATTTGGGCTGCTTGGGGGCCGCGGCGGCGGGAACGGCGAGCGCGGCGGCGGCGAGGAGATTGCGTCGGGAGTTAGCCATGGGAATCCCCACATGCTACCAAGGCGGGGGCGCTAGAGTCCGGCCTGTTTGAAAATAGCCTCGGCTTTGGACTGGATGGATTTGGCGAGGGTGAAGGGGTCGGCCTGCTGGAACTGGGGCCAGAAGAGTTCGACGGTGATGGGGCCGGTGTAGCCTCGGCCGACGAGTTTGCGGAGGATGGCGGCGAGGGGGGCGACGCCGTCGCCGGGGACGACGCGGGATTGCATGTCGAGGAGTTCGCGGGGCAGGGCGGGGGTGTCGTTGAGATGGGCGTGGAGGATGTCGCCGGGGCGGAGGGCGTCCATGTCTTCGAGATGGTTGGGGCCGGACCAGAAGTGGTAGCAGTCGAAGATGATGCCGAAGTTGGGGTGGGCGGCTTCGCGATGGAGGCGGATGGCGGTAGGGAGCGAGGCGAGGAAGGTGGAGTTGCGGACGAATTCAGCGCCGACTTTGAGGCGGAACTCGCGGGCTACTTCGGCGACGCGGCGGATGTTGTCGATGCTTTTGGCGTAGTCATCGGCGGTGAACCTGGCGGCGGTGACGCAAGGGGAGTAGACGATGGGCGCGCCGAGAGTGGCGAACTGTTCGCAGCGCTGGCGGAAGGCTTCGAGCCTGGCGGCAAAGGCGGGGTTGGGCTCCCAGAGGTTCATGACGCTAACGGCGCCCGAGACGATGGTGAGGCCGTTGTCGGTGAGGACGCGTTTGGCGTTGGCGAGGGTGTCCGTTTTGAGAAAGTCGTCGAGGAGCGGGGCGACGGGTTCGACGTGGCGAATGCCGGCTTTGGCCCAACCTTCGAGAGAGTGGCGGTAACCGGCGCCGGCGGAGGTGTACTGATGCATGCCGAGGATCATTTTTTTGGGGGGAGCTGCGAGCGCGAGGGGTGTTTGCAGGAGGGTGCGGCGGGGCAGCATGAAGCTTACGATACGACGGCGGGTTACCGGCGAACAAGTTGGGCGGGCGGAACGGTGTTCCGAGGGGCTGAACACGGGTTGACGCGGGCGGTCTGTTTTTAGATACTGGCGGGCGAATCGTGGCGCAGGAATCGACAAGGCGGAGTTCAGCGATACCGAACGGGGGGCACGGCGCCGTTTCGTCGGTGGAGAAGGCGCTGCGGCTGCTGAGCACGTTTTCGCTGGCGTCGCCGCAGTGGGCGCTGTCGGATCTGGCGCGGGAGCAAGGGATGCCGAAGAGCACGGCGCACAATTTACTCAAGACGCTGCAGGCGTTTGACCTGGTGCGGCAGGACCCGGAGGATCGCGTTTACCGGCTGGGGCCGCGGGCGCTCGAGATGGGGTTTCTCTACGCGCGGAGCACGGAACTGCTGGGGCAGGCGCGGCCGCATCTGCGGCGGTTGGCGGAGCGTTCACGGGAGACGGTGAAGCTGGGGATGCTGTCGGATAGTCAGGTGCTGATTGTAGCGGCGGTGGAATCGACGCACCAGTTGCATACGCGGGGGGATATTGGAACGCGGTGGCCGCTGCATTCGACGGGGCTGGGTAAGGCGATTTTGAGCGCGCTGCCGCTGGCCGAGGCCGAGGCGCTGGCGCGGCGGCGGGGGATGGCGGCGTTGACCAAACAGACGGCGACTTCGTGGCCGAAGCTGCGGGCGGAGTTGGCGGCAACGCGGGAGCGCGGCTATGCGGTGGACCGGGAGGAGAACGAGGCGGGGGTGCGGTGCGTGGCGGCGGCGTTTGTGGACCCGCTGCGCGGGGCGGTGGCAGCGGTGAGTGTTTCCGGACCGAGTGTCCGGTTGTCTGATGCCGAACTGGCAACTCTGGGCCAGGAGGCGGTGGCCGTGGCGCGAGCGATCCGGCCGCATCTACATTGGGAGGAGCTTTGAGCAGCAATATTGAATGCATTGGTGGAATTATTCCGCCGTTGGTGACGCCGTTCCGCGCGGACGGCACGATAGACGAGCAAGCGCACCGGGCCGAGGTGCGTCATATGGTGGAGCGGGCCGGGGTGCACGGGCTGGCCGTTTGCGGCAGCACGGGCGAGGGCCATACGCTTTCTACCGACGAGACGCGCCGCATTGTGGGCTGGACGGTGGAGGAGGTGCGGGGCCGGGTGCCGGTGATTGCCGGGATCATCACGGACAGCACGCAGTCGACGATTGACCGGGCCAAGGCGCTGGCGGACTTGGGGGTGGCGGCGCTGCAGGTAACGCCGGTGCATTATGTCTTCCGGCCGGATGATGAGTCGATGGTGCGACATTTCGGGGCGATTGCGGACGGGACGGGGATGCCGGTGATCATCTACAACGTGGTGCCGTGGTCGTATCTGCTGCCGCCGCTGCTCGTGCGGATTTTGCGGGAGGTGGACGGGGTGATTGGCGTGAAGCAGAGCGCGAGCGATATGAAGGCGCTGGCGGATTTGCTGCTGCTGAGCGAGGAGGCGGGGATTCGGGACCGGGTGCGAATTCTTTCCGCGGTGGATGCGCTGCTGTATCCCTCGTTTTGTTTGGGATCGGACGGGGCGGTGGCGGCGATTCTGAGCGCGGCGCCGGAGGCTTGCGTTGCTTTGTGGGAGGCGGTGCGGCGGGGCGACCATGGGGCCTCGATACCGCTGCATAAGAATCTGCTGCGGTTGTGGAACGCGATTGATGCGCCGAATCTGCCGGCGAATGTGCGGGTGGCGATGCGGACACAGGGGCGGCAGGGCGGGGTGCCGCGGCCGCCGATGCCGGTGAGTTCGGCGGGGCAGGCGGAGCGGATTGAGGCCGCGATGGCGGCGGTGCGGAGCGTGTAGGCATGCGCATGAATCGAAGAGGGCTGCTGGGGGCGCTGGCGGGCGGGGCGTGGCAACAGGGCGCCGGGGCGGAAACCGGCGCGGAGACGATTTGGGACGCGGGGTGGGCGGTGCCGCGCGCGGCGGAGTTGGCGGAACTGCAGGGCGTGCGGTTCTCGGTGATCAAGAAGTATGAACCGGAGCAGGACGGCGGCTACGGCTTTCTGCACGGGGTGGGGTTGGCGTGGCACAAGGGCAAGCTGTACGCCTCGTTCGCCCACAACAAGAACCCGGAGAACACGACGGGCGAAGAGGCGCGGTGGCGCGTGAGCGAAGACGGGGGACGGAGTTGGAGCGCCGTCTTCGACATGGACAAAGGCACGCCGGAGGTGGCCGTCAGCCACGGCTCGTTTCTCTCGCATCGCGGGAGGCTGTGGGCCTTTCTGGGCGCGTTTTCCGGCGAACGGAAGAATGTTCATTGCCGGGCTTATGTACTCGATGAGCAGCGCCGGCAGTGGCAGGCGCGGGGCGTGATTGTCCGGGACGGCTTCTGGCCGATGCAGGAGCCGCTGCGGATGCGGAACGGGAACTGGATCCTGGCCGGCTTCGACGTGGGCAACGGGGAACCGGCTTCGGTGGCCATCAGCCACGGCGATGACTTCACGCGGTGGGAGCATGTGGTGATTCCGCGGGATCCATCGCTGGGGACGATGTGGGGCGAATCGACGGTGATTGTGGCGGGGGATGAGGTGTTGAACATCGCCCGCTACGGCGCCGAGGCGGTGGCGCTGGTTTCGCGCAGCCGCGACGGGGGACGGACGTGGAGCCCGCAGCGCCGGGCAAACCTGCCGATGGCGACTTCGAAACCCTACGCCGGGACGCTGAGCACCGGGCAGCGCTATCTGATCGGCACGACGACGGCGGACACCAAGGGGCAGCGGGCGCCGTTGACGATTGCCGTGACGCGGCCCGGGCAACCGCTGTTCAGCCGGGTGTTCCGGATCCGGAACGCCGAGCACACGGCGGGCGGCGAGTCGCACGCGGGGGCGCGGCTCGCCTATCCGTACGCGGTGGAGCACCGGGGTTCGCTCTACGTGGGCTACTCGAACAGCGGCGGCCGCCGGGGGAACAACAACAGCGCGGAGCTGGCGGTGATCCCCGTGGCCGCGCTGCGGGCGCCGGAGGCTTAGAAGCGCGCAGGCGGCGCAGGCCCGGCGCCAACGGGCGAGGAACTCGCTCCTCCTGCCGGGCCGAAGCGAGTCCGTTGTGCGCGGTTCCTCAGAACGAGAAGCGGAGTTGGAGTTCGATGAGGCGGTTGGCCGCGGCGCCGCCTCCCCCACCGCCGGGGCCGCCACCGCCACCGCCGGGCCGGGGGCCGAAGCCGCCGCCGAGCTGCGTGGAGATGCCGAACAGGGGCGAGGAGAGGTTGCCGGTGGGTTGCGCCGGGTTGACGTGATTGAGCAGGTTGCGGGCCTGAACGGAGACAGTAAGGTTGTAGCGTTTGCCGGTGGAGGCGCCGCCGAACATGCCGCCCGGGCCGCCGCGGCCGCCACCGCCGGGACCACCCCGGCCGCCGCCCATCACCATGCCGGGCGGTGGGCCGCCGCCCCCCGGACCGCGACCGCCACCCATGCCCGGGGGCATGCCGCCGTCGTTGATGCCGGACTCGCCCGTCTTGCCGAAGCCGAAGGTGCGGCTGGCGCGGAGGTTGATGGTAAACGAGCCGGGGCCGCGGCCGTAGTTGCGCGGGATGATGACGTCACCGGGGCCGGGCGTGGTGAGGAAGTTGCCGAAGGAGGTGCGGACGACGCCGGGGCCGGTGGCGCCGTTGGCGAACGCCGGACGGTCGTTGAACTGGGTGTCGAGGTTGTTGTCGCGGCCGGTGGTGATGTTAAACGGCGCGCCGGTGGAGGCGATGATGAAGGGGTTGAAGGAGACGCCCCACTTGGCGGCGGCGCTGCCGCCGAGGATGAAGCGGTGGCGGACGTCGAAGGCCGAGTAGCTGTATTCGTTGCGGAGGTTGTAGTTATCGGCCGGGAAGGAGCCGGTGCCGTCGGCGTCGCTGCGGGCGCGGCCGAGCAGGTAGACGCCGAAGAGGCTGACGCGGGAGCTGAAGCGGGTGTTGAAGTTGGTGATGAGCTGATTCTGCCGGGCGAAGCCGGTGGACTCGTATTGGAAGAGATTGCCGACGGGGCCGTAGGGGAAGACGCCGTTGAGCGGGGCGTTAATGTTGCGGGTGCGCAGGGTGTGGACGCCACGGCTGAAGACATAGTTGACGGCGACGGTGGTATTGCGGGGGAGTTGGCGGTCGATGCCGATGGAGGTTTGGATCTGGTAGGGGGTGCGGATATCGCCGTAGAGGCTGCGGATGGTCTGTTGGGTCTGGAAGCGGCCGAGGGTGCTGAGAGAGGGAATGGTGGGGAAGAAGTCCGGATTCTGGACGATATAGTTGACCTGGTTCGATCCGTTGAAGCGGAGGGCCTGCAGGCTGAGGTTTTCGCTCAGGCGATCGTAGAAAATACCGGCGCCGACGCGGAGGACGGACTTGGCGGCCTTGTTGGCGCCGCCGTCGACGCCCCAGGTGAGGCCGATGCGGGGGGCGAGGTTGTTGTGGTTGGAGATGTTGGTCTGGTCTTCCCAGCGGAGGCCGGCCGAGAAGGTGAGGTTGGGCCGGATGCGCCAATCGTCGGTGAGGAACAGGCCGATGTCGGTTTGGCGGATGGCGGCGAGCGGGTTGCCGCCGTTGATGGAGAACTGGGTGGCGCCGCCGCCGCGGGCGCGGATTTCGGCCGGGGAGAGGCCCTGCTGCTGGTAGAGCAGGGTGCGGCGGTAGCGTTCGAGCGAGGTGATCTGCTCGCCGTTGACGAAGCCGCCGGCGAAGGTGAAGGTGCCGCCGAAGTTGCTGGGCGAGGTGTCGTTATTGGAGCCGGCGCGGAGGCGGCCACCCCACTTGATGCTGTGGCGGCCTTTGATGAGCGTAGAGATGTTTTGGAGTTCGGCTCGTTTGGTGATCTGGCTCGAGTTGCCGACCTGGACGCCGCCACCGGAGAAGGATTCGAGGACTTCGAGGGCGGCCACGGAGTTGTCGCCCAGCTGGCGGGTGTTGGAGTGGTTGTACTGGAAGCGGGTCTCGTTGATCATCGAACTGCTAAGGATGGCGGTTTCGGTGAGTTGGAGAGTGTGGTCGGTGTCGTTGGTGGAGAAGGCGCGGGTGGGCAGGGTGAACTGGCCGACACCCTGGTTTTTGTTGGTGATGGGGGAGAAGTTGTAGCGGGCGACCAGGGTGTTTTTGTCGTTGAGGGCGTAGTCGACGCGGCTGCCGATGTTATAGCGGGTCTGCGGGGTGACGACGCCCTGCTGGAGGCGGAAGGGCTCAAGGGCGGCGTCGAGCAGGGTGGCGTTGATGACGGCGTTTTCGTCGACGTTGCGGGATTCGACGTCAAGGCCGAAGGAGGATTTTTTGTTGATGGGCCCGCTGATGCGGCCGCCGAAGAGGCGGGACTGGTAGGGCGGCTTGTTGTTCGAGAAGGGGTTGCGGGAGTTGAGGCTTTCGTCGGAGAAGTTGAAGAAGGCGTCGCCGCGGAACTTGTCGGTGCCGGGTTTGGTGAGGATTTCGATGCGGCCGAAGCCGATGCGATCGAACTCGGCGGAGTAGGGGTTCTGGTTGATGCGGATTTCGCGGATGGAGGATTTCGGAGGGATGCGGCCGCCGGTGAAGCCGTCGATGAAGATCTGGCCGCCGTTGGGTCCGGCGCCGGGGCCGGCGAGGGCCTGGAGCTCCTGGGCGAGCTGGTCGGGGTCGTCGGAGAGGCTTTTGAGTTCGGCTTCGCGGAGGACGAGGGCGCCAGCGTTCTGCTGGGCGTCGGTGGTGACGGCGTTCTGCTCCTCTTCGACCTTGAGGGTCTGGGCGTCCTTGGCGAGGAGGAGGCGGACGTCGAAGGAGGAGGGTCCGGAGACGGGGAGACCTTCGGCGGCGTAGACCGCGAAGCCGGGCTTTTGAACGCGGAGGGTGTAGGCGCCGGGCTGGACGTTTTTGAACTCGTAGACGCCCTCTTCGTTGGTGGACTGCCGCAGTTCGCGAGAGCCGGCTTTGCGGAGGGTGACAACGGCGCCGGGAACAACGGCGTCCGAGGGGTCGGTGACGCGGCCTTTTATGGTGGAGATCTGGGCGGCGAGCGCCGAAAGGAAGAGTAGAGACACGAAGAGCAGACGAGTCATGAAGAGGTCCTCGGGGGTGGTTTCGTTTCGGGGCTACTGGATGCCGGGCATGCCCATGATGGCGTCGAGGCCACCCATGCCGCCGCCCATGCCGCGCATGCCGCCGCCCATGCCGCCGGCGGCGTTGGCCTGGGCCTGCATGGTGAGCATGTTGAGGATGCGTTCGGCGCCGCCGACGACGGTGATGGCGACGAGTTGGTCGGGCTTGGGGGTGGGGGTGCTGGCGATCATGAGGGTGTCGCCGACGGCGAGATCGGCAAAGGAGGAGGCCGGGAGGCGTTCGATCATCTGCGAGGGATCAAAGCCGCCGGGGCGCATGCCGCCCATGCCGGGTCCGCGGCCGGGGCCACCACCGGGGGGAGGACCGCCAGGGCCGCCGCCGGGAGGAGGGCCACCCGCGCCGGGGCCGCCCATGCCTGGCGGACGGCCCATGCCCATACCCATGCCACCCATGTTGGGCAGCTTTTTCAGCGTGGTTTCCGCGGAGAGTTGGATGAAGACCGGCTTTTCGGTCTGCCAGTCCTTGATGGTGATCGTTTTGGTTTCGGCGTTGATGGCGGTGATGACGCCGGCGGCGGATTTGAAGGTGCCGTAGATGACGCGTTCGGCATCGACGGTAGCGCCGTCTTCGCTCTTGACGCCCATAGCGCGGAGCTGGTCCCCCTTCTTGATCTCGGCGAGGCTGCTGGGCTGGGCGCTGGCGAACTTCACCGAGTCTTTGGCGTAACGCTTGATTTCTGTTTTGGGAGTAACGGTGACCTTAACGGGCTTCGGGCCCTCCGGTCCGCGAACCATGACCGTGAGCTGATTGGCGCCGGCGTCGACTTTGTCGACGAGTCCGGAGATACCTCGTTTGGTCCATTCCGCGGTTTGGGCCTGGTTCTTTTGCGCGATTTCGCGCGAGCTCATGAGGATGATGCTATCGGCGGCAAAGGCAGCGCCATTGAGCGCGCCGCGGAGCAGGACGCGATCACCCGACGCGAGGTCGTCGATGGAGACGGTTTGCGCTTCGCTGAGGTCTTTAGCGCCGGGCGCGACTTTGCGGACGGTGGCGTTTGCGTTGAGGGCGACGGCAAGGGTCTGGCCCTGGTCGGTCTTGACCTGCAGGGTCGGCAGGGCGGACTCTACGGTCCCGAGGACGCGGGCCTGTTGCGCGAAGGCGCTTACAGCAACTAAGAGGAGAAAAAGGAAACGGGGTAAAAGCATCAGACTTCCTTACTTAGGATGACGATGCTGCCTCGTCCTGTCAGTTTAAGTTTTGTTAAACCGGCAAATTACTTGATTTCGTTGCTCGATGCGGTGGCTGCTTCCGGGCCCCAGTTTTCGCGGATCACCATGCTCTGGTCCGAGAAGAAGCTACGGCGGCCGGTACCGTTGTAAGATTCCGGGGTAACGGTCAGCGTGTAGCCGCCCGGGGTGCCCTGCATCTGGAAGTTGAAGCCGCCTTTGCGGCCGGTGGCGAGATCGCCGGGGATGAGGTCGGCGGCGGCGGCGCTGGGCTGGCCGCTGGCGGGCGGGCCGAGTTCCTGCAGCGTGACGGCGTAGCGGCCGAACTGGCTCTGATACTGGGCCTGCGTCGTGTGAATGGTGCCGATCATGCGGGTGGCCGCCGTTTCGTTCGCCAGCATTTTCGACTGGTTGTACTTCGGCACGGCGATCGCCAGAATGACGAAGATGATGGCGACGACGATCATCAATTCCATCAGGGTGAAGCCACGGCGGGTGATCCGGCGGTTAGAAGCGGCAGGGTTTGACATACGACCTCATTATCGTATGACGGCACAGGGGGCTGTAGCGTGGAGGCATTTCACCACATTTCTCTCAATCGCCGAAGCCGCTGTGTCATCCTGAAAGGAAGACTTTGTGCTTTCTTTCCGTCAAAAACTCTTCACCGCCATCGGCCTGGCTGCCAGTTCGCTCCGGGCGCACAAGCTGCGTACGTTTCTGACGCTGTTAGGGATCATCATCGGCGTTACGAGCGTGGTGCTGGTGGGCGCCGCCATTGAGGGGCTGGGCAACTATGCCGAGGTAACGACCTCAAAAGCGTTCGGCAGCGAGACCTACCTGATTGCGCAGATTGCCAACGTCGGCCGGCTGACGCGCAAGGAGCGGGCCGAAAAACTACGGGTGAACAAGCAGATCCGCGGCGATGATCTCGACTACCTGCGGCTGACGACGGGCAACCAGATCCTCTACGCACCTTACCGCACGCGGGTCGAAGACATCAAGCGCGCCGAGACAACCTACGAAGGCGCCGCGATTCTGGGTACGGCGGCGGTGCTACCGAGCATCCGGGACGTCGTCCTCACGGATGGCCGCTTCTTTACCGATCAGGAGGAGCGCACGCGGCAGTTCGTTTGCGTCATCGGCGACGAGGTGCGCGAGAAGCTGTTTCCCGGCGTTTCGCCGATTGGCGGCAAGATCACGGTACGCGGCTACGAGTTCACGGTGCTGGGCGTGCAGGAGAAGCTAGGCAACGCGGGCGGCCGCGCGCAGGACAACTCGGTTTACATTCCTTCGCCGGTATTTACGCGCATTATCGGCCCGGCCACCAACATTACGATCTTCGCCAAGCCCCGGCCCGAGACGGGTTTGACGCTCGACGAGAGCCTGGACATTACGCGCATGGCGCTGCGGACGCGTTTCCGGACGCGGCCGGGCCAGGCGGACAACTTCGACTTCCTGACGCCGGATTCGATCCGGGCGTTCATTGACCAGGTGCTGGGTTTGATCAAAGTGGTGGTGGTGCCGGTGACGATGATTTCGCTGGTCGTAGGCGGGATCGTGATCATGAACATCATGCTCGTGAGCGTGACGGAGCGGACGCGGGAGATTGGCGTACGCAAATCGCTCGGGGCGCGCAAGAGCGATATTCTGCTGCAGTTTCTGGTGGAGTCCCTGATGATGTCGCTGGTAGGCGGGCTGGTGGGACTAGGGTTGGCTTATGTGCTGGCCGAGGGATTATCCGTTGCCTTCAACGCGCCGCTTGAGATTACGGGCGCCTATATCTTCCTCGCGATCTTCGTATCGAGCGCGGTGGGGGTGATCTCGGGATGGTATCCGGCGGCGAAGGCGGCGAGCCTCGATCCGGTGGAAGCGTTGCGGGCGGATTAGGGAGAGCGGATGACCGTGGGAACGATATCGCTGACGGAGACGATCGGGGTGGCGCTCGATGCGGTGTGGACGAACCGCTTCCGTTCTCTGCTGACGATTCTGGGCATTGTGATCGGCATCACGACGGTGGTGACTGTGTCGAGTCTGCTGACGGGCCTGCAGCAGGGCATCACGACGTTTTTCGCCGAGTTTGGGCCGGATAACGTCTTTGTGGGCCGCTACTCGGGCGACCCGAACGGGGAGCCGCGCGTCAAGGAGTTGCGGCGGCGGCCGGTGGGCCCCGAGTACGCGGCGCTGATCAAGCGGCTGGTGCCGTCGGTGCAGGAGACGAGCGTGACGATGTTTTTGCCGGGCATCATCGGGCGAAACCCGATTACCGCCAAGGTGCCGGGCTTTGAGTCGGACCAGGTGAGCATGCAGGGGGCCTCGGCCACGGTGTTCACGACGAACCCGCGGAACTTCATTGCCGGGCGGCCGTTTACGCCGGAAGAGGAGCAGCGGGCGGCGCGGGTATGCATTATTGGCCCGAAACTGGGGCAGGCCCTGTTTCCGACGGGCGAGGCGCTGGGACAGACGATCACGGTGGCCGGGCAGGAGTATGTCGTCGTCGGGGTGACCGAGGAGGCCAAGGGTGGCTTTTTCGGCGAGAACCCGCTGGACCGGCAGGTGACGATTCCGCTCTCGGTGGCGCGGCTACGCTACCCGGGCATTGACCGCTTCAGTATTACGGCCAAGGCCTACCCGGGCCGGCGCGATGATGCTTATGAGGAGATCCGCGGGGTGCTGCGGCGGTTCCGGAAGACGCCGGCAGGTGCCGACGATGATTTCTCGATCACGACGGCCGATCAGATCATCGCGCAGTTCAACTCGATCAACGGCCTTATCATTCTGGTTTCGACGGCGCTCTCCGGTCTTGGTCTGCTGGTGGGCGGCATCGGGGTGATGAACATCATGCTCGTGAGCGTGACGGAGCGGACCAAGGAGATCGGGACACGGAAGGCGCTGGGGGCGCGGCGGAGCGACATCGTGATTCAGTTTCTGACCGAGGCGGTGACGTTGACGGGCCTCGGTGGATTGCTGGGCATCGTGATTTCGATTCTGGTGACCTTGCTGGTTGGTGCGCTGGTTCCTTCGTTGCCGAGCGTGGTGCCGCCGTGGGCGGTGGCGGTTGGCTTTGGCGTGAGCGTGGGCATCGGGCTGTTCTTCGGAGTTTGGCCGGCGTTCAAGGCGGCGCGGCTGGACCCGGTGGAGGCGCTGCGCTACGAGTAGGCGGGGAGGCGGGCAAACACCGGGCGGCTGAATTACTGCGACAATGGCGGGATGGTCGCTGAAATCGAAGGCGTGCGCCTGCACCTGGCGCATCCGGACGAATTGAATGGTGAGTGGGTCGGTCAGCCGGAGGTGCTGCGTCAACTGCTAGCCGCCTGGCTCGTGATTAATGAGCGGGACCTACCGATGAACCCGCGGCTGGTGGGCAAGCCCGGGGTGGGCAAAACGACGCTTGCCTACGCGGCGGCCAAGCGCTTGGGGCGTGAGGTGTACATCATGCAGGCGACCTCGGATACGCGACCAGAGGACCTACTGGTGACCCCGGTGATCGAGGGCGAAGGGAAGCTACGGTATGTGGCTTCGGGCCTGGTGACGGCGATGATCCGGGGCGGCATCTGCATTCTTGATGAGGGCAACCGGATGAGCGAAAAGTCGTGGGCCTCGCTTGCGCCGTTGCTCGATAACCGGCGGTATGTGGAGTCGGTGATCGCCGGCATCAAGATCAAAGCCCATCCACTATTCCGCATGGTTTCGACGATGAACGATGACAGTTCGACTTTCGATTTGCCCGAATACATTCATTCGCGGCTGCAGCCGCAGATCCTGATTGACTTCCCGAACTTTGACGAGGAGCTGGCAATTCTGCGGGAAAATCTGCCGTTTGCCGAGGACGGGATTCTCGAGTACGTCACCGAATTCCTGCAGCACGCGCACGCCGCCGACGAACGCTACTCGGCGCGCGATGGCATCAACATCGCCCGGTACACGAGTAAGCTGCGGCACATGGCCAAGGACGGCGCGATGGCCGGTGATGCCATGCGCACGGCGATTCTTGAAACGCTCGGCGAAGAGGCCCTGCGGTATGTTCCCCGCAGCTGACGAAGCGGGCAGCCTGCGGCGCGGCGCGTGGCGCTACTTTCCGGTGGCGCCGGGGCGCATGGAGTTTGCGGTCGAGGTGCGGCGAGCGATTCTGGCCGCGCCGCCGAAGGTGGTGGCCGTGGAGTTGCCGCACGCCTGCGAGGAGTTTTATCTGCGGGCGATCGACCGGCTGCCGCAGTGCTCGGCGCTGATGTATCCAACGCCGGACGCTTTTGACTTGGGCGAAGAGAGCTTCGTGTATGTGACGGTCGAGCCGTGCGACCCGTTTGTCGAAGCCGTGCGGACGGCGCGCGAGATCGGTGCCGAGGTGCTGTTTATCGAGCCCGCGCTGCAGGACCGGCCGCACGTGGCGGCGCAGTATCCGGACCCGTACGCCGTGCGGCGCCTTGGCCTTGAAAGGTACATCGAAGCCTACCGGCTGCAGCCGCCGCCCCGGGATGAGGACCTGGAGGCGCACGGCGCGGGGATGGCGTGGCGACTGCAGGGCGCCGACCCGCTGGCCGAGACGCTGATCGTCGTCTCGTTCAACCTGCTCGACCCGCTGCTGGACGCCATGCAGATTCCGCAGGACGAGCCGGCCCGGCGCGTGAAGGCATCGCGCGTCCGCCTGGTCAATCCCGCCCCGGAGTGTCTGGCCGAGATCACCACCGAAATGCCCTACCTGCAGCAGCGCTATGAGCTGTGGCGCATCACGGGCAAAGAGGACATCCTGATTGACCGGCAGCGGGCCAACTTCGACCTGCTGCGTGAGGCGGAGGCGCTCTACCACAAGAACACCGGCGACACGGTGACGCACTGGCAGCGGCGGCTGCTGGCCAGATATACCCGGAACCTGGCGCGGCTGAGCCACGACCTGGTGGCCGGGCTGTTCGACGTGACCGTGGCCGCGCGGTCGATTGTCGACGACAACTACGGCTGGGAGGTGTGGGAACTGGCCAACAGGTATCCGGCCCAGAAGATTGCGCCCGACCTCGAGACGATGCGGATTCAGGCCGAGGATGTCTGGCTGAACACGAAGAAGATCCGCCTGCGGCGGCGCCTGCCGCGCCCCAAACAGCGGCTGATGCCGCGCGGGTTGAAGCAGCGCAAAAAAGAGAAAGAGCCCGGCGAGTGGAAGCACCGGCTGGACGGCGACTCCATCTGCAGCTATCCGCCCGAGGACCTTGCCATTGAAACCTACGGGCGCTTCTTGAAAGCGAAGGCCCGGAGCCTGGTGCACGAAGATCGGATGCGGGTGCAGGAGTTCTCCACCTCGCTGCTCGACGGCATCGACCTTCGCGAGACGCTGCGCAACTGGCACAAGGGCCGGGTCTACGTCCGCGAGGCGAACCGGATCGGCGGCGATGCCGGAGCGCTCTGCGTGATCTTTGACGAGGACGCGGAGGACCGCTACAGCTACCTGGCCACCTGGCAGGGCGAACACCAGAACGAGTCCGATATGGCCTTCTACGCTACCAATCCGGCGGCCCACATCGTCGGCCCCGGAATCGGCCGGGCCGAGTACGGCGGTTTTCTGATGACGCTCCCGGCGCGCCGCATGTCCTACGTCTGGAGCGACCCGGACTACGCGTTCGCCGAATCGAAGTCAGAGACGCTGCTGCTGGCGGCGCTCGACTACTCGGTGGAGCGGCACGTTGTCTACGTTGCCGCCAAGCCGCCGCGCAGCGTCTTCCGGTCGATCGCGGCGCGGCTGAACCGTTCGATCATTTATATCCCGATTGGCGCGCTTTCGAGCGATAAGGTGAAACGATTGCGCATCGTGCATATTCTTGATAGTTATGCACGCCGTAAGGAGGCCAAGGACTACATATGGTGATCGGACGGCGCTCGCTGCTTTGGACGCTGGCCGCCGGAACGCTTCCGGCGCAGACCGACAAGACCACGCTGGGATTGAAGGAGATGCTGACGGTGGGCCTGAACAACGCCGTCAACCTTACGGGCCGCGTGGATGGCTTTTTTCGAAACGAAGCCATTAAAATTCTGATGCCGCCGAAGCTGCAGCCGCTCGTGCGGGGCTTGCAGATGATCGGCATGGGGGCGAAAATCGACGAGTTTGTTCTGTCGATGAACCGCGCCGCCGAACAGGCCGCGCCGCTGGCCAAGCCTATCTTCGGAAATGCCATCAAGACCATCAACTTCGACGACGCCCGCGGCCTGCTGACGGGCGGCGAGACGGCGATTACCGACTTTTTCCGCAAGAAGACCTACGATCCGCTGGCGGTGGCCTTCCGGCCGCCGGTGGGCGAGGCGATGGGACAGGTGGGCGCCACGCGGCAGTACAACGAACTGGTGGGCCGCTTCCAGAAGATTCCGTTTGCCGCGAAGCTCGAGGTGATGAACATCGAGGAGTACGTGGTGGGCAAGGCGCTCGACGGCCTGTTCTACATGGTGGCGCAGGAAGAAAAGCAGATCCGGAAGAACCCGGCGGCGCGGGTGACGTCGGTGCTTAAGGACATATTCGGCAGACGGTAAGGCCATCGCCGAGGGGCAGCAGCGAGAGGTCGATGCGGGGGTCGGCCTGGAGTTTTTTGTTGAGGGCACGGATGGCGAGGGTGTCGGCGTCCTGCTTGGCGGGGTTGATGACGTCGCCGTGCCAGAGGGTGTTGTCGATGAGGATCAGCCCGCCGGGGCGGACGAGTTCGAGGCAGCGTTCGTAGTAGGCGTCGTAGTTGACCTTGTCGGCGTCGATGAAGGCGAAATCGAAGGGCCCGGTGAGGGTATTGAGGGTTTCGAGGGCGGGGGCGAGGCGGAGGTCAATCTTGTGGGCGACACCGGCCTCCTGCCAGTACGGGCGGCCGAGGGAGGTCCACTCGTCGCTGATGTCACAGGCGACGACCTGGCCGTCGGCAGGGAGGGCGAGAGCGGTGATGAGGGCGCTGTAGCCGGTGAAGACGCCGATTTCGAGGGTGCGGCGGGCGCCGGTGAGGCGGAGGAGGAGTTGCATGAACTGGCCCTGTTCGGGGGTGATTTGCATGATGGCGCGGGGGTGGGCGGCGGTTTCGGCGCGGAGTCGGGCGAGGAGGGGGTGGTCGCGGAGGGAGGCTTCTCGGAGGTAGTGGCAGAGGGGGGCGGTCATTTCGATGTGGGCGGAGGACATGGGAACTAGGCTAGCGCAGTGGGGGCGGGTGGGACACCGGGACTCCCGAAGTCTCAGCGGATCATCACAGCGAACGACTTACATCGCGATCGAAACTGATAAGCTCCAGGCTCAATGTCCGTGTCAGACTGCCAAGGCTAAAAAAAGATACATTTGAAGTACATGGTGACAGCTTTGCGAACTGCGCTGACGGTCACTATTGCGATTGCCATTAATTCCCAGATTGGCTGAGGTTGGGGTGACATAGTCTGAGCCGGAGGGAATCATTGCGGACAAGGACCTCAGCTGAAGTCCTCTTTGAGAGAGATCCTGACGACCTCCATCGAAGCGAATGCCAAAATCGCCCAGATGGACAGCCGCAGATGCCGAGTCTGCGCTGATCCGTGCGGGTGGGTGGCGGCGTCAACTGTTTTGTGTAAACGGCCAGAGTGTTGGTCAACTTCTCGTTGGCGCTTCTCGTTGGCGCCGAAGCGGCGGAGGGGGAACCGGACGCAGCGCGGGGATGCTGATTGAGGGGAGCCAGCGCACATCGGCAGACAGCGATTTGTGGCCGGTCCCCATTTTTCACCGCCGGCCGGCGAAATTCCTGTAACCGACTGGCCGGCATCGCCGTCCAGGTGACGGTAGGGCGCATGATGGCCCTGCGAAAACATCAAGAGTGGCGCGAGGGTTCTGACCCTTTGACCGCCCGGCAACCTGGCCCCCGCAAGCCAAGGTGCCAAGGTCAGCCCGGAAACGGGAACGATGTGGCAAGTGGCGGCAATCCCCGCGCCACCCCCTTCTCGTCAGACTTCGTGCCCGAAGGACAACACCCTTGGGCCGAAAACGTATTGCCCCCCCATCCGCATCCCTTCTCTCCCCGCTCGGCATCGTTGGCATGGGTTCGGTGGAACCCGCCATCCTCGCCGCACTCATCAACGCCGACCCGCTGCTGCTGATCGGCCCGCACGGCGTCGGCAAGTCCTATCTACTGACCCGGCTGGCCGCCGCGCTGGGGCTCTCCCATCGGCACTACAACGCCAGTCTGCTGAGCTTCGATGACCTGGTTGGTTACCCGCTCCCCAATGCCAGCGGCTCACTCGAATATGTTCATACGCCCTCCTCCATCTGGGGCGCTCAGGCCGTTTTTCTCGACGAGATCTCGCGCTGCCGGCCGGAGGTGCAGAACAAACTGTTCTCCATTGTCCACGAACGTCGCGTCCAGGGCCTTCCGCTCCCTGGCCTCGAGCACCGGTGGTCGGCCATGAATCCCCCGTCGTCCGGGGAGGATGCGACGCTTTACTCCGGGGCCGAGGCTCTGGACGCCGCCCTCGCCGACCGCTTCGCGTTCCTGGTCGAAATTCCCGACTGGCAGGAACTCCCCGCCGATCTCCAGGAGCAACTCATCCGTAGCGAGGACAGCGCGCCACCATCGTCCGATCTTTCCGCCCAAGTTGCCCGCGGACGTACGCTGGCGGCAGCGTTCCGAGCCAGTCACAGCCAATCCCTGGCCGGTTACATCCGCCTGGTGTGCGCCACGCTCCGCCCGGCCAAGCTCACGCTGAGCCCCCGCCGCGCCGTCATGCTCCTCCGCAACGTGATTGGGGTCCACGCTGCCCGCGTCCTCCTCGATCCCAACGCCACGATGGAGGGCTCAGCGTGGGTCGCGCTCCGCCACTCCATTCCCCAACGAGCCACGGGGGAGACCGTCCCGGAGGTCGCCCTCCTCACCGCGCACAAGGAGGCCTGGAAACAGACCCACATCGAGGCGGGCAGTCCGTTGGGGCTTCTGTTGGCCGAACCGGACCCGCTGCGGCGAGCGCTCCTGGCGGTCCGTCTTGACAAGATCAGCCGTCAGGAGCTTTCTTCCGTGGTGGCGGATTCTCTGGCGGCGCTCCCGCACGGGGCCCGGCATGCGCTGGCGACCCATCTGATGGAGTCCGGCGCGGCCGGGCGTCTGGCCGCGGCGGTTGCGCAGCAGTGCGCCGAGTGGTACGCGGTCGTTGCCACGGCCCAAAACCTCCGTGAGGTGGTCTCCTCCGGCTCGGTTCGACATCGCGTCTGGCATCACATCGTTGGCGTAATCGCCCGGTTCCCCGACGAAGAAGCCGCCCGCACGAACCTGCTGGTGGGCCTTTTCGCTCAGAACACGATCCAGGTGGAGGGCGATGTTGAGCGTATCCTGAGGCACTGGCAGGAGGCTAACGCACTGATCGGCGGCGGCGGCATCGATGGCGGTGTTCGATGATGCTGCACAACATGTCGGCGCCCCATCGCAGCACCATCAGTCATACGTCCGCCCCTGGCGCGACGCGCTGCCGCCGGCTGGTTGTGCAGTGGACGCAGACTCCCCGTAAGCCCGCTGCGCAGAGAGTTCTGACGCTGCTCACGGGAGCCGCCTCGCGCCACGCCGCCGCCGACCTGCGCCGTCTTATCCAGCAGCACGCGCAATCCTTACCCTGGCCCGGCGCTCTGCTCGTCACCAGTCAGGCCGGGCCAGAGGACCCGGTTTGCGAGGACCTGCTGACCATCTGCACCGTTCTGGCCAAGTCCTCCCCCGTGGTCTATCTCCGCGACCGGGAGCCTGACCTCGACCGGATCGCCCCGAACCTGCGGGTGGTGCTGCAGATTCCCCTCAACTGGAGCGTCCGATGAGCCTCGCCAACCAGATTCTTGACGCCTTTCCGAGCGGCAACTACGGCATCCTCGCTCTTCTTCGTCTGATGGACATTATCGAATCGACTGACATCGAAACCGCCTCGATCGAATGCCGGGATCTCCCGGTGCTTCGCATCAACCCGCACTTTGTGGCGACCTTCGCCAGTACGCCGGGCCGGCTGCTGATGCTCGTGCTCCACGAACTCCATCATGTCTTGCTCGGCCATACCCGTCTGTTCCGGCGCATCACGCCGCTCGACAATCTTGTGTTCGACGCCGTCATCAACGCACTGCTTTGCCGCATGTTCCCAAGCCGGGAATACACGTCCCTTTTCACAGGCTTCTACAGTGCCCGGCGTTTCCCCGAGTGTCTGCTGCGCCCGCCGGACCACTGGCGCCCGGCGGTACCGGCGGCCATCCCGGCGGCGCTGCGGGGCAAGGAGCTGGCCGGCCTGCAACCGCTTTACCGCGCGCTTTACTCCGAGCAGGGCGCGGATTACCATCAGCTCTACGGCGCCCTTAAAAAAGCGGCGCCGCTACAGGGTGTGGCGTGCCGTCTTCTCGGTAGCCACGGTGAGGAAATCGGGGAGCTCGATGGTGCGATGCGCGAGGCCGTCCGGGCGATTGTCGAGCACTGGCCCCAGCCCCCCAATCCGATCGCCGGTCGCTCGTGGGCGAGTATCCTGCGGGAGGAAGCGATTTCGCTGACCCGGGTTCCCTCTAACCGCGAGCGGCTCAGCGCGCTCTTGCGCCGCATTGCCCGCCCCGGCGCGGGGACCGGTACTCGCCGCCAGCCCGCGCCGGCCCCTTCCGTTTCGCCGCTGCCCACGCACGACCGCCGAGCGATCGTCTTGCGCGCGCTTGGTGTTCCTCCTGTTCTGTACGCGCAGGAGATCCTCTGGCCCGGCCGGCGGGGAATCGAGCCAGTTCACGTGTACGTCGATGTGAGCGGCAGCATCGGGGATGTGAAAGGCGCGCTGTACGGGGCGGTCCTGGCCTGCCGTCATCTGGTGTACTCTCGCGTCCATCTCTTCTCGACGACGGTTCACGACATCAGCCTGGAGGAGCTCCGCCGGGGTGTTTGCCGTTCCACCGGCGGTACGTCGATCGAATGTGTGGCGGCCCACATGCAGGCCCACGCCGTTCGTCGCGCCGTGATCCTGACTGACGGCTATGTTGGCGTCCCCGGCGAAACGGCCGGCCGGACTCTCGACGCGGTTCATCTTGGCGTAGCACTGACGCCGGACAGCAGCCATTGCCCCAGCCACCGCGACGACCTCGGACGCTTCGTCGATGTCTGGACGGAACTCAAGGAATTCTCCGCATGACAAACTCTCTTTTCCCCGCTGAAGCTGTCTTCCCTGGCCATCCCGACAAGATCTGCGATGCCATCGCCGATTCCCTCGTCGCGGAGGCCGTCCGCCGCCAGTCCCGGGCTCTCTGTGGCATTGAGGTCGCGGTGCACCGCGGGAGCGTTTTTGTGACCGGACGGATCGCCTGCGATGAGGCCGCGACGATTCCCGTGGACTCGATTGTCCGCGAGTGTTTTCGAACCGCCGGTTACAGTCGCGATTGGGGTCCGGCGCCGGAGGACCTTCAGGTTGGCACGGAGCTTTGCCTTGGCCCCCTTTGCGAGAGTGAATCGAGCTTTCGCCGGTTTTCCGACGATCAGTCGATTGTGACCGGCTACGCGATCGACTCGCCCGGGTCGAACTACCTGCCCCCGGAGCATTGGCTGGTCTGTCGATTGTCCCGGCGGCTGTGCCGGCTGCGGGAAGAGCATTCGGCCCTGCGACTTGGCCCCGACGGCAAGGTCGTGCTGATCTGGGATTCGATTCGTGGTGCGGTGGCAGGGCTCAGTGTTTCGCTGCAACAGGCCATCGGAGGGGATGAGATTGCGCTGCACCGGGCGGTGCGCCAAGCGGTTGCTGGCGAACTGGAGGAGGGCGCGCAACAACATCCTGGCCTCGATCCGCGACCGCCGGAGGAGATCCACGTCAATGGCGCGGGGAATTTCGAGGTGGGCGGCACGGAAGGGGACAATGGCCTGAGCGGGAAGAAGCTGGTGGTGGACGCTTACGGGCCACGGGTGCCGATTGGGGGCGGCGCCTTGAGCGGGAAGGACTTCTATAAAGCGGATCGCGCCGGCGCGATCCTGGCGAGGCGGGTAGCGAAGACCGTCGTGCAGAGCGGTGCGGCCCGGGAGTGTCTGGCGACACTGGCGATCTTCCCGGGCGATACGGATTTCCGTCTCCTCTCCTTGCAGGCTCCCGGCACGGAGCTGGAACCCGGGCGCTGGGCGAAGCTGATTGATCTCTCGCTCGAATCCGCCGGAGACCGTTATGCCGGGACGGCGGATCTGGCGGCGATTGCGCGCTATGGCCATTTCAACAGTGCGGAGCGACCTTGGGAGCCGATTCTGTTTTGATGGCGCGTGATTTCCGATGATTCCTGTCGATTACCCCGTAGGAAGCGACCCGCCGCAGGAACTCTGGAGGCCCGAGAACCTTGCGGGGCAAGCAATGAGTCAGACCCGCTTGTACTTGGAGTGGCGGGGGGCGGGTGGAATGCTCGAGAGTGCTGTTTGCCCTCGCGCAGCCATGACGCCCACCCGGGCATATTACCTGTTAGGAATCAGTCGTATGAGGCGGCCCCTTGTGGTCTCCGGGTTGCTTCTGTGTTCCTGCATACAGAGATCTAACTCCGACAAACAGCGGACGAAGTCCAACGAATTTGCCTGCATCGATCGGGCGGCGAGATTCGCTGCGCCCTCAGACAGCCCAGACCGGCCTGGCCGGCATACGATCGAAAGCCGGGATCCGCACTTTGGCGAAAGCAGTGGCCGCTGTTCCCTGCTCATCACCCTGCTCATCAAGCACCGCGTTCACGGAATGGACGCCAAGGGCGAATTCTCGAATCCATACGAGAGTTTGATCGACGTGGATACAGGGCAGACGGTTGCCAGATGTGGAGGTGGGCCGCTGTCTTGCCGAATTGGGCGCCGATATGCCGTTGATTGTGCCCGCTGTGAGGCACTTATTGACAAAGCGATGAAGGAGTAAGCCAGGCCTTGACGCGGGGCGATTTGGGAGATAGATTCTAAAAGTAGTTAGCCGCTGTCTGCTGTGGGTAGAGTCGCCGGTCAATATTCGCCAGAGAGGGGTTAGTCGGCGTGCTTGGCCCCGAGGTTGGCCGTGGAAATGACGGGCCGTGGAAAGCAACGAATTTTGTATCCGACTCGCAAGGTGCAGTCGATGTTATGGATGCTGGAGGGGTTGCGACGGCCGGGTTGGTTGCCTTTTCTTGTTCGGCTCAATTCCGGTGCCGCGGTTGAGCGCCGATCGGATGCGCTGCTTGGCGGACGGAAACTGGATCTTGTTCGAATCGCGGTGGTGATTCCTTACTGCTTCTTCCCTAAGAGCGTGCGGTGAGGGGTTTTTAAGCATTGGCATCGTGGCGTGCCCCGGAGCCCATCGGCACGATTGCTTCCCCGACGGAAGCGGTGCTCGATGGTGACGCGGTTTGCAGGGGCCCGGCGCCACGAATGGGAGCCGTTGTTGTTTTCGCCCGCCGGCGTGTAACTTGCGTTGCGCAAATCGCGGGAACATTCCGGTATTCGCCGGGGTCTGAACTGGCGTGGAGGTACAGTATGTTTGAGGATTCCGTATTGGATAACGGCGGCTACGGGCGGAGTCAGTGGCCGTGGATGGGCCTGGTCGCGCAGGCCGGGATAGTTAGCGGGATGTTCCTGGTCCCCTTGTTGAGTCCGCAGATACTCAGCGTCATGCTCCCCAAGGCGCTGCTCTATATTCCATTGAAGCCCGTTACCCCGGTGGAGGTGGCGGTGCAGCCCAGCCGGCCGGCGACGGCCGCTACCGCTCACGCCCTGGTGGCGGCGCGCCCCGCGGCGCGTGTTTTTCGGGCTCCGGCTACGATCCAGCCCGTTGCCAACCTCATCGATCCCGCCGGCTACGAGCCGCCGGTTTTCTCCTCCGTCCGCACCGATGGCGACAACGCCATTCGCACCGGCGACGGCGGCCCCGGGATCACCGGCATTGGCGGCGTGCCTACCGCCCCGCCGCCGCGACCCGGAGAGACAGCGAAAACCGATCCGCCGCGGCGGATCCGCGTGGGCGGCGAGGTGCTCGGCGCCAAGATACTCAGCCGCGTCAATCCTGTTTACCCGCCCCTCGCCAAACAGGCCCGCATTCAGGGGTTGGTGAAGCTCGAAGGCGTGATCGCCAAAGACGGCACGATCGAGCAGCTCCGCCTGCTGAGCGGCCACCCGCTGCTTGCCCCCGCGGCCCTCGCAGCGGTGAGACAGTGGCGCTACCGCCCCACTCACCTCAACGGAGAACCGGTTGAAGTGGTCGCCCCGATTGAGGTCCACTTTATCCTGTCCCACTGAGTCCTGTCCCACTGACCGTTTCCCTGGGGGCGGAGTTTGAACTCCTCGCCGTTCGCCGGGCCCGGCGGACGAAACATCAGCCGATGCGGCGACGCCGGCTTCCGGAGTGGGAGCGGGGGCGGTGGGACGAGGCGGGGGGCGGCCGAGGAGAGCGCAGGTTCCTCCGGTTCGCTGTGCTCGAAGAGTTACCCGGAGGGCGCTGCCAAGCGGTTGCCAGTTGCCGGGTTTCGGGTGGGGCTGCTTGGGGGGCGGGGTGGTGATATCCTCTCAGTCGTATGTGTCCACGAGCATCGAGACGGGCGTGGCTGGCCGGGGCGGCCGGATGGTTGGCGGCCGGGGCCTCAGCGCGGGCCGAGGTTCCCGCCGTGCGGGAGATACGGCGCGGGGGGATGGTCTACCGGCAGTTGGGGCAGACCGATATCCATGTCTCGCTGTTGTCGTTCGGGTCGCATACCGATCCGCGCTACA
>JAINDL010000022.1 GCA_019931245.1 Bryobacteraceae bacterium CoA2 C42
CAGACCCGCTCGCTCGTCAGACCCGCTCGCTCGTCAGACCCGCTCGCTCGTCAGACCCTGATGGAGCCGCTCGTTCAGATTCGAAGAGGCGAACTCGGCCGCCACGCGGACGGCATTCTTGATGGCATTAGCGTTGGAGCGGCCGTGGCAGATGATCGTACAGCCTTTGACGCCCAGCAGCGGCGCACCGCCAAATTCGGAGTAGTCGACCCGTTTCTTGAAGTTCGTATAGGCTGAACGCGAGAGCAAGTAGCCGATCTTGCCCGACAGACTGGCCTTGAGCGACTCCTGCAGCAGATGCTTGATGACATCCACGAGTCCCTCACTAACTTTGAGGGCGACGTTGCCGGTGAAGCCATCGCAAACGATCACGTCGGCGTGGCCGGTGTACAGATCCCTACCTTCGACATTGCCGATGAAGTGAATCGGTAACTGTTTGAGCAAAGGCATGGCGCCTTTGGTGAGTTCGTTCCCCTTGTGATCCTCTTCGCCGATGGAGAGCAGCCCGACCCGAGGGTTTTCCGTGTGGAAGATCAGTCGCGAGTAGAGGTCGCCCATCATGGCGAACTGAGCCAGCATGTCCGGCGAGACGTCTACGTTGGCCCCGACGTCAAGCATGACGGCGGGTTTTCCCTTGATCGTCGGGAAAACGGTGGCGAGGGCGGGACGGTCGACGCCTTTCACCATGCCACAAACGGTTTTGGCCATAGCCATCACGGCGCCGGTGTTGCCGGCGCTGACCACCCCCTGCGCGTGGCCGTCGCGAGCGAGCCGAAGGGCGACGCGGATGGAACTATCCCTTTTCGAGCGCAAAGCTTTGCCGGCGCTGTCGTCCATGGTGACGACCTCACTGGCGTGATGGATGGTAACGGGCAGCTTTTCCCAGCCCGGATGCGCGGCTAACTCGCCCCGGACCACATGCTCCTGCCCAACGAGGATCACGGATACGGGGAATTGACGGACGGCACGGAGAGCCCCTTCCACCTCCGATTTCGGCGCGTGATCCCCACCCATTGCGTCTACGGCGATAGTCACCATAGCAATCGATTGTGGCAGAAAAAACTTACTGCTCGGCGACTTCGATTACGGCGCGGCCTTTGTAGAAGCCGCAGCTACCGCAGACGCGATGCGGAAGCTTAGGAGCGTGGCAGTTTGGACACTCCGACATGATCGGGCGAACCAGAAAGTCATGGGCCCGGCGGGAGGAAGTGCGGCGCTTGGAGTGACGTCGTTTTGGATTAGGCATGGCGAGAACTCAAACTTCTTATTGTAACCAATTTCAATTCAATGCGCTACAACTGGCGCAATGCGGCCCAGCGTTCGTCCGGAATCCGGGTGGTGCACGCACAAGTCTGCTCGTTGCGATTCACGCCGCAGACGGGACAGAGGCCTTTGCACCCGGTCGCACAGAGAGTCTGGGACGGCAAGTCGAGCAGGACCTGCTCGCGGAGCACGTCGGTCAGCTCCATGCCGTCGCCTTCGTAAAAGCCGAGGTCGATATCGGCATCCTGTAGTTCCAGCTCCTGGCCCGGCATTGCTTCGGGCAGCGGCTCGTAGGCGAGATCGATGTCGGTATCGACGGCCAGCGAGATAGGGGCCAGGCAGCGATCACACTCCAAATGCAGGCCAACGGCGAGGTGGCCGGCAACGCGGATCTCCTGGGTCAGCGGATCGAGGGTAGCCTGCCCGGTGGCCTGTAGGGGGCCGGTCTGGCTGATGTTGGGGGTCCAGGCGATGACGCCGGGTGCGACGGACTCGCTGAACCGGATGGGGCCGAGTTCTAGCTCACGGAGGGAAAGGAACATGGACTTCTGCTATCAGGCTAGCAGGTCAGCGCAGGAAGCGGCGAAGCCCGAGGTCATAGGCGGCTGCACCGAGCAGTCCACCGACGAGCGGGCCGGCGATCGGCACCCAGAAGATTCCGGAGCCATCGGTGAGGCCGTTGTTCCGAAACCCGGCCACGACGGTGAACAGGCGGGGGCCGAAGTCGCGGGCGGGGTTGATGGCATAGCCGTGTAGGGCGCCAAAGGACATGCCGATGGCCACGACGATGAGCCCGATCAGCATCGGGGTGAGGTAGGCGGGCGGCGGATTGCCGTGTTCATCGGTCACGGCGAGCACGAGGAAAACCAAGAGGGCGGTGCCCAGCATCTGGTCGATCAAGCCGGCCATGGGAGCGGCGGGAAAGGCGGGAAACGTGGCAAAGACGCCGGCGGTCTTCTCGAGGGCGGGGTCGAACTTCAAGAACGCCTCGCGGTAGTTGAGAAACACGAGGGCGGATCCGGTGAAGGCTCCGGCGATCTGTGCGAGGCAGTATGGCAGAACCTTGTTCCACGGGAAGCCGCGGAAGACGGCCAGCGCGAGCGTCACGGCGGGATTCAGATGCCCCCCGCTGATTTTCGCCGAGACGAGAACCCCGAACATGACAGCGAGGCCCCAGGCGAGGTTGATATTGGTCGTTCCGCCGTTGACGATTTCGCCGGCCTGCCCGGTGCCGAACAGGACGACGGCGGCAACAACTCCACCGCCAAGCAGCAGGATGATCAGGGTGCCGAAAAACTCGGCGGCAGTTTCGGCCAGCAGACGAGAGGTAGACATGTCCGACGAGTCTACAACACCTGCGGACTATTTTCCTGGCGGATAGGGAATTTCGAGCGGACCATTTTCGAGGCCCTCGATACGAATCCGCAGCGGAGGCGCCGGGGCCGGGGGGGGCTGGGGTTGGGGCAGTACCTCCGCGATATCTCGATTGGGCGCGGCGGCGAGCGGCTTTACCGGCAGTCCGAGGACCGCGCCGAGGGCCGGAAACTCTCCGATGAGGGTGGACTCGCTGAGCGTGCCGGCCAGTGCGAGGCCGCTGGTCCGATGCAGGGCGGTCAACCGGGGCAGCCAGGCCGCGAGCGAGTAGGAGGGAAGCGGCCGGCGCGAGCGGTCCTGGTCGAGCGCCTGAAGGGCGGCGTCCAGCCGCGCGGACTCCGGCAGTTCGATCCCGATGGTGAGCGTGGCTTCCGGCTTCACGGTGAGGACCAGCTCCATGCCGGCCCTGGCGTCCCAGGAGGCCGGACCGAAACCGACGGGCAACTCCGCGGTCAAAACCCAGACGTCGGCCTCGGGGCCGAATGCAAGCGCCCGGCCGAACAAGGGGTTCGCTTCGCTGAGCGGCCGGCGCGGCCGCCGACCGCGGTCGATTGCGGCGGTCAGGGCGCGACGGCTGCCGAGCAGAGCGGTCTGGGCATCGATGATCGCAAAGTGGGTCTCGCTGGCCGAGCCGCTAGGCGGTACGATCATCTCGATCCCCTGATAAAGGTTGAGCTTTGCCTGTCCGGCGGTCGCCATCTGCTTGATCCGGGCGGCATTCAGCGGCCCGGACAGGATCAGCACCGAGTCGGCGGCGCCATCCGCCAGGTAAATGGTCGACACGAGCAGACGCTGGACATGGCGGGACAACTCCGGACCCATGGCGGCGAGGAAGCGCTGCCGGAGCTGTTCCCCGGCCGGCGATTGACCCAACCGGAACAGATCGGCTCCGGCCAGAATCTGGGCGTCCGGATGGGCGAATCGCCAGGCCGAGGGCTCGGGCCGCTGCGCACTCTCCGGGGCGGCGGTTCCGGCAGAGGCCAACGCCAGTAGGGTACAAAGAATGGCAAGCAGGGTTCTCATGGCGTCTCAGCGGAGGGGAAGCAGGACCGTATTCGAACTCCGTCCATTTACGAAAGCGGTGACGGGGAGTTCACTCGCTGGCGGCAGATCCTCAGGAATCAGCACCCGGATGGCGACCAGACCGACCTGCCCCGGACTGGCGATGGCGCTGAGCGGGCTGAGCGTTGATCCCCCGATCCGGATCACCACCGGGTGGGCCAGCGGGTTGGGCGGGCTCGGAGGGGCGGGGAAGCCATCGAGCAGCGGGCGTTGGAATCGGCCAAAACCGGTGCCGACCAGGGTAACGGTCTGCCCGCGCCGGGCCGGGCGATCCGGCGAGACCACGCCGCCATCCTCATGAGTGGCTGCCCCGTAGATTCTGTCGTCGAGCGGGAAGCCGAACAGGCCGGGAGCCTCGCGGACTACCTCCGCCTTGCCTTCGATGACCGGCTGGTTCCCGGTGCGGACACCGAAGACCTGTTCACCGTCCGGCAGATCCGAGGGGGCCACGGCATTGATCTGCTCCGGGGAGACGAACAGCAGCGGCAGCATCCGGTTGTTCCATTGCACGACCGTATTGGCGAGGGACTGGACCGGCGAACCGCCGGGGGCCGCCGCATACGCCGGCGCCAGCATCCGGCCAAAGATGGACACGATACTGCCGGGCGCGATGACCTTGTCGGGCGTCTCGCCGGCGGCGTTACGGACCCCGGCGGTCGGGATGGTGGGCACGGGATCGAGCAGTGCGCGGACCAACTGGGGGCTGTTGAGCAACACGAAGCCAAGGTTGGCGCTGCCTTCGAGGTCCCCGGCCCAGCGCCGGAAGCGGTAACCATCGCGGGCGTTGGCCGTCACGCGGACGGTGGCTCCGGCAGGATAGAACCCGTCCGGCGAGGCCGGTTCGAAGCTGAAGTCGGACCCATCGGCGGGGTCCGAGACAGCCCGCAGCCGGTTCGACACCTGATAATTCAGGCTGATGCGCCGTTCGTCTCCCGAGAAGGTAACGGTGCGGCTCTGTTCTCCGGCATCGGACCAGCCGGCGAATTCCGCCCGCGAGTCGGCGCCGAGTTCGATTACCGGTGAGGCGTCGAGGGAGACGGTTGAACCCGCGGCGCCATCGAGTGTGCACGGCATGGCGCAGATTTCGCCGTTTACCAGCAGACGCGAGGCGGGCAGGTTAGTCGAAATGATGAGCCGCGGCATCAGTTCGTAGTTGGCCGTCAGGCGGAGACCCTGGTCGGCCGCATCGGCGCGCAGGGGGATCTCCTGAGAGGCGGGGCCACCGTTGGACCAGTTCAGAAAGCGATACTTGCGACCGCGGCTGTCGGTGGTGATGGCCGGTGCGGCAACGGTGTTGGTGCTGCCGATGGCCCACACGAAATTGTAGGAGGGCCAGTTATCCCGGCCATTGACGGCCAAGCGCAGCCCGGCGGGCTGGGTGAGCAGCGAGACGTTGGCGCCGCGGACGAAGCGGGCGGTAATCGTCTGCGGGATGTGAGAATCCACTACCTCGTACAATCCGCCGGCTCCGAGCGGAACGTCGAAGGATTCAAAGACCCAGAGGCGGCCTTGGAGGTCCTGCTGCGGGCTAGGCGCGCTGAACTGGTGGCGGGCCCCGACGGCCAATTCGCGCAGCCCGGGATTGGAGCGGCCGACGTCTTCCCACCGGCTGACGGTGGGAAAGGGGGAACGGTCGATGGAGACCTGGAAACCCTCCGGTTCGGTATAGAAGAGTACCCGCTTGGCCGGAGCAAACAGCGGCGTAATACTGGCCGGCCCTCGCACGACATACGACCGGAGAAAGGCATCGCCGGGCGGCGCCCCGTTGACCAGCCAGCCAGTGAAGACGAACCCTGGATTGGGAACCGCCGCAAGATCAAGAATCGAACCGAGACCGAAATAAGCGGCATAGGAAGACTGGGTGCAGTTGCCGTTTACGAAGAGCTGACCGGGAAAGGGCGTCGCTCCAGCGCTCGGCAGAGTACAGTCCGTCCGGCCAGGGCTTGCGGTAGTGGAAAAGAAGACGAACTGAATGCGGAACTCAAGCTGGTAAGTTACCCGGTAGGAGGTGATCGCCGGATCCGCGGTGACCGTCTGAACGGGGTTGGTGGCGCCGGGCAACACCCCGCGGTTATCCTTCCAGTCCGTAAAGCTAAAGCGCAGATCGATGGAACTGGTTTGCGTCAAAGTGTCCGCCTCGAGCCTATGTTTGCTGCCCGTGGCCCAAACAAAAGACTGGGAACCCCGGTAGCGAACTCCGTCAACCAGGAAATAGGCATCTGCAGGTTCGGCGAAGACACGAACCTGCGCGGAGTTCTGGGCCCGGCCGTCCAAGGCGAACAGGGCGGCGAACAACGCCAGAAGAAGATAGCGTGAAACGGCGAGGGAACTCATGACAAATCGTCCTATGCGGTCTTTCGACGGAAGGCGCTTCGTTCTCTATCGGGAAAAGACCTTAGCGTTTCCCCCCCGCAACGGGTAGGAAGGCTCGGTTTACAGTAGAGGGAGAAGATCAATGTCTGAACCAACAGCCAACTCGCTTCCGGCGGCACTGCCCGCCGTTCCCTTGACCATAGAAGGCGCCTGGGTGCTCCACCTGATGTACCGTATCGACCGCGGCAAGTGGAATGCGCTCACCAATCTCAGCCGGCGCGATCTGCTGCGCGAGTTTGCCGACGATCTGCGTCAAACCCAGAGCAGGGAGGACGGCCAGACGGCGGTCTACGCGATGGTGGGCAAAGGCGATCTGATGATCATCTGTTTCCGCGAGTCCCTGGCGGCATTGCAGGAGGCGCAGCGGGACTTTTTGCGCAACTCGCTGGCGGGCTACCTGACGCCGGTGGCCGACTACACCTCGGTGATCGAGTTGGGTCTGTACGAGTCGTCGGTCAAGACCTTCCGGGCGCTCGAGGAAAAGGGGCTGGCGCCGCATGGCGAACTCTGGCAGGCGGCCGTGCAGGAGACCCTGGAGCGCCAGGCCGAAGCGATGGCGCCGCGGCTGTACCCGCGGCTTCCCGAGAGCCAGTACGTCTGTTTCTACCCGATGGACCGTTTGCGGGGCGAGGCCAAGAACTGGTACACCGTTCCGATTGAAGAACGGGCCCGGATGATGCACGAGCACGGACTGGTGGGCCGGCGTTATGCGGGAACGGTGAAACAGATCATCACGGGGTCGATCGGGCTGGACGACTGGGAGTGGGGCGTTGATCTGTTTTCGGACGATCCGGTGGTGTTCAAGAAGCTCATTTACGAGATGCGTTTTGACGAGGTGAGCGCCGTTTACGCCAAGTTCGGCAAGTTCTATGTCGGGGTTCGCTGTGCTCCGGCGGAGTTGGAGGAGCGGCTGCTCGGGTAGACCCGCCGGGGCGCGGCTTCGCGCGCTGCCAGTTACTTGGTATACTTCGCCTGATGCCGGAGACCTCTTTTCAACTGCCCCGCATGGTGCGGGTGAAGCAAAACTTTCCTGACCGTGGTTTGCGCGATGTGGCGGGTTCTGTCGCCGAAGCTTTAAGGGCGGCCGGATTGTCCTCGCGCTTAAAGCCCGGAGCGCGGGTGGCGATCGGGGTGGGAAGCCGGGGGATTACGAACATCGATACGATCGCCAAGGCGGTGGTGCGCTACTGGCAGGAGGCCGGTTGCGAGCCGTTTATCTTTCCGGCCATGGGCAGCCACGGGGCGGCGACGGCCGAGGGTCAGGCGCATGTTCTGGCGAACTACAAGATCACCGAGGCGACCATGGGGTGTCCGGTCGTCAGTCAGTTGGAGGTGATTTCGCTGGGGCGCGATGCCAACGGCATTGAAGCCTTCCTCGACAAGGAAGCGCACGGGGCCGACGGGGTGATGCTGGTGGGCCGGGTGAAGTGGCACACGGACTTCGCGGGCGAGATTGAGAGCGGTCTGTTCAAGATGATGGCGATCGGGCTGGGCAAATTCGCCGGAGCGCAGCGCTATCACACCTACGCCTATAAGCTGGGTCTGGGCCACGTGATCCGGAGTGTGGGGCGGCAGGTGCTGCAGTCGGGCAAGATTTTGGGCGGTTTGGCAGTTTTGGAGGACGCCTACCATCAGACGGCGCATGTGGAGGCCGTGCCGGTGGAGACGATGGAGAAGCGCGAGGAGGAGTTGCTGGCGCTTGTGAAGAGTTGGATGGGGCGGGTACCGTTCGACCTTGACATCCTGATGCTGGACGAGATTGGCAAGACGATCTCCGGCGCGGGCATGGATACCAAAGTGGTGAACCGAAGCGTGAATGCCGAGTCCAACCCGTGGCCTGGCCCGCGCTTTGAACGGATTTATTTGCGCGATCTTTCGAGCAAAAGCTACGGGAATGCGGTAGGTCTGGGAATGGCTGACATTGTCCACGACCGACTGCTGGCGAAGGTCGACTGGACCCCCACCCGGATCAACTCGCTGACGGCGTCGACGCCAGGCGCCATTCGCACGCCGATCCACTTTGGCAGCGACTATGAGTGTCTACGCACGCTCTGGCCGACGGTGGGTAAGTTTGACGACAGCGCGGTAACGCTGGGCTGGATTAAGAATACGATGGAGCTGACCCCGCTGGCTCTCAGTGAGAATCTGCTGCCGGAGATCGCCAAGCACTCTCTGCTGTCGGTAATCAGTGATCCGGAGCCGATCGAGTTGGATGCGCAGGGCAATTTCCTGACGTCTTTGTTCAGCGCCGAGGATTTGACGGCGGCGGGCCACTAATCTTTCGGCGCAGACTTTCCCGTGCGCTCGAAGAGGGCTGGACTCCCGGGTGGTAACCCGTTAGGTTCGCCGGTCCCGTAGGATGTGTGTATCGGGGCGGCTTCGGTGACGGAGATCGGCAAGCCGCGAGCGGGATACCGGACTCCTCCCTGCTGGCAGCGTGGAACAAGCAGCTAAGCCGACGGCCGGGTGGCGCTTGGGGGAACGCGGTCAGTTCCACTCAATCCGGCGTGAAGCGGGGCCCAGCAAGGCCGCTGGCGATTCGAAGGAAAGGAAACCGACGACGAAAACCGGGAGTGGCTGGTGCGTGCCAGCCACTCCCGGTTTTCGTCGTGTCGAAAGATATTCAGCTTCCCAGAACAGCAGCCCCGTTCTTTGTTGACGCGACCCTTTAGAACATTGTGCAGACGGAAGCAGAGACTCCCGGCATGACCAAACCCGAGACAAGGACAATAAGTCCTGCCACAGGTTCATATTCAATCAGATCTTGGCTTTGGGACTGTGTAAGAAGCTTAACTGGCCACAGCATACCCCTCAGCAGGGGTCTGCTCTTAGCTTCCCTGAGCAGCGGCTCCGGTCATGGTGGAGGCTACGCGCGAGAAGATCGTGCTGATCGACGCAGCGACACCGGGCATGATAGCGCCGGCGGCCACCGCCACGAAGCCAGCCATCAAAGCATATTCAATCAGGTCTTGGCCCTTGGTATCTTTCCAAAGCTGGACCTTCAGTGCAAGTTTCTTAAAGCGATTCATTGTTGTAGTTTCCTCTCCGTGCAACTAATTCAGATTTGACAGTTGCTATAAGTAAGTTAGCATCGGGGAGCAGGTGCACCAATCAGTACGAATACCTAGTTGCTCCTCCAAATCCACCTGATGGCTCCGGGGCGAGTGGCGGTGCGCGGATGTTCTCCGAAGGGCCGATGGCCACGCCACCGATGGTGCCGAAGGGGAGGAGATTCGGAAGAGAACGGTGGAATCGGCAGGTGAGCGCCGTGGCTCCCGGAGCCAGCCTGCTCGGTCTGGCGGTTTTCAGGCTGGCGGGCGCTGCCGGAAGCCGGTATGGCGCCGGACTGAAGCGGCGCCGTACCGGCTGTTGCCGGGTTAGCCGACGACTTTGCGCATGTAATCGAGGCAGCGCTTCATCTCGGCCATGGTATCGCTGCCGCGGTACTCGTACTCGATGTTAGCGGGAATCGCGGAATTGTTCTGTTTGAGCCACAGCAGAGTGGCCTTGATGGGGGTATCGCCTTCGCCAAAGACAACGTTGGGTCCCTGGTTTTTGCGGCGGTCCTTGATGTGTAGCGTGACGATGCGCTTATGCCACTTGCCGAGGAACTCGACGGGGTCGAAGTTGGCGGCGGTGAAGTGGCCGATGTCGAGATTGATACAGATATACTTGCTCATGCCGTTCATGGCTTCGAGAAAGTTCTCCGGGGTGGCGAACTCGTTGGCGACGATGCGGGAGTGGTTGTGCATGCCGACGCGGATTTTGGCCTTGCGCGCGAAGGGATCGACGCGTTTGGCGGTGGAGACGTTGGAGGAGGCGGTGATGATCTTGGCGCCCAGGGCATCAGCGAATTCGAAACCACGGGCCACTTCGGCATCGGTAAAGTCTTCGCGGAAGGAGTAGTTGTAGGCGTGGATGGTAATTCCGTTATCGTTAAACTTCTTCCGGATGGTGGTGAAGTGGGAGAGCGGGACGGAAAGGCGCCACTTGCGGACCTCCTCGCGGTCGACTTTGCCCGAGAATGGTTCAGCGTGGCCGGACCACATCTCGACGGTGTTGATCTGCAGTTCCTTGAGGGCGGCAACGGCCTTATCGGCATCGCGATCGCGCAGCGAGTAGGTCTGAGCGCCAAGAGTGACATTGCCCGGCTTGGCGGCGAGGGCGCTGGCGGCCAGCAGGGAGGTGGTGAAGGTGCGACGGGTGTACATAGAACACCGATAGTCTATCACCGTCTCCTAGCGGCGCCCGGGCTGCATATAGTGGGCCTTGGCGTACTTGAGGAATTGATAAATGGCTCCGAACCAGGCGATGGCCAAGCCTTCGACCCCATCGAGGAAGCCGCGCTTGACAATGTAGGCGCGGAAGAACTCCCACCAGGGTTTGCAGAACAGGTGGTAGAACGTGATGGGTTTGCTTTGTTCGACAATCTGCTCGGCCGCGAGGGTGGTGTAGCGGTCGAGCGTGCGGAGATGTTCGCTGAGCGAGTCGCAGGTGAAGTGAAGGAGGGTGGCCTCCAGCGCGCCAACCGGCCCCGTCACCGAGAGCGTTTCGTGCACAAAGTCACCGGTCCAGGAGGCGTGCCGGCGGTTGTAGAGGCGGATTTTGCGATCCGGGTACCAGCCCGAGTGGAGAATCCAGCGGCCAAGGTACTGCGCGAGGCGGGGCATGGTGTAAGCGTGGTGGAGGGGACCGTTCTTCTTGAGCTGCCAGATTTCGGCCTCGAGGAGTTCAGAGAGCGCTTCGTCGGCGTCGATGGAGAGAATCCAGTCATGGGCGGCTTGGTCGGCGGCCCAGTTTTTCTGGCTGGAGTAGCCGGTCCAGGCGCGGTCGATGACCCGGGCACCGAGCTTGGCGGCAATCTCGACGGTGCGGTCAGTGGAACCGGAGTCGACGACGAGGATCTCCTCGACGCAACGCAGACTCTCGATGGCGCGGGCGATGTTGCGCTCTTCGTTGTAAGTGATGATGGTTGCTGAAATTTTCATCCGCCGGATCTCCTTTAGAGTGCCATGGCGGTCTGGATGGGGTTGGGGGTGAACGACAGTAGGAAGATCCCGGCGGCGAGCAGACCGAGTCGGGTTCTTCCGGCGCCGACCGGGAACTCGTCAATGATCGGGGGGCGTCGTCGTCCGGTAATCAGGAAGAAGATAGCCCAGAGGATCCAACCGGTCCAGAAGAACCAGCCGAGCGGGAGCAGCGCCAGGGCAAAGAGTTGGGAGAGGCGGCGGTGAGGTGGGCCGAACAGAGCGTAGAGAATGTGGCCGCCGTCGAGTTGGCCGATGGGGAGGAGATTGAGCGCCGTGGCGAACAGGCCGATCCAGGCGGCGCGGGCCACCGGGTGGAGATAGACATCGGCGGGCGCCACTCCCGGAAAGACCGCCTGGAGGGAGAGCCAAACAAGTGGCGGGTTGCCGAAGGTGAGGTCTCCCTGATTGGCGATGCCCGGGATGACTTTGCTGAGGGCGATGCCGACACCGAGGGCGGGGATCAGGCAGACGAAGCCGGCGAGGGGGCCGGCGATGCCGACATCAAACAGGTCGCGCCGGGAGAAGATTGGTGAGCGGATGCGAATGAAGGCGCCAAAGGTACCGATCAGGGTTGGCGCGGGCAGAAAGTAGGGTAGGGAGGAATCGATGCGGTGGAAACGGCACACCAGATAGTGGCCGAACTCGTGAGCGAGAAGAATGGCGAGCAGGGTGAGTGAGAAGGGAAGTCCCTCGGCGAGCAGGTGAGGCTGCTCCCAGAGGGTTGCAAGGAAGGCGAAATCCTCTTCAAAGCGGAAGGCGGGCAGATTTCGGGAGAAGTTGACGGCCAAACGGGCCCCGACGATGGTGGTCGTCAACAGCGTCAGCAGCAGGAGAAGGGCGTGAATCCACAGCCGGGACGAGGATGGCAAACGGCGCCCTGTTCCGTAAGACATGGCGGTGCGCGTTGTCCCTACTGCAGTTGCTGGAGCTCTTTGCCTGGCTTAAAGCGAACGGCCTTGCCCGGGGGGATGGCGACTTCGGCGCCGGTGCGAGGATTGCGACCGATGCCGGTTTTGCGGGGCCTGACGTTAAAGATACCAAATCCTCGTAGTTCGATGCGCTCACCGTCGGCGAGGGCCTTCTTCATGGTCTCAAAGACGGTTTCTACGGCCATTTCGGCTTTAGTTTTGGTGATGCCCGTGCGGTTTACCACTTCGTTAATAATGTCTAGCTTGATCATCGGAATCGACCCCCGGGGCGCCTTCTCACTGAAACTCCATGATAAGATTAGGTTTAGTGTCATGTCAAGCGAAGTTGATGCTATCTCGTTCCGCCGGGCCTGTTCGCGTTTCGCCACCGGGATCACGATTGCCACGGTGCTGGATCCCGAGGGGGTGCCGCAGGGATTCACGGCCAATTCCTTCACGAGTGTTTCGGCCGACCCCGCGCTGGTTCTGATCTGCGTTGACCGCCGCGCGAACGTGCTGCCGCATTTCAAGGCGGCAGGCCATTTTGCGATCAACGTGTTGCGGGTGGAGCAGAAAGAGTTGTCGATGCGGTTCGCCGCGCGGGGGCAGGACCGTTTTCTGGAGGTGGATTGGCGACCTGGCACGGGGGGAGTTCCTCTGTTGGCGGGAGCTCTAGCGCAGTTTGAGTGCGAGCGGCGCGAGGTGTGGGAGGCGGGCGATCATCTGGTATTTTTGGGTGGGGTGGTAGCGGTCCGGTACGACGACGGTGCGCCGCTGCTGTATTATGCGAGTGGGTACCGGGAGTTGGGCACGGAATAGTGTTTACGATCCTCAGCCTTGACCTGCCCGGAGGATCTCCTTAGAATCGAGGTAGCTGTATGAGACTCCATCGAAATCTCCTGATCGTCGCCGTGGCATGCGGAGCGCTGTTGATTCCACCTGCAGCGCAGACGGCCGATAAGAAGGGCAAGCAACCGGAGGGTGCCCGTGAGACGGTGGCCAAGCCGCTGTCGGAGAAAGAAAGGCGCAGGCGCGAGGAGAAGCTGCGGAAAGAGTTGGAGGGGCCTTACCGGAAGTGGCTGTCCGAGGATGTGCTGTATATCATTACGGACGAGGAGCGGACGGCGTTCAAGCGCTTGGCGACCGACGAAGAGCGGGAGCAGTTTATTGAACAGTTTTGGCTCCGCCGCGATCCCTCGCCGGACTCGCAGGAGAACGAGTTTAAAGAAGAGCACTACCGGCGGATCGCTTACGCCAATGAACGGTATGCGTCGGGCATTCCCGGCTGGAAGACGGACCGGGGCCGGATCTACATCACCTTCGGCCCGCCGGACGAGATCGAATCGCATCCGTCGGGCGGCACTTATGAACGGCCTTTTGAAGAGGGTGGCGGGACGACCTCGACGTTTCCTTTTGAGAAGTGGCGGTACCGGTGGATTCAGGATATCGGATCGGACATCATGATCGAGTTTGTCGATCCGACGATGACCGGGGAGTACCGGATGACGATGGACCCATCGGAGAAAGACGCCCTGCTGTACGTTCCGAATGCCGGTTTGACGCTGATGGAGCAGATGGGCATGGCTTCGAAAGCCGATCGGTTTAGCCGGACCGATGGCACCCGCCTCGGCACGGGTACGCAGCCGCTGCCCATGCGGATGAACCAGTTTGAGCGTTTGCGGCAGTTCTCTCAGCTGCAGAAGGCTCCGGCGGTAAAGTTCAAGGACCTCGAGGCGGCAGTGAGTTCAACGGTGAAGTTTAACCTTCTGCCGATGCGGGTGCGCGCCGATTTCATGCGGATGACGGCGAGCACGGTACAAACCAACGTGACCATTCAGCTCGAAAAGAGGGATCTGCAGTTTCAGGACAAAGACGGAATCGCTAAGTCAGCCGTGAACATCTACGCGCGCATTACGTCGATGTCGCGGCGCGTGGTTAACGTTTTTGAAGACGTGGTGACGATGGAGGTCCCCTCCACCATGCTTGAGGCTGCCTCGAAAGGCGCTTCGATCTACCAGAAGTCCATTCCTCTGCCGCCGGGCACCTACCGGATCAACATCGTGGCTAAGGATGTCTACGGCGGGAACATGAACAACTACGAGATGGCGTTAAACGTGCCCCGGCTCGAGGATGATGTGTTCGGCATGTCGAGCGTAGTGCTGGCTGATTTGATTGAAAAAGTGCCGACGCGCTCGATCGGCAGCGGGCAGTTTGTCATTGGCACCACCAAAGTTCGTCCCCGCGTGACGGAGAGTTTCGGCCGGAACGAAAAGATGGGGATCTACGTCAAGTTCTACAACTTTGAACCTGATGAAAAGACGCGCAAGCCGAATGCGCAGGTGCAGTACGAGGTGGTCAAGGCGGGCAGCGATGCCAAGATCTTTGAGTTCACCGAAGAGTTGACCAATTCCAACAGCGCGACGGAGGTGACCATTGAAAAGGTTCTGCCGTTGGGTTCGTTTGAGCCTGGTAAATACGAATTGCGGATGAAAGTCACCGACAAGGTGCGCAACCAGACGCTTCCCTCGGTGACCAAGTTTTCGGTGACGTAAGTCGATTGTTGCCTTGCATGCTGCTGAAGAGCCGACAAATTCTGGGAATGGTTCTGCTTTGCGGGGCTGCGGGGCAGGTGTGTTCCGGCGCCGGTGATCCTCCCGGCCGTTTGCACGGCACGATTGTGGGGGTCGTATCCGATGCGGCTGGCGGCGCCAAACTAGGCGCGACGGTTTACCTGTTCAACCGGTTCGAGAAGCTGGTCCGGAAGGTTTTGACCAATGAGAAGGGCACCTTCGGCTTCGACTTTCTTCCTCCTGATTCTTATAGCGTGCGGGTTGTCCTGCCGTCTTTTCTGCCAGCGGTTCGACAGAACATCCTGATTCAGCCGGGTATCCGCAGTTTTCTGGCGATCAATCTGGCGAGCCTGATGAACTCGGTCGAACTTATTTACCCGGGCCAGTCGCCGGCGCCATTGATGACCGACGAATGGAAGTGGGTATTGCGCGGAACCATGACAACGCGCCCGGTCCTCCGTTATGCACCACAGCAGAACCGTCAGGCGGCCGTGGTGTTTGGCGATACGCGGGGCGTTGTACGAGTGCAGGCGGGGGATGGGGCAACTGGGGTATCCGGCGGCCAGCCCGACCTCGGCACGGCCTTCGCCGTAGCGACCTCGGTTTTGAACCGGCACCAACTGCAGGTTACGGGTAATCTTGGATATGCTTCCCGCGGCGGGATTCCGGCGGCCGCTCTGCGGACGCGCTGGAGCCGTTCGGCGCTGTACGGAGGATCCTCACCCGAGGTGCTGGTAACCGTCCGTCAGCTGTTTGTCGTGGGGCAGGGTTCGCAGGCACCCCCTCTGCGCACGCTATCGACCGCGGCGGTGGATCGGATTTCGTTTGCGGATCGCTGGGACCTGCTCTACGGGGCGCAACTGGAAGCGGTTACCTTCTACGACCGGCGGACGGTGATGAGTCCTTTTTCCCGGTTGACCTATCGGCTTGGCCCGCAGCAGGAGTTGCTGGTGGCATTTTCGAGTGGGGCGCCTCCCGAAGAGATTCTCCGCTCGCCGGGTCCTTGGGCGGATGGGGTCGGCGACTCACGGTTGGGTCAGGACGTGGGTACGGTGAGCTCGTTTCCCCGGGTATCGCTCCGGGACGGTCGCGTTCATGTGCAGCGGACGGGAAATGCCGAGCTGGCTTACCGGAGGAGATTCAGGAAGGATCTGGAAGTTACGGCTGCGGTGTTTGAGCAGCGGGTGGCGAACGGGGCGATGCTGGCCCTTGGAGCCGCCGAAGGACTCGACCGGGCGGAGGTTCTCCCCGATCCGTTTTCGAGCGGTGCCGTCTTGAACATCGGCAGCTATCAGCGACGGGGCGCGGTAGTGTCGGCAACCCGTCAGTGGGGGCGTCACTGGAGCGGTTCGGTCGCCGCCGGCAATGTGGGTACTTTGCGGGCGACGTTGCCCGGAGAGCCTGTATCCTCAGCAGGCGACATCCGGCGGCTTTTGCGGCAGACGCAGCGGAACTGGATCGCCGTCCGGGCCACGGGCGTAGCGCCGGGCGCGGGTACTCGATTCGTGGTCAGCTACCTGCACATCGCTGGTTCGAATGCGTTGCCGATGTATCGGTATCTCACGCAGGGATTTTCCCCTGAGTTGGGTCTGAATTTGCAGGTGCAGCAACCGTTACCGGGTCTCGGCCTCTGGTCTGGGCGGCTGGAAGCGATCGTGGAATTGCGGAACGCCGTCTCAAGTGGCTACCAGCGATTGAATGCGGCAGAAGATCGCGGAGTGGTGTTAATGCCTTCGCCCCGTACATTGCGGGGCGGGTTGGCGTTCATCTTCTAGTTGACCGGGTTCCGGTGCAGCGGGCGGCCTGATTCGGCAGCACGCTGATCAGGCTCTTGAGACAGGACGGCGGTCAAACTCCTGAGGCAGGACGGCGATCAGACTGTTGATTTCTTTTCTGAAAACAAAGATCCCTTCATCGGAAGCATGGAAAGGATTCCGCTGAGCGGGCCTTGCCTTGGTTTGGCTGTGCTTTCGACGACAACAGGTTGCCGCTCAACTAAGGAGTAGGCGAGCTTTTGGAACTCGCGTCCGAGTTCGGATTTCGAGTCCACCGGCTTGCCGGCGGTGAGCGCACGGTTTACGCCCTGATAGTCGTTGGGAAGGGCGATTTTGACTGGTGCTCCGAGCAGATTTTCAATAGCTTTGATGTCGATGGCGGAACGCTTTTGGCTCCGATTCAGCACCAGTTCAATCCGGTCCTGCAGATCGAGGGTTCTCAGATAGTTAAACCGTTCGCGGGCCAGGTGCAGCGAGGAGATCTCGGCCGTTGTGACCAGGTAGATCCGCCGGGACTCCTCCATGATCTCGATCGAGTACTTCTCCATGTTGCCGGACAGATCGATGGCGACCATACGGTAGTAACGGCGCAGAAAGGAGACGAGGTGGCGCATCTGGGAAGGTTCGATCCGGTAGCCGGGATTCAGACGGCCGGAGTGCAGCACATCGAGATCACCGATGGAGGTTACTAACTGCGGCCACAGAGCCTCGTCCATCTTGAAGGAGTTCTCCGCGGCATCGGTGATACAGAACTCGTTGTCGAGTTTCATCATAAAGCGCTGCATGCCGGAGTTCAGGTCGAGGTCGACAAGCACGGTTTTGCAGTCGCCCAACCTGGCGGTGGCCGCCGAGACGTTCATGGCAATGGTCGAGGCGCCAACGCCGGGTTTGGCCGGAAGGAACGAGTAGATGTAGTCGGACTCGAAGGAAGCAATCGGATTCCGCTTGAGGTTTTCGCTCACCCTGCCGATGGCGTCAATCAGTTCGTCCGCCTGGAACGGAGCCGCGAGGAACTCGCGAATCCCCACCCGCATGAGTTCGAGCAGTGCCTGCGGATTGGTCCCCTGGTTAATGGTGATCACCTGGATTCCGGGAGCGGTCGCATCCGCCGCCTGCGAGGTGGCGATGGCGTGCTCGACCGAGGCCAAGCTGAGGAAAATCACCTGCGGCGCATGAGCCCGCAAGGTTCGTTGCAGTTCGATCCCATTCGGGTATCGATCCAGCTTGCGAAGAATGTTAACGATCCCAATCTGGGATAACAACTCGTCAAGTTGATCGGCGAGTTCCCGGTCAGGGCTAATAACAATACCCCGAAGCATTACAGCAACCTCCCTTTCGAGGAGGGCTTGAAATCAAGTTTCCAAACCGAATCTTGTCCCATTTCCTACCTATCGGATGGACCGCTAAAAAACTTTAGAGGGAGTACCTTGAGGGTCTAAGGCCCGCACCAGGGGCATTCTCCTTTCGGATAAACTGAAGAGCATGTGGGATCCGTTTGAAGTCACCTGCCCCTGTTGCCAAGGCGTTCTGACGATTGATCCGCAGCGAAAATCGGTCTTGAGCCACCGCGGCCCGGCGTCGAAGGCGTCGTCGTTTGATCTCACGAACGAAGTGGCAAAGCTCAAACAGAGCGGGGCGCAGCGGGAGCAGCAGTTTGCTGACGCCCTCGCCGGCCACCGGCGGCATCAGGAGACGCTTTCCCGACGGTTCGACGATCTGTTCCGGAAGGCCAAAGATGAGGAAGATTCCGCCCGGCCGGTGCGCGATATTGACCTGTAGGGCGGACGATCGTGATCTTCGCCCTGCAAATAGTCTGCGGCAAGCGATACGATAACGGATATCTCTCCGGAGGCGTATTTGCCAGCTCGATTTCTGATCGTCTCTCTCCTGATTGCCGGTTCCACGTGGGCGCAGGCTGTGCCCGGTTCGTTTGCGCAGGGCGCGTATGCCGTCCTCGAAAAAGCCCAATGCCGCTCCTGCCACAACACGGATGGCGTGGCGGCCGGAACGCGGCTGCTGTTTCCGGAAGGTGCGGTAACCCCGGAGCGGATTGAAGCCTTTGGACTGTCGCTGGTGAGCCTGGTGGAACGTCTCGATCCGGCCAAATCCTTGCTGCTTGAAAAACCGACCAAACGCGTGAGTCATGTAGGCGGGCAACGCATTCAGCCGGGCAGCCCGGAGGAGACGATTCTTCGGGCCTGGATCGACCAGCTGACCAAGCTCTCCGGCGATCAGCTCGCCAAGGCCATGCGGTATCGCGAGGAGGAGGAGTCGGGCGGTGGCCGGCCTGCCGTGCGGATTGAGTTGCGGCGGTTGACGCACAGCCAGTACAACCAGACGGTAAAGGATCTGCTCGGCGATGCTTCGCGCCCGGCGGACCGGTTCCCGCCGGAGGATTTCGTCAATGGATTCCGGAATCAGATTCAGGCCCAGAGCCTTTCGCCTTTATTGATCGAAGCCTACAGTAACGCCGCCGAACGAATGGCTCAGAGCGCGCTGCGGGGCGGGGACACCCGGGGCCTGATCGGGTGCAAGGCCTCGGCGGTCTGCCGGACGAAATTTATCCGGGATTTCGGCCTGCGGGCGTTCCGTCGTCCGCTCGACGCTGGTGAGCAGAAGCGCTACGAGGCGCTGTTTGCTTCCGAGAAAGAGTTTTTTGCCGGGGCGCAACTGGTCATCGAGGCGATGCTGCAGTCCTCCAGCTTTCTGTTCCGCCTCGAGGAGACCTCCGATCCGCGGTGGAAGCCCTATGCCACGGCCAGCCGGCTCTCCTACGCGCTTTGGGACACGATGCCGGATGCTGACCTATTCGCGGCGGCGGAGAAGGGGTTGCTGGCGACGCCGAAGGGCGTTGAGTCCCAGGTGCGCCGCATGCTCGATCATCCGCGGGCGCGGCAGGCGCTGAGCGAGTTCGTCGGGCAGTGGCTTCGTTTCGACCGCATCCTAACCGCGAGCAAAGACCGCCGGAAGCACCCTTCTTTCACGCGGGAAACAGCGGTCGCGATGACGGAAGAGGCCAAGCTGTTTGTGAATGATCTCGTCTGGAATGATCGCAACTTCATGGATCTGTTTACCGCGCCCCACGGCTATGTGAACGGGGAGTTGGCATCGATCTACGGCGTGCCTGCGCCGGCCCAGGAGTTCGGCAAAGTGGACTTCCCGGCGGCTTCCGAACGGGCCGGTATTCTCGGCCAGGCGCTTTTTCTGGCGAGCACCGCCAAGCCGGATGAGTCTTCGCCCACGGCGCGCGGCTTGTTTGTGCGGGAACAGTTTCTCTGTCAGCACGTGCCGGATCCGCCGGCGGGGGTGAACACCAACCTGCCTCCGTTTTCGGCCGACCGCCCGCAGACCAACCGCGAGCGGCTCTCCGAGCACGTCACCAACCCGGGTTGCGCGGCCTGCCATAGTTTGATTGACCCGATCGGCTTCGGCTTTGAGAAATTTGACGCCGTGGGCGCCCGCCGGGACAAGTTCGTGCTGAACACGCAGGGGCGCACCCGGGAGGACCGCGGTAAGACGGTCAAGGCCTGGGAGCTGGAGATCGACTCGACGGGCTTTGTGGCCGGGGTGGCGGCATCGGAGTTCTCCTCGCCGGCCCGGCTTGGGGCGGTGCTCGCGCAGAGCGCGCAGTGTCAGGAGTGCATCGCTAAACAGTATTTCCGCTACACCTACGGCCGCACGGAAACGGCCGCCGACCGGCCGGTCATCCGCCGGATGATCGACGATTTCCGCCGCTCGCAGTTCCGCTTTAAAGAGCTAATATTGTCATTAATGCTATCTCGGGAAACTCCCGGAGGGACACTTCATGCCGCACGTACTCACCAACCGCGTTAGGATCTCGCGCCGGGCTCTGTTGCAGGGCCTCACTGCGGCCGGCACCCCGGTCGTGGTCGGTTTACCGCCGCTGGTTTCGATGTTCAACTCGCACGGCACCGCCTACGCCGCTGCGCCGACGGCCCCGCCCAAGCCGATTGAAACCCGTTTTGTCCTGTGGTTCAACGGCAACGGGATTCCGGAACGCTATTGGATTCCGGCCGAGGAGGGGACCGACTACCGGATGACGCCGTGCCTGTCTCCGCTGGCGGCCTACCGGCGGGACTTCCACGTATTGAGCGGCGTCGATAACGCGGCCGCCAACGGGCAGGGCAATGGCCACACCAACTCGATGAGCGGCCTGATGACGGGTACGCAGTTCACCGGGAGAGGCCCTTCGGGTCCGTCGGTGGATCAGGTGATCGCCAACCGGATTGGCGGGGAGTCCCGGTTCCGTTCGCTGCAGATTGGCGTGGCGCAGGAGTCCTTCGGCGAGAGCATGCAGCGGAACATGAGCTGGTCGGGCTACGAACGCGCGCTGCCGCCGGAGATGATTCCGCACCGGTTGTTTGATCGCCTGTTCGGGCAGCGGGAAGAGGGCTGGGTGAACCGCAAGCGCAGCATCCTCGATGCCGTGCAGAACGATGCCACGGCGCTCAAGAAGAAGCTGCCGACCGATGACCAGAACCGGCTCGACGAGCACATGGCCGGCATTCGCGATCTCGAGCGCGCCATTGCGGCGCTGCCCGAGGAGTACCGCCGGGTGGAAGCCCCCGATTTTGACGGCGATATGAAAGACTGGCCCCGCATTGCCAAGCTGCAGAGCGACCTGCTCGTGCAGGCGCTGGCGACGCGGCAGACGCGCGTGGCGTCCTACATGCTGACCAAGTGCCAGAGCATTTCGCGTTTCCCCTGGCTCGGCTACACCTCGGCCCGCCATCACGACTACACCCACGCCGAAGGGCGCGTGAGCGGAGCCGACGGCGCCGAAGGGCAGCGCGTGCTACGCGATATCTGCAAGTGGCACGTCGAGGAGTTTGCCTATCTGGTCGCCAAGCTCAAGTCGATTCCCGAAGGCGATGGCAGCGTGTTCGACCGCACGGCGCTGATTTTCGTGCACGAGCATGCCGAGGCTAATCCGCACAAGAACAGCGGCCTGGCGATGCTGGTGGCCGGCGGGGTGGGCAAGATGGCCAAGGGCCGCCATACGCGGGTGACCGGTACGGCGGGCGATATTTATCTGACCGTGGCCGATGAGATCGTGGGCGCCGGGATCGGGAAGTTCCCCACGGCGACCCGGAAGATCAGCAGCCTGTTGGCCTAAGGCGCCATGCTGCGGATTCTGCTGCTGGGTTTGCTGCCAACGCTCGCGCTCGCCTCCGGGCGCGAGTTGGCCGAGTGGGTGATTCGTTGGGAAGGGGCGGTGACAATCGAGGGTGGCAGCCGGCCTCTGCGGAGCTTGGCCGAACTGCCGCCGGGTGAGGTCACCATCACGGGGATCGACCTGACCGGCTCGGTGATGCCGCCTCCGGAACTGAAGCGGTTGGCCGGCTTGACCAGCCTGCGGGATCTGTTCCTGCCCGGTCCGGTGTGGAACCCGGGGGGCGGCAACGAAGACGCCAACGACGTTTTCGCCACGCTCGCCACGCTCACCAATCTCGAACGATTGTTCGTGGGTTGGCATTTCGCCACCACCATCAACATCAAGGACAAGGGGTTGCAGGCGCTGCAGGGTTTGAAGAAGTTGCGGGACCTGCGCTGTTCGCAGTGCAGCGTAGGGAAGGTTGATTTTTCGGGTTTCACGGGGCTGCGCAGTCTTGACCTGAACAATACGCGTTTCACCGATGCGGGCCTGGCCAGCCTGGCCAACCTGAAGGGTCTGCGCCGCCTGCTGATGCGGGATTCGCTGGTGACCGACGAGGGGATGCGGCACCTGGCCGGCTTAACGGAGCTCGAAGAGCTGGATGTTTCCGGGGTACGCGTGACGGACAAGGGCATCGCCCATTTCCGGAATCTTACGCGGTTGCGGGTGCTGAATCTGCGCGGCGCCGAGGCGACCGACGAGGGCTTGGCCGTACTCGAAGGCATGAAAGAGCTCCGTGGTCTGGATCTCTACCGGACGCGGATCACCAACGCCGGCCTGGCGCGCCTGCAGAATCTGAAGAATCTGACCGACGTCGACCTGCGCTACAGCCGCGTGACCGGCAATGGCGTGGAAGCGCTGCGGGCGGCGCTGCCGCGGGCCAAGGTGCAGTATGTGGGAGCGGCGGCCATCCGGTCGAAGAATTCGGGCGCCGACCGGCCGGCAACGGAGACGCCGGAGGCGATTGCGGCCTGGGTGACGGCCATCGGGGGTCGGCCGGTGCTGCGCGCGGGGCAGTTGGTGACGGTCGATCTGTCGACGACACCGGTGAGCGATGCGCAACTGGTTTTCCTGGCGCGGTTGGGCCAACTGGAGGAGTTGCACCTGCAGGCGACGCAGGTGGGTGATCTCGGGATGGCTTCGCTGACGGCGCTGCCGCGGCTGCGGGTGCTCGATGTGAGCAACACCACCGTCTCGGACGCCGGGTTAGCGCAGATTGCCAAGGTGAGCAGCCTGGAGGTGCTGCGGTTGGCGGGTACGCTCGTCGAAGGCCCCGGACTCGGCTCGCTCGCCTCGCTTCCCAAGCTGCGCGAACTCGACCTGGGCGCGACGCGTTTAGACGACAGGGCGCTGCCGGCCATCGGTAAACTGGCCGGGCTGACCAGCCTGCGCCTGAGCTATACCGAGATTACCGACGGCGGCTTCAAACAGATCGCCGGGCTCGATCAACTGGAGACGCTGCATCTGGCCGGGACCGATATCGGCAACGATTCCCTGGTCCGCATTGCCAAGTGGAGCCGGCTGCGCGATTTGAATCTGAACCAGACGCGTTTTCTCGACGGTGGTCTGGCGGCGCTGGCGCCGCTCGCGAAGCTCGAACGGATCACGCTGTTCCGGACGCTGGCGGGGAACGTGAGTGCGCAGACGCTGGCGACGCTCGGGAATCTGCAGACGATCGTGCTCGACTATACGGCGCTGAACGATGCCGGCCTCGAACTGCTGCGCAATCTGCCGAAGTTAGCCGACCTCAGCATCGACAACACGAACGTGACCGACAAAGCCGTGGCGGCGTTCCAGAGCATGACCGGCTTGCAATCGCTGAACCTGTACCACACGCTCCTGTCCGAGAAGGGCTACGAGGAGATCCGGCGCGCGCTGCCCGCCTGCAAGATTGTCTTTGATCGTGATTCGGCGCTGCCGAACCGGAGGACCCGCTGAGATGAGATTCGCTGCCGTTCTGTCGTTTGTGCTGCTGGCTGCCGCGCCTGTCCGGGCGGTGGAAGGGGCTGCCGATTTGCAGTGGGTGGCTGATGCCGGGGGAAGCGTGGTGCGGGATGCGGCGGGCCGGGTGACCGGGCTCGATTTCCGGGCCAGTTGGGTGACCGATGCGGACATGCGCAAGGTGGCCCGGATGCCGGGGCTGACCTCGCTCAACCTGGCGCTGTCCCGGGTGACCGACCAGGGGATGCAGGAGTTGCGCAGTCTGACGGGGATCGTGGACCTGGACCTTCGTTTTGCCGAGTACGTGACGGATGAAGGCGTAGCCGCGCTCAAGAACTGGAAGAAGCTGAAGCGCCTGGATCTGCACGGCACCAAGGCCAGCGACACCTCGCTTGACCATATCGCGGGCATCGCCACGCTCGAGTCCCTGGACCTGGGTTCGGTGATGCTGACCGATGTCGGTCTCGAACGGCTGACGGTGCTGCCCAATCTGAAGGCGCTCACCATTGGCGGCAATGAGTTGGGCGATGCCGGCTTGCAGGCTTTGCGGCAGATGCGGGGTTTGCAGTTTCTCGATCTGAGCGGCCGTCAGGGTACCGATTCCAACGTCTGGGCCGTGAACATGTCCGATGTCGGCCTCGACGCCATTCTGACCTTGACCGAACTGCGCGAACTCCGCTTCGGCTGTACCTCGATTGGCGTGGGTTCGGAGGGGACGCGGTTTGCCACGGTGAGCGCGATGAGCGTGACGCCCCGGCGCCTTGAGAAGATGAAGGCGCTGACCAAGCTGCAACGCCTGAAGCTCGAAGGTTGTGACCGCATTGATGACGACGCGGCCAATCTGCTGACGGGTTTCCCTAACCTCGAAGAGGTGGATCTGAAGGGGACCGCCGTGACGGCGAAAGGGGTAGCCGCCTTGCGCGCCGCGCGGCCCAAACTGCGCGTTCATCAGGGCCCCTGGGAAGCCAAGGCGGCCAACTTCCGGAATAATTAAGCTGGCGTGGCGTTCGGCGCGGGCATACGATAGACTGCCGTATCGATGGCCACCACCCGCCGGCAGTTTCTTTCGACGGCCTCCGCCGCCGCTCTCGCGCCGCCTCCCGCGACTCGACCGAACATTCTGTTCCTGATGCCCGACCAGCACCGCGCGCAAGCCGTTGGCTGTTTGGGCAACGCGGAGGTGAAGACGCCGCATCTGGACGCCCTGGCGCGGCAGGGGCTCACCATCCCCCACACCTTCGCCAACACCCCGGTCTGCTGCCCGGCCCGGGCGATTCTGCTGACCGGTCAGTACTGCCACCGCAACGGCATGGTGGCCAATGATCTCCGTCTGCGCGAAGACGGCCCCTCGCTGGCGAAGGCGCTCGCGGCGGCCGGCTACCGCACCGGCTTCGTCGGCAAATGGCATCTTGACGGTGGGCCGCGGCTGCCCGGCTTCGTCCCGCCCGGACCCCGCCGGCAGGGTTACCAATACTGGGCCGCCAACCAGTGCAGCCATCAGCACTTCAACAACACCATCTTTCGCGATACCCCCGAGCCGATTCGCCTCGACCGGTTCGAGGCCGATGCCTATGCCGACTACGCCATCGAGTTCCTGCAGCAGGCGCGAGCCGCCGGCGAGCCGTTTTATCTCACGGTCCAGTGGGGGCCGCCGCACGATCCCTACAAGGCCCCGCCCGAGTACCGGAAGCAGTACGATCCCGCCAAACTCACCATGCGGCCCAACTGGCAGGCCAAGCCCGGCGTGCCGGGTCCCGAACAGATGGCCGAGTACTATGGCATGGTTACCGCGATTGACGATGCCACCGGCAAGATCCTCGCCGCTCTTGAGACGCTGGGGTTGGCCGAAAACACGATTGTTCTCTACTCCTCCGACCACGGTGACATGCTGGGTTCGCAGGGCGAGCGTCTGAAGCGCAAGCCGTGGGAGGAGTCGATCCGCGTGCCGGGTTTCCTCCGCTGGCCGGGGAAAATTGCTCCGGGCTCCACGACGCCGGCCTTCTTCACCCACGTCGACTTCGCCCCGACGCTGCTCGGCCTGGCCGGGGTGCGCGTCCCGGCCGCCATGCAGGGCAAGGACCTCAGCCGGGATCTGCTGCGCGGGAAGGGAACCGGGCCGCGCGAAGCCTTCTTCCAGATCTTTGGCCCCTTCGCGGGCGACGGCACGGCGGGCGGTTGGCGCGGGATCCGCACCGACCGTTACGTCTACGCCCGGTACGCCGACCGTCCCTGGGTGCTCTACGATCTGCAGGAGGACCCCTACCAGCAGAACAATCTCATCGGGAAGCGGAAGGCGCTCGAGGCGAGTCTCGACCGCCGTCTGGCCCGGAAGATGGCCGAGACCGGCGATGCGTGGACGTACAACTGGACGGCTCCGGTGGAAGACGCCGGGCGGTTGTACAAGCACCAGACTTTCCGTTCCGTCCAGGAGTATCTGGAGTGGGCCAGCGCCCATCCCGAGAAGGCGTAACGAGTCCGCCGGTTAGGAGAAAAAGCCCCGCCGTGGTGGCCGGATACCGTCCCACACCATGGCGGCAAAGCTTTGCTTGCGGACAAACCCCATCCGCTCATACAAGCCAATCGCCTTCCGGTTGGCGCTCGTCACCGTCAGGCTGCAGTGTGAGCAACCCGCGGCGCTCATGGCGCGCAGGGAGTCTACCATCAGGGCGAAGGCAACCCCGCGGCCCCGCATCGAGGGACTGACACAGACCTGCGTCACATGGCCCGTTTCCGGAGCGACCCGGCTGGCCAGACACATGCCCACCAGCCGTCCCGTATCGCGGTTCCAGGCCAGCAGCGAGGCCTCCTCGTCAAAGGCGCCGCAGCCCGGATAATCAACGAGGTAGGTCAGGAACCGGCGGGCGCCCCCGATGCTCTGATACTGATCGTTGATTTGGCTATCCACATGCCCGTCGTAGGAATCGGCCAGCAGGCGGGCCGCCTCGTCGTGGTACCGGCTGTGCCAGGAATCGATGTCCAGGCGGGACTGCGCGGCGCCGGAGGGCCAGGCCGGCCAGGGCCGCAGGGCACACTGCAGAAACTGCCGTTCGTGAACCTGCAACTGGTCGTGGTAGGCCGCCGGCATCGGCCGCGGGGCTTTGAGGAGAAGAATCTGCGCTTCAATCCGCCGGATGCCTCGCATCTTCGCCAGCGAATCGACGCAGGCCGCCAGCAGACGGTTCTCCCGCTCTACCGTCCGGTACTGCTCCCGCACGAACAGATCCCCAATCAGGCCCTTCTCGTTGTCGGACACCGTGTAGGCATAGCCCAGCACCTCGCGGCCGGAAACGAGCGCGTGGCCGCCCAGCGTCTGCTCATCGGCAAACTGCCGGACCAGCGCGGCGGAGGGCTCGAAGTCCCAATGCAGCTCCCGCCGCCACGCCGCAGTCTCCTCGATCAATAGATCGTGCAACGAACCCGGCGCCAACTCCCGGAGCTCCTTCAACTCACCAACCATGCCTGGGGAGTTACCGGCCATTTAGGCAGTATACTGCGCCGTTGGCCGGCGGTAACCGGCCCCGCGATCCTGACGCCTTGTTTCTGGCGGCGTGGTTTGTGCAAGTGGTTTGTGGAAGAATGAGGGTTTCCTTTTTCATGCGATTTCTCGGCACGTTTTCCCTTTTCGGGCTCCTGCTAACCAGTTGTTCCGGCCCCTACAGCCAGGGCGGCGCCGCCAAGGCGAAGCCAGACCCGGCCCCGCTGGCCGTCAAAACCACCACCGTCAGTCTCACCACGCTTCCTGAGGTCATCAGCGCCAATGGCGAACTGTTCGCCGAAGAGTTGACGACGGTTTCGGCCAAGGTGCCGGGCCGCGTCGCCAAACTCTACGCCGATCTCGGCAGCGTGCTCAAGGCCGGCGACATCGTAGCCGAACTCGAAAAGACCGAATACGAGTTCCGCGTCCGGCAAAGCGAGGCGGCCGTTGATCAGATCCGCGCCCGCCTGGCGCTGTCGAACCGCCCCGACGAAGAGTTCGACCCCGCCCGCACAGCGACCGTGCGGGAAGCCGCCGCGGCTTTGAAAGAGGCCCGGTTCATCTTCGACACGACGGCGAAGCTGCAGAAGGAAGGCGTCGTTTCCCGCATCGAGTTTGAAAAGGCGCAGGTGCGCCGCGATGGCGTCGAGGCGCACTATGCCGCGGTCGTCGCTGACGTCATGCAGCTCCGCGCCCAACTCAGCGAACGGCGCGCCAATCTCGCGCTGGCCCGGCAGCAACTCGACGATTGCACCATCCGGGCACCCTTCACCGGCGCGGTCACCCGCCGCCCGGCCTCGCCCGGGGAGTATCTCGGCGTCAACGCGCCCATCCTGACGCTCGTCCGCCAGAATCCGCTGCGCGTGCGTCTGGACGTTCCCGAACGCCTCGCTGCGCGCGTCAAACAGGGCCAACGCATCGAGGTGCGCCTCGAAGGCGCGCCGGTGGTGCGGTCCGGGCGCGTCGTGCGTTTGAGCCCCGCCATTGAAGCCCAGGGCCGCTCGCTGCTCGTCGAAGGCGAAATCCCCAATCCGGATGGCGTCCTCCGCCCCGGCTCCTTTGTCCAGGGCGCCATCACGCTGAACGCCGAGGCGCAGGGCATCTCGGTACCTCGCGAAGCCGTGCTCGGGTTCGCCGGCACGGAGCGGGCGTTTGTCGTCAAGCAGGGCGTGCTCGAAGACCGCGTCCTCAAAACCGGCCGCCGCCTCGACGACGACCGTATCGAGGTTCTTGAGGGATTGGCCTCGGGAGACCTCCTGGTGAGTCCGGCCAACGACCGGATGACCAAGGGTCTGCGCGTAAAGGAAAACTAGATGCAAAAGCTCGCTGAAGTCTGCGTTGCCCGCCCCGTTTTCGCCGTCATGCTCATCCTGGCCATGGTGGTCGTCGGCGGGGTCTCCTACGCCAAACTCGGCATCGACCGCTTTCCCGATGTCGACATGCCGATCATCTCGGTGCGCACGCTCCTGCCCGGCGCCTCGCCGGAAGAGATCGAAAGCACGGTCACCCGCTTCATCGAAGACTCGGTATCGACCGTCGAAGGCATCGACAATATCCGGTCCACCTCCACCGAATCGATCTCGATTGTCACCATCACCTTCAATCTCAATCGCAACATCGACCTCGCCGCCCAGGACGTCCGCGACGCCATCGCCGGCATCATCGTCCAACTGCCGCGCGACGCCAAGCCGCCGCTGATCAAGAAGCTCGATACCGATGCCTCCCCGGTGATGACGCTCGTGCTCAGCGGCGAAAAGACGCCGCGCGAACTGTACGAAACGGCCGAACGCGAAATTAAGGACTCGATTGAGAGCGTGGGCGGTGTCGGCCAGGTCCAACTCGTTGGCGGGCAGAAGCGCGCCATCAACATCTGGGTCGATGCCGACCGCCTGGCGGCCTACAAGATCCCGATTCTCAACGTCCGCAACGCGGTCGCCCGGCAGAACTCCGACATTCCGGGCGGCCGCGTCGATGAAGGCGCCCGCGAACTGGTCCTGCGCACCCTCGGCCGCTTCCCGGACCCGAAGACCTTCAACGAACTCGTCGTCGCCACCATCGGCAACTCCCCCGTCCGAATCCGCGACATCGGCTATGCCGAGGATGGCCACAAGGAGCAGCGCACCGCCGCCCGCTTCAACGGCCGCCCCGCCGTCGCGCTCGAAGTCCGCCGCCAGTCCGGCGCCAATACGATCGAGGTGGTCAACAACGTCAAGGCTCGCCTGGCGCGCGTGACCCAACTGCTGCCCCCCGGCGTGCAACTGGAGATCCTGCAGGATCAGTCCCGCTACATCGAGGCGGCCTTCCACGAAGTGCTGCTGCATCTCATTCTGGGTTCGATTCTGGCTTCGCTCGTCGTCTTTCTCTTCATGAAGGATTGGCGGGCGACGGTTATCGGCGCTGTCGCCATTCCAGCCTCCATCATCGCCACCTTCGGCGCCATGCGCGCGCTGAACTTCACGCTCAACAACATCACCATGTTGGCGCTCGTGCTCATGGTCGGGGTGGTGATTGACGACGCGATCGTGGTGCTTGAAAACATCTTCCGCTTTGTCGACGAGAAAAAGATGCATCCCATGGAGGCCGCCGTGAAGGCCACCAAGGATATCGGCCTCGCCGTCATGGCCACCACGCTCAGCCTGGTCGTGGTCTTTCTGCCCGTGTCGTTCATGTCGTCCATCTCGGGCCGCTTTCTGTACTCGTTTGGCGTGACGGCCACGGTGGCGATCCTCGTTTCGCTGGTCGTGAGCTTCAGCCTGACGCCCATGATGTGCTCCCGCATGCTGCGGCCCGGGGAAGCGCAGCATGCCACCAGCAAGGGCTTTTATGGCATGATCGAGCGCTTGTACATGCGGGCTCTCGGCTGGTCCATGCGCCATCGGCTGGCCATCAGCGCGCTCGGCCTGCTGACCATCTGCAGCATGGTGCCGCTGTTCCGGCTCGTCCGTCAGGAGTACCTGCCCACCAACGTCGACGAGAGCGAAATCGAAGTCAGCATCAATACGCCCGAAGGCACCAGCCTGCAGTCGATGGAGGCCGTGCTCGACCGTGCCTACCAAGACCTCAAACCCATGCCGGGCATCAAACACGTCGTCGCCGTGGTGGGCTCCGGCTACCTGCAGTCGGTCAACAGCGGCCGCATCTACGTGCAGCTCGAGCCGATTGAAAATCGCGTCTTTTCCCTCTCCCGCCTGTGGCAGAAGACGCTCGCCGGCAAGCCCGCCGAGGCGTTCGAGGGGATCTACTCGCAGCGCGATGTCATGGCCGCCATCCGCGCCAAGCTCAAACAGATTCCCGATATCCGCACCCGCGTTGGCAATATTCAATCGCTCAATCAGGGCTCGGCGCCCTACGACATCGACTTTGTCATCCGCGGCCCTGAACTGACCGAACTCAATGCCTACTCCGAGCGCCTCCGCAAAACGGCGCTCACCATTCCCGGCCTCACCGACATCGACACCACGCTCCGCATGAACAAGCCCGAACTGCGCGTGGTCATCGACCGCAACCGCGCCGCCGACCTCGGCGTCGACGCGGCCGACATCGCCAGTTCGCTCCGCCTCATGGTCGGCGGCGATGACGAAGTCTCCCGCTTCCGCGACGACAAACTCGCCGAAGAGTACGACGTAGAAGTCCGGCTCAAGGACCAGGATCGCAACTCGATGGCGACGGTCTCGAAGCTCTACGTGCCATCGAACAAATCGCGTATTGGCCTGGTGCGGCTCGACAACGTCGTGGAACTGAAAGAGGCGATGTCGGCCTACCGTATCGAAGGCCTCGACCGGCAGCGGCAGGTGGGCATCCGCGCCAACGTCCTGCCCGGCTTCGGCCTCGGTGACCGCCTGCCCGAAATGTTCAAGGCCGCCGCGGCGATGAACATGCCCGCCACTTACTCCACCACCATCGTCGGCCGCGGCCGCGAGTTCGAGCGGACCCTCAATGAGTTTCTGCTCGCCTTCGCGCTCTCGGTGGTCTTCATGTACATGATCCTCGCCTCGCAGTTTGAAAGTCTGCTCCATCCGGTGACCATCCTGTTGAGCCTGCCGCTGGCCGTACCGTTTGGCTTCCTTTCGCTCTGGTTCTTCGGCGAGACGCTGAATCTGTACTCCGCGCTCGGCATTCTCGTGTTGTTCGGCGTCGTCAAGAAGAACAGCATTCTGCAGATCGACCACACCAACAACCTGCGCCGCGAAGGTCTGCCCCGGCTTGAAGCCATCCTGCAGGCGAATAAAGACCGTCTGCGGCCCATCCTGATGACCACAATCACGCTGGTGGCCGGCATGATGCCGCTCGCGCTTGGCGCCGGCCCCGGGGCCGAAGAGCGCCGCTCCATCGCCATCATCGTCATCGGCGGCCAGAGCCTCTCGCTGCTGCTGACCCTGATTCTCACGCCCGTCGTCTACAGCCTGCTCGATGACGCCGGCGTGTGGCTGACGCAGCGCCGCGGCGCTGCCCCGAATCCCGCGCCCGCTACCTCGGGCGATTAACCCGGCAGTAAACTGGAGTTGTATGCGTACTCTGCTTCTTGCTTGCGCCTCTGTCTCCGTCCTTGCCGCCGTGGACTTCCAGCGCCAGGTGCGGCCGATCCTTTCCGATAACTGCTTCCAGTGCCACGGGCCCGATGCGAGCACCCGCATGGCCGGCCTGCGGCTCGATCAGAAAGACGCCGTCCACGCCAAGCGGAGCGCCATTCTGGCCCGCATCACCGACGTGCGCCCGCAGCGCATCATGCCCCCGCCGCAGTCGCATAAGAAGCTCTCGCCCGAACAGGTCGCCACCCTCAAGACCTGGATCGAAGCCGGCGCCCCGTGGACCGCCCACTGGGCCTATGAAGCCCCGGTGCGGCCCGCCGCCAACAGCATCGATGAACTCGTCCTCGCCAAGCTCCGCCCCCTCGGCCTCACCCCCGCCCCCGCAGCCGACAAACGCACCCTCGCCCGCCGCGCCGCGCTCGACCTCACCGGCCTGCCGCCGGAACCCGCCGTCCTCGCGGCCTTCCTGAACGACTCCTCCGCCCAGGCCTACGAAAAGCTCCTCGACACGCTGCTGGCCTCCCCGCGCTACGGCGAGCACCGCGCCCGCTTCTGGCTCGACGCCGCCCGCTACGCCGACACCCACGGCATCCACGTCGACAACTACCGTGAAATGTGGCCCTACCGCGATTGGGTCATCCAGGCCTTCAATCGCAACCTCAGCTTCGACCGCTTCACCACCGAACAACTCGCCGGCGATCTGCTGCCCAACCCCACGCTCGAACAGCGCATCGCCACCGGCTTCCAGCGCTGCAACCCCACCACCAACGAAGCCGGCCTGATCGAGGACGAGTACGCCGAAATCTACGCCAAGGACCGCGCCGATACCGTCGGCGCCGTCTGGCTCGGCATGACCGTCGGCTGCGCCGCCTGCCACGACCATAAATTCGACCCCATCACGCAGAAGGATTTCTACTCCCTCGGCGCCTTCTTCCGCAACACCACGCAGAACGTGATGGACGACAACATCCCCGATACGCCCCCCGTTCTCGTCGTCCCCCGCGCCGAAGACCGCGCCCGCTGGGAGCAGGTCTCCGCCCGCCGGGCCGCCCTCAACGCCGAACTCCAACGCCGCCGCCTGAACCCGGACCCGCGCTTTGACCGCTGGCTTCGTTCCGCAAAAAAGACGATCGCCGCTCACCCGCTACCCACCAAAGACCAACTCTACGCCCTGCCGGCCCGGCTCCCCATCGCCACCGAGGGCCAGCCCGTGCCGAAGGCCCCGAAGCTGCTCGCCGACCAGCCCTTCACCATCGCCGTCTCCTTCTACTTCCCCAAGACCGAGCAGCCCTACGTCATCGCCTCGCAGCAGGACGCCGCCGACAAGGGCCGCGGCTGGTATATCGACGTGGCCAGCCGGGTCTCGGCCTTCCGCCTGGTTGGCGATGAGGGCCGGAATATTGAGATTCGCGCCGGCCACCTGAACCAACTGGTCTATGGCACCTGGAACCACATCGTTGTCAGCTACGACGGCTCCCGCCATCAGTCCGGCCTCAGCTTCTATCTCAACGGCCGCGCCATTCCCACCCAGGGCGGCGGCAACCAGAACGTCGAACTCCCGGGCCGCATCGATTCGGCCGCTCCCCTCATCCTCGGCAAGGCGCTGCCGGGCGGTGAGATCGCCGACTTCCGCATCTTCAAGCGCGTCGCCAGCGAAACGGAAGCCCGTCTGCTGGCTGACTGGGCCACCCTGCGCCGCAGCGAAGACCGCGAAGCGCTGCGGACTTACTACCTCTTCCACCGCGACCCGGCCTATCAGAAACTGGCCGCCGAACAGGCCCAGCTTCAGCTTGAAGCCAAGGCCATCGCCCGCCGCGGCGCCGTCACCCACGTCATGCAGGAGCGCGAAGGCCAGATGCCGTTCGCGCACGTGCTCTACCGCGGCGCTTATGACCAGAAGCGCGACCGCGTCGAAGCCAATACCCCCAGCGTCCTTCCGCCCATGCCCGCCGGCCTGCCCCGCAACCGCCTCGGCCTCGCCCAGTGGCTGGTTAGCCAGGACAACCCGCTCACCGCCCGCGTCGCCGTCAACCGCATGTGGCAGGAGCTATTCGGCGATGGCCTTGTCCGTACCGCCGAAGACTTCGGCAGCCAGGGCCAGCCGCCCGTCAACCAGGAGTTGCTCGACTGGCTCGCCATCGACTTCCGCGACAACGGCTGGGACATGAAGCGTTTCTATAAGCAGGTGATGCTCTCGGCCACCTACCGCCAGGCGGCCCTCCACACGCCCGATAAGCTCGCCAAAGATCCCGAAAACCGTCTGCTCAGCCGCGGCCCCCGTTTCCGCATGGACGGCGAGATGATCCGCGACTACGCTCTCGCCTCAAGCGGCCTGCTGTCGCCCCAACTCGGCGGCCCCAGCGTGAAGCCCTACCAGCCCGCCGGCGTCTGGGAGACCGTCGCCATGAACGGCTCGAACACTCGCTTCTACAAGCCCGACTCCGGCGACAAACTCTACCGCCGCTCCGTCTACTGGTTCTGGAAGCGCAGCGCCCCGCCGGCCAGCCTGGATATCTTCAACGCCCCGACGCGCGAAGCCTGCACGGTCCGCCGCGAACGCACCAACACCCCGCTCCAGGCCCTCGTCACGATGAACGACACCCAGTTCGTCGAAGCCGCCCGCGTGCTCGGCCAGCGCGCCTATCACGCCGGCGCGGAGTTCGACCCCCGCGCCGACTTCCTGGCCGCGGCGGTGCTGCAGCGGCCGCTGGCCGATCCCGAACGGCAGATCGCCCGGCAGGCCTATCAGGACTATCTCCGCTACTACGACTCGAACCCCGCCGATGCGAAGAAACTTCTGGCCGCCGGCGAAGCGCCCGTCGATGCGAAGGTCGCACCGGCCGAAGGAGCCGCGCTGACCATGCTCGCCAATCAGCTATTGAATCTGGACGAAGTGCTCAACAAGTAAGTCAGCTCCCGCTTAGGGTACCCAGATCGCATAGACGAGGTAGCAGGCCAGCGTACCGCCCACCAGGGTCCACAGCCCCGCTACCCGATTGCGCTGCAGATACCACAGCAGCACCAGGCCGCTTGCCGACACCAGCACCATCAGCCCGGCGGAGACGTCCAGCAGAAGGCTCCAGGCCGGGCCCGTGTCGCGGCCCTTGTGCAGGTCGTTGAGTACTGCGGCCAGCCCCATGCGCGTCTCGGTCACCTCGTAGCGGCCGGTCGCCCGGTCCATCACGACATCGGCCGTGTAGCCCGGCCCCTTGAACGAGACCGCCGCCTGGCCCTCCTCGGCGCGGAACTCGCTGAGGCCGGTCTTGATCCCGTGGTTCCCCCGCAGATGTTCCACAATTTCGAGCTTCGCCAACTCGCCCTTCGTCCACGCCGTGGGGACCTGCCCGCGGAACTGCGCCGTCCGCTCCGCGTCCGCGAACCAGTCGGCGTGGTTTAAGGTCAGCCCGGTGACCGAAAAGAACAGCAGCAGCGACAAGCTCACCATCGAGCCGTAGATATGCAGCCAGCGCGCTGCCGTTGCTGTGCGCCGCCGCCATGCGCCGCGGGCCGGCTCAGCGCGTAGCTTTTCGGTATTCCAGGTTTGCTGCGGCGATTTCGACATTGCCTTTGAGCGGCACGGACTGCGCCGTACCGTTGAACTCCATTTCCTGACGGATCAGTTGATAGGTGCCATGCTCCCGCGCGGCTTCCATGCAGACGGCATACCGCCCCGGCTTCACCGGCTTGCCCTGACTATCCCTGCCGTCCCACTTCACGGTGCACTTGCCCGGCGCCCGCGTTGCGCTCGCCACCGTGGCGGAGATCTCGGTCCCCTCGGCCATGGCCCGCAGGCGGTCGCCCCGGTACCAGGATCGCAGGTCCGGCCACCAGCGCGACTTCTCCACCAAGAACGCCAGCGTCCGCAGCGGAAACCGGTCTTTGTCTTCGATCCACACGGCGTCTTCGATCCACACGGCGTCTTCGATCCACACGGCCACGTAGGGCCGGCGGTAGCGTTGCCCGTCGACGCGGGCGATTTCGAACTCCACGACCAACTCCATGGCGTTCGGCGGCGGCGTCTGCGCCAGCGCGCCCCAACCCCGGCTCACTACCGGCCGCCCGTTGGCGGCGATCAGCAGATACTCCACCCCCGGGCACGCTGTCGGCCAGCCGCTGCCCTTCGGCCGGCTCCATCACGGCCAGCGCCGTGGCCAGCGCGCCGGCCGTCACCGCCTCGGGCGCCGTTACCGTGGCGCTGCGAACGGCGGTGGCCGGCATCGCCGTCCGCGGGTCGAGCAGGTGCGAGTACCACTGCCCGCCGATCGTGTAGCCTCGCCGGTAGTCGCCGCTCGTGGCCATGGCCCGATCCTGCACGGTCACCTGCGCCGCCGTCCCCTCTCCGGGACTCCGCACATCGATACGCGGCCGCAGAGCGCCGCGCACGGCCAGGTCGCCGCCCAGGTTGAGCAACGCGCCCCGCACCGGTCCGGCCATCGCCGCGTCCAGAGCCCGGTCGATGACATAGCCCTTCGCCAGGCTGGCGAAGACCTGCGGCGTCGATCCCAGCCGCGTCGCCACGCGCCCTTCCAGCTGCCAATGACGCCGGGCGATCGCGGCCACCACCGCCGCCCGTTGCCCGGCGTCCGGCGCCCGGCTCGCGCCCTCCCACGGCACGATCGCCGCCCCTACGGCCGGGTCCACCGCGCCGCCCGTCCGTTCGCGCCAGGTGTCGAAAGCCCCCAGCACGGCCGCCAGATCGGCGGAGACCTCGGTGGCTTCGTTTCGTCGCTGGAGAAACCGGCTCGCTTCCGAATCCGGGTCCCACGTGCTCAGCACCCCGCGCAGCCGTTCGATTTCGTCCAGCACCATCTCCTCGGCCAGTTCGGCATCGGCTGCGGAGTCCGCGGCAAACTGCAGGTCGAGCGAAGTGCCCAATACACTCTCGTGCCCGAAGGCGAACACCGGCTCCCCGCGTCCGCCCAGGCTGGCTAACAGCAACTGCCGCCGCGTCACGGACGGCGTTCCCTTTCGCCCCGGCGGCCAAACGCCGGACGGATCTCTTCGCGCGTCAGTTTCCCATCGCCGTCTTTATCGAGCTTGGCGATCTGCGCCGCGGCGCCCTGGATCTCCGCCGCCGACAGCGTGCCGTCCTGATTGGTATCGACGGCGGCGAGGACGGGGTCCATCCGCATTCTGCCGCCGCGTGGCCCGCCTTCACCCCGTGGCCGGCCTTCACCCCGTGGCCCGCCTTCGCCCCGCGGCGGCGCCGCTGCCGTCAGCTCCTCCTTCGTCAGAAAGCCATCGCCATTCTTGTCCGCCCGCGCCATCAAGCCCTGCATCCGCTCGGGCAACTCCGCCGCGCTCAGCTTCCCGTCGCCGTCTTTATCGAACGACAGCATCCGGGCAACCCTGTCGTCGTCACCGCCGCCCGGGGGCGGGCCCGGCGGGCGCAGCTCCTCGGGCGACACCTTGCCATCGCCGTTCTTATCCAATTTCGCCAAAGCGGCCGGAGCCTTCTGCCATTCCGCCGCGCTAATCTCGCCGTCCTGGTCGGTGTCCAGCATTGCCAGCGCGGGCCCGCCACGGCGCGGTTGGGCGAGCAGCAGCGTGCTCAGTGCGAAGAGTAAAGTGAGGTGTTTCATGCTCTCTTTAACCCCACTCGCGCCACGCCTACTCGGTCAATCGGGTTAAGGAGTGCTAAGGCCGGGCCGAAAATCCATAGATCCGTGCCGCGTTGCCGCCGCGAATCTTCGCCTGCTCGGCGGCCGTGGCAAACGCCCAGTGCTCGGCGAACAGCGCCCGGCTCTTTGCGTACTCCGCCGCGTTCATGCCCAATCCGCCCCAGAGAATCCGCTCCGGCCCGAACGCCTCGTAGGCCCGCTTGACCACCGGCGCCACCGGCGTCTCAAAGTAGCTCCATCCCGAATACTTGAAGATCGTCCGCGGGTGCCGGGCCAGCGCCATGACGGCCTCCATGCCGCCCCGCTTCGTACCGCAGCGGCCCATGTGGTCCAGCACCACCGTCAAGCCCGGAAACTTCGCGCACAACGCGCCGATTTTCGCCGCCTGGTCCGGCACAAAGTGCATCTGGATGGCCAGGCCGAGGTCCGCCGCCGTCTTCCAGCAGGCCGCCACGCCCGGGTCGGCCAGGTCGCGGTTCTTGATCGGCCCGCTCCGCGCCGGCGGCTCGGCCGCACTGTTCATGGCGTGAATCCGCAGCGCCACCAGCCGCTGGGGATGCGCCTTGACGAGCTCCCGCATCTTGCCGGGGGTCGCCGGATCGATCGGGTCGAGCAGCAGCGTCCCTTTGAAGCGTGGCTCCCGCAGGCAGTGCCACAGATACGAGTGGTCGTCCTGGTAGGGCTCCGGATGCACGATCACCGTGTGGGCAATCCCGGCCTTCTTCACGAAGGCGACGTAGGGCTCAAGCGGTTCGGCCGGCGGCGCGTAAGTCCCCTTCGGATGATAGGGGAACTTGGCGGGCTCCCACAGGTGTACGTGCGTATCGATTACGGGCGCTCCGGCGGTAGCCGCCGCCAACGCCAGCAGTTCTCGGCGAGTCATAGGCCCCTTACTTCATCACGAAATCGCGGAAAATGCCAGCCAGTTCGGTGACAATCTCTTCGGTCAACGCCTCGCCCCGCTCGACGGTCGCCGCCCGCGGGTCGTCCGTATAGCCGTCAATCGCCTTCCAGAAGTCCGGACGCTCCTGCCGGCAGTCCGGCTCCCGCGCCGGGTTCCAGAAATCGACGGTCAGGTCAATCAGCTCCGGCCGCGCCGCCATCATCAGCGACGTCTCCCACTCGCCGGCGTGGCCCGGCCCCCGCACGCCCCAGTACGCCGCGCACCCGAGCAGCACGTTCCGCTCCCGCCGCACATCGCGCGCCGCCAGCCGCATCAGATCCTGATTGCCGCCGTGCCCGTTGACGACAAAAATCCGCTGGAACCCGTCGTCGACCAAACAGTTCAGCAGATCTTTCAAGACGGCCAGATAGGTCTCGGTGCCCAGAGACAGCGTTGCGCCAAACACCAGATGGTGGTGCGAGGAGCCGAACGGCAGCGTCGGCGTCACAATCGCCGCCACGCCGCTCCGCTCGGCCGCCGCGCGCGTAATCCGCTCGACGGTAAGAAAATCCATGCCCGTCGCCAGGTGGGGTCCGTGCTGTTCGGTGGCCCCGATCGGCAGAATCGCCAGGCTCTCCGGAGCGGCCGCGCGCAGCTGCTCCCGGTTCATTTCCGCAAAAAGTCGCATCAGGCCCATGCTATACAATTTGAGGAACATGCGTGTTCTAGCCTACGTCAGCGACGAGATGTACCTCGCCCTGCCCGGGGTCATCGCCGACTTTGCATCGGCCTCCGGCGAGATTACCGTTCTGCACTCCTCGGCCCGCGGCGCCTTCTACGGCGACCTGCCGCCCGGCACTTACACAGTTACTCTCGCCAAGGACGGCTACGGCGCCAAAACCGTCACGGTTGACCTTACCACCCCGCCGCGGTTCCGCCTCCTCGCCGATGGTCTCCTTGGCTATATGTGGCCGAAGTGGGCCGTCGCCGGCGGGAAGAGCGAATACCGCGTCCATTCGAACGAGCAGTATCAACTGACGCTCTGGCGCTACGGTCTCAAGAAAGAGTATGTCCGCATGGTCGGCTGGGTGGATGAACATGGCCCCCAGGCCAACCGCCAGATTCTGCCCGACGGCGACTTCACCCAGACCGGGGTCCACTGGAACAACGACGGCTACCCCTCGCCCCCCATCGTAGAAGCCCCCGAACGCTCCGGGCTCTACTACCTCTGGGCCCGCACCCCGTCGGGCCGCTCCTTCAGCTTCCCCTGGGTCGTGTCGCCCGCCAAGCCCACCGCGAAGATCGCCGTGCTGGCCGCCACGAATAACTGGAACGCCTACAATAACTACGGCGGCCGGAGTAACTATGTCAATCCCACCGGCCTGCCGGCTACCCCGGTGGTCAACTCCCGCCAGGACCTGAGCCGTTACACCGATGGCCTCCCCTTCGGCAGTTGGCGCCCCGCCGATGAGGAGTATCTTCCGCTCGCCTTTGACCGTCCCGAGCCCAATAACCACTTACTCATCGACGGCGAAATCACCGACCCGATTCCCGGCCGCGTCCAATGCGGCCAGGCCCCCGGCGAGTGGCGCCTGTACGGCTGGCTCGAACGCGAAGGCTTCGACTACGACCTCTACGCCGAGGCCCAACTCCACGACGGCACCCTCGACCTCGATGCTTATCAAATGCTGATCGTCGCCGTCCATCCCGAATACTGGACGCGGGAGATGTATCTGCGCGTCAAAAGCTGGGTGTTTGAGCGGGGCGGCAAGTTCCTCTACCTCGCCGGCAACGGCCTGAATTGCGAGGTCACGCTGGCGGCCGACGGCACCATGCGCTGCCTGTCGCATCTGTACAGCGAGCACGGCGAGATGTGCGGCCGGTTTGAAAGCCGCATGGCCCGCACTTTGGAGTCGGAAGCCAACCTCCTCGGCGTGGTCTGCACCGAGACCGGTATCATGACCTCGGCGCCATACCGCGTCATCGACGCCGAGCACTGGATCTTCGCCGGCACGGGCCTTAAGAACGGCGACGAGTTCGGCCACAAGACGCTCCACGAACGCGTTCCCGGCGGCGCCTCCGGCCACGAGACGGACAAGCGCAGCGCGTCGTCGCCGCCCAACACCGTCCTTCTCGCCAAGGGCACGAACGTCGACGACGGCGGCGCCGAAATCGTTACCTTCGATACGCCCTCCGGCGGCGCCGTTTTCTCGGTCGGATCGATCACCTGGGTCTCGGCGCTGTTTCCGGACGCCGATGTTTCCCGCATCACGGCCAACGTGATCCGCCGTTTTTTGCGTTGAATTTGTCGGCCCGGGGTCGATGCCTTGCAATCCCGGTGAGGCCCCGGTCGCGACGCCGCCGCGCGGCGACTCCCAGCACGGCCAACGTCACCCGCCGCCTTCGCACGCTTGGCCGGATGCCGACTCCGGCCGTCAGGGCCATCCGGTGCTCCCCAGTACGAACAACCTCATCCGTCGCTTTTTACGTTGAGTTCGTAGGCCCGCCGCAGCCACTCCCGCACGGCCGGCGTGATGCCGGCCGCATCGGCAATGGGGATCCGGTGCGTAATCGCCTCTCCGCCGCCCAGGTTGCGGGCCGGCGCGAGGTCGCAGTCGATGCCCCGTAAGCTCAGGCCCAGATCGAGGCGCGTCCGCGTGGTGGCCTGGATCACCGCAAACTGGCTCCGCCGCGCGATCGTCACGTAGGTCCGGCACGGCTTCAGCGTCACGTCCGCCCCCAGGTCCCGCGCCAGGGCGGCCAACGTCTCATAGAGCGACCGCAGCCCTGCCTTGGGCCCGGCGTACTGCGCCTCCACCAGCCCCGCGGCGTCTGCGTACGCCGCCGCCGACCCGTCCAGGCTGCTCAGAATCGCCATCGCCGTATTCTGGCCGAGGCCGTAGGTCTGCTTCAGCCACTGCTTCCGCGCCGCGGGCGTCGCTGGCCCCTTCGCGGCGACAATCGCCATCCACTCCGCCAGCGGCTTGCCGGTTCTCGCCTCGAGGTTGGCGATGACGGCCGCCATCATCTCGCCGGGACTCTTGCCCGTTACGGCAGTTTTCCCTCCTGCAGCGCCTTCCAGTGCACCCGCGCCGTATCGCCCATGTAGTCCGCCCCGGCCAGCCGGTTGGCCTCGCGGAAGTACTGCTTCGATGCCTCGCGCCGCCCGGCCGTCTCCTCGTAGTAGCCCAGGTAGAGGAAGGCGTAGAACATCCCGGTCGATCCGCCGTTTTTGGCCGCGTTCATCACCTGCGTGGTCGTCCCGGTGCCCGCAAATAATGCGTGCACCTGCATCATGCCCGGCCGCGTGTCCGCCGTAATCGGAATCAGATTCGCCCGCGCCTTGGCCAGCCCGTCAATGCGTGCCGCGCACAGCATGTGGAACACGGCGTTTTCCACGTCCTCCGGATTCACCGTCCGGTGCAGCGTAAACTGCTTCCGGCAGTCTTCAAACCGGCCCGCGTAGTAGAGCGAAATGCCCCGCTGCCAGTGCTGCGGCGCGTAGCCCGGCACCAGCTTCAGCACCTCATCGAAAGCCGCCACGCTCTCGGCGAACTTGCCGGCGCGGAACGCGTCTTCCCCCTTCTTCTGCCAGGCGTCCGGGGTCTGGGCCGCCATGGCGGCCGCCAATAGAAAAACAAACCAGCGCATGGCCTTTAGAATAAGGCATAGCGACATGAAAACGAACGCCGTCCGCCTGCTTGAGGCCCAGGGAATCGTCCACGAGGTGCGTACCTATGAGGTTGACGAGGATCATCTCGACGCCATCACCGTCGCGGCTAAGGTTGGTTTGCCGCCCGAGCAGGTTTTCAAGACGCTTCTCGTTCGCGGCGACCGGGAAGGCCTCTGTTTCGCCGTCATCCCTGGTAACACGGAGCTCGATCTGAAGGCGCTCGCCAAGTTGAGCGGCGACCGCAAGGTGGAACTCGTCCCCCTCAAAGAGGTGCAGCCGCTCACCGGCTACATCCGCGGCGGTGTCACGGCTCTTGGTCCGAAAAAGGACTTTCCGGTGTTTCTCGACGAGACCGCCCAGCTTTGGGACGTCATCTCTATTTCGGCCGGGGTCCGCGGCGCGCAGATCCTGCTCTCGCCGCAGGACTATGCGCAGGCCACCGCCGCAACGTGGGGCGAAATCGCCCGTTTTGGCGCTTAGTCATAGACCCCGTCGACAAACCAGACCTCGCCCGGATGCTGCCGGTAGATCCGGTACAGCCCCGCCCCGGTCACGGCCACATCCCACTCATCCCGCGCCCACGCCGTCTCGGCCCACCACTCGCCGGTTGTCCGCCACGGCCCCGCCGCTGCCGCCACCGCCCCTTCCACCCCCGTTGCCCGCAACGCGGCCGGCCGTCCCTCCACCAGGCGCACCCGCGCCGGCAGCGCCGGCCGGAACAGGCGCACCGCCAAATGCAGCGCCGGCGCCGGGGCGGCGGCCGTCCCCGTCCCTGCCGCAAACAGATTCCGCTGCCGCAGCCGCCAGGCATCCGGCCGGTAGGTGTTCAGCAGCTCCGGCGAACCCACCGTGCCTTGCCCGGTTAACGCCGCCAGCCGCCCCAGCAGCGTCTGCAGCCGCTCCGGCTCCGGCGCGTTCGGGCTGAACATCGCCCGTTGCACCACGCGCGGTGGGGTAGGCCGCAGCTCCAGCCGCACCCCCACCACCGGCCCCGCCGGCCGGTCCGCTTCGAGCGCCAACTGCACCTGCTTGAGCAGAACGCGCGGGTCCTGCACCGGGGTAGGGAAGCCGATGGTCCGCTCACTCACCTCCCACCGCTCCATCTCCAGCTGCAGGCTCAACTCCATGACGGCATTTCCGGTCGACGTCACCTCCCGGACCAGATCGTGCAGCAAACCGGAGAGCACAAACAGCAGCGGCTCCAGATTGCTTACCGGCGACTCCAACTCCTGCACCGCGAGAAACTCTCTGGCCGCCCGCGTCAACTGCAGCACGCGCTCGCCCCGGCCTTCGGCCAGCGCCTGTAGCCGTCCACCCTCCTCTCCCAGCCGCTCCAATACCCCCAGCGGCGGCAGCGCCAGAAAGTCGGCGATCGTTTTGACGCCCCACCGCGCCAGCGTATCCAGAATGGCCGGACTCGCCGGCAGCACCTCCACCGGCAGCGGACCCAGCGTCTCGCCCTCCCGCCCCGGCTCGAGAACCGTCACCCCCGCGCAGTGCCGGGCCGCCAGCGCCGCGGTATCCGGGTGCCGCGCCAGGGCGATGTTGCCCGCCACGCCCAACGTCTCGCCCTGCCGCGCGATCTCGGCCGCCAACTGCGGCGCCGGGCCGAACAGCCGTCCCAGCCCGGCTACGGAGAACACAATCGTGTCTTCGTCCAGTGCTTCATGGCCGTTGGTGAACTGCGCGGCCAATACCGGCAAATGCTCCGCCGGGCCGCGCCGGCGATGGATACAGACAAACATCGCTCATCCCGCCAGTACCCGCAGCCGCGCCGTCTCCGCCCGGACCGGCTTGCGTAGGCTGGCTTCCAAATCCAATCCCCGCAGCAGATTCCCGCTCCAGTGCGCCGTCCGCGGCGCCAGTTGAATCTGCGTCGTCGCCGACTGCCGCGCCACCGGCTGCCCGGCGGTAATCAGCAGCATGCCCGGCGTCTGCTCCACCGCCAGCCGGAAGCGGTGCCACCGGGAGTGGGGAATCCGCTGCAACTCCTCGGCGCGGAACTCGCACAGGTCGAGCACCATCACCCGGAACCCGCCCCCGCTCAGAATCAGATCCGCCGCCTGCAGGCTGTGCTGCAGATGCCGCCCGCACTGCACCCACAGCAGCCGGTCGAGCACTATCCCCGCCGCCTGCGCCGAAGCCGGGCAGAAGGTGCTGCCCCCGTCCACTAAGGCGCACAGCTCGCCTTCCTGGGTCGCCGCCGCCAGGGCCGCCTGCACCAGAGCGGTGCGCCCCGACGACCGGGCCCCGGTAATCTCGGTAATGGTGCCCGGCGCCAGGCCCGGCACCAGTGCCGCCAGGCTGGCGGGCGTATAGGCGCACAGCTCCACGGCCGGAGGTTTGCGCCGGGTGAGTTCGGCCAGGGACAGAATAGGGAGGGCCATGTTTTCGCCTTTTGTTCGCTATAAAGGCTATTGTCCGCTTGGCCCTGCCCTGCCGTCAAGGGGCTTTTTTACTGGCCGCCCGTCTGCCGGAAGCTCTTGGGTTCGGGCGGCTTGTTGCCCAGTTTCCGCCGGCCCAACTCGCCGAAGCGGGCTTTGGCGCGCGATTTCAGCAGCCGGAACTGCGTTTCGGTCAGCCCCATTTCGGCGCAGATCTGCTCCTGGGTCTGTTCGTGCAGGTAGAACCGGGTCAGGATTTCCCGGTCGCGCCGGGAGATGGCGCGCAGGATCTGTTCCATGATGCGGAAGCGCTGTTTGCCCAGCACTTCGGCCTCCGGGTCGTGCCGGTCGTCCACCAGTTTGTAGCCGAGTTCGACGTCGCCCATATCGCGCCGGCTCTGCACGAGGCCGTCGATGTGCGTGGCGACCTGCCGTCGCACAACGGTTCGTACGTAACCCATGAGCCGTTCCGGTTCCCGGAGGTCGCCCCGGCGGATGGCGTTGACGACAATCAGAAACGTGTCGTGAATCTTATCTTCGACGTCCTGATAGCCCAATTGGCGAATGAGCAGAAAGCGGATTCCGCGGGCGAAGACGGCATAGAGCCGCTCCATTCCCTCGTTGTCTCCCCGCTGTACGGCGGCGACGAGGTCGTTCCAGTTGACGGCATCGTTCGGGGAAGAGGCTGTTTCCGAATTGTCTGGGATGTTAGGTGGATCACCCACGGCGAATATCACAAGCTTATCCTTTTCCTGCTAAAAAAAAGCCTGCCCAGTACCGGGGCTCCGCCCGGAAGGTTCCCGAGCGAAGGCAGGCCTGTTGCGAACGGCGAAGTGCGGCGGCAACGGCAAAGCGGCCGCCGTGGGGGGATTCCAACGCAGCATCCTGCACAACATGACGATAAAAAGTCGTGAAAAAGGGGCCGGCGTCATCCTTGACGGGCCAGTAGGTGGCCATGACGTTCTCGCTGCCGGCCATCAGCCAGGAACGGGTTAAACTGACCACCCCCACCCCGGGGCGCTGTTCGCCCTGGCCGGAATGGCAGGCGCTCATCACCACCAGCGCCGGGGCCGAGGAGAGCGTGACGATGTCCCGCTGGCCTAGGAATCGTGTCTGTCCGTCCTCTCCCAGGCTGAGCGCCAAACCGGTCGTCTCCGGGGCGCCCGCCGCGGCCAGGGGAATGGCGTGGGTGGCCAGATGCAGAACCGCCGGCTGTTCGGTCCGCAGCGCCTGCATCAGGCCCGTCACGGAGGCCGCCGGACCGCTCAGGATACGGCCCGCGCCCCAGATCGTCAACGCCTGTTGCGCCTCCAGCCGGGAGGCCGGCAGACGGGGGAGCTCCAAGCCCGCTGTGCCAGCGGACGCAAACGGCCAGTGGGGCCAGAACGCGGGCGATGGTTTGGGATAGCGGGCATCGGCACGGTTGAAGATTGGATCCGCAACGCCCAGCCAAGACCCACGCAAGGGCTTGCCGGTTACCGAAACGCCAAGAGTAGGCACCTGCAATACAGTGTGACTTTCCACCAAAAAATCTCTTTTGTTTACGGACAAAGCCGCAAAGGGAATGTCAAACAGCCCGTTGTCCAGCACGATCCGCCAATGGGTGGCCGCCAGGGCCGGTTCCCGGAGCGAGCCGAGCAGCAGATTCAGCAGTTGCGCGCCCTGCTCCCGCAGGTCCGGCGCGTTTGCATACACGCTCTGATGGAAGGCCCGCGCCGCCGCCGCCAGCTGCTTCCGCCCCGGCAGATGCGTCATCTGCAGGCCCTGCCGGGTCAGGAGCCATAACTGCGAGGCCGGTTCACTCGTATGGAAGGTGAGAACGGCTTCCTGCTCTTCGAGCGGATCCCGCCGCATGACCGGCTTGCCGCTCATCTGCACGGGCATCCCGGCGGCGGCCTCCATCTCAAGAAGCCGCACCCGCCGCTGATCGGCCTCGGCCCGCGCCGCGGCATTCTCCGTGCCCAGCAGCCGCGCCTCCAACTGCCGGACTCTGGTTAGCTCCTCCTGATAGCCCGCCGGAAGCCGCGACGATACATTGGCGGAAGCCTCCAACTGCGCCTGCATGCTCCAGGCGTGGCTCTCCTGCAGGACCTGAAAGGTCGTCTCCCGCAGCGCCGCCGTCTGCGGCAGCGCCGCGGAGACCCGCAGCAGGTCGTCGAACAGGTCGCTGACCTCCACCTCGCCGTGCGTCCAGAAATGGTCGGACGGAATCAATCCCGATCGCCACCGCCGCGCTTCGACGAGGGCTCTCTGATAGGCCTGGAGGGCTCCCTGCGCATCGCCCTCCAATTCGGCAATCTGGCCGCGCCGGTGCTCGAGCATCCAGGGCTTGCGGAGTCGTGGGGCGGCGCCTTGCCGCGCCGCCCGTTCGTTCCAGAACTTCGCCCGCGGCAGGTCTCGTTTGGCGTAAAACACACTCGACAGGAGCGCGTAGGACTGCGGTAACCGCGGATCGGCCCGTAGCTGACGCAGCCGCCAGGCCCGGCAGAAGGCCTCTTCGGCGGTGTCCAAACGGCCGAACTGCATCATTTCAAAGCCAAGGTTATCCCAGGCTTCCGCCTCGTGGGACTGCTTGCTGGCCGGCCGCTGGGCGTCCAGGGTCTGCCCGGTGGCGATCGCTTCGAAGAAATAGGGCAGGGCGCTGTCGAGACGCTGCTCGCGGATCTCGAGCCGGCCCAGGATTAGGTACAGCGACATGCGCAGGGAGGGCTGATCGGTATACTGTACCGCCTGTAACCCCTGCCGGGCCGCCAGAGCGGCGGCGGTTCGGTCGCCGAAGGCCATGTACAGGTTCGCCAGGCCGAAGTAGACGGTCTGACTGGTTTGGCTATCTTGCGCCTCGGTGGCATAGTGGCGGGCCTGCTGGTAGGTGGTGAGCGTGTCCCGGTAGCGGCCCTCCGCCATGAGGTTACTGGCGCGGTTGACAAAAAAACGGGCTGCCGAGGAGCGGTCGCCCCGGCGCAGGGCGGCTTCGGCGCCTTGGCCATAGTACTCGGCCGCGGAACGGTAATCGGTCTGTGCCGTACTACGGGCCGCTGCTTCTTTAAAGTGGGTGTATTCCTGGTTTTTCCAGGCCAGTTCGAAAACGGAAGAAACCTTTTCCGGGGGCGGCCACCGCAGGGAATTTGTGTAGAAAACAGGCGGAAGAAGGAGAAACAGCAAACCGGCGGTGCGCATTTCTTCGTTGAATGAGAGTACGAATCAAGAGAAGCGGACCTGGCGCTCCTAGGAGTACCCTTAGCGGGAGTACTCCTAGAAATCATACCAGACGATATACTGAGCGAGTCTAGTACTGACGTTTCAATTTTGGCGGCGTGCGGCTGTTACGCACGAAGGCAAGCGGCTTGCGCCGTTTGAACTACAACAGCTCGATGATGATGATGATGATCGGGTCCATCGGTTTTCCTTGGTAGTAAGCGTTTGGTCACTCGCCTACTCTCAACTCGATCCTAGGTCGGACGGACCCTGTATTCCCGAACATGCCACTGCGTAAGTGGTTGGAAATAAGAAGAATAAAAATCAGATGCCCCTGTGACCAGCCGGCCGGGGCGAACTCAGGGCGCCGGAATACGGCGACGGGCTACCGGGCTGGCGCGAGGGACCGGCTGATGCGGTCGGCGTAGGCGCGGGCCGCGGCCAGTACTCGGGTGCGGTCGAGCGTCTGCGGCTGCCGCTGCTTCACCACCATGCGGCCATTGACGATGACGTCCTGTACGTCCGAGCCCTTCAGGGCGTATACCAAAGCCGAATAGACATTGAACAGGGGCACCGCCTGCGCTTCGGTCATGGCTACAGTAATCAGGTCCGCCCGCTTGCCCACTGCAAGCGAGCCGATCTCTTTCTGCAGCCCGAGCACCCGCGCGCCGTCGATGGTGGCCATCGCGAAGATCTGTGCCGCCGGCAGCGCCGTTGGATCGTTGGCCGAGACCTTGGCGAGTTTGCCGGCCAGGTCCATCTCTTCAAACAGATTCAGATCGTTGTTCGAACCGGCCGGCCCGTCCGGCCCCAGGCCCAGGGCCACATCCAGGCGAAGCAGTTTCAGCACCGGGGCGATGCCACTGGCCAGTTTCATGTTGCTGCTCGGGCAGTGTGCCACCCCGACGCCGCGCCGGGCCAGGGTGGCGATGTCGTTGTCGTCGAGCCAGACCCCGTGGGCGGCCACCGTGCGGCCCGTCAGGACGCCCAGTTTTTCGAGCGCCTGCGTGGGGCTGAGGCCGCGCTGCTTTTGCGTATCCTCATTCTCTTTCTTCGTCTCCGACAGGTGGATGAGCAGCGGGGCGCCGTACCGGTTGGCGAGTGCGCGGGATGCCTGCAGCGTCTCGTCCGAGTTGGTGTAGATGGCGTGGGGGGCGACGGCTGCCGTAATCAGCGGGTCGCCGGCAAACTGTTTGAGAAAGGCCTCGGCGCGGCGGAGGGCATCGACCGGGGTTTTGGCGTCGGGCACCGGAAAGCCGATGATGGTCTGTCCCAGGACGGCCCGCATGCCGGCCCGGCGGGTGGCTTCGGCGATGACCTCTTCGAAGTAGTACATATCCGTGTAGGTCGTCGTGCCGGACAACAGCATTTCGAGCACGGCGAGATCGGTGCCGACGCGGACGAACTCCGGGCTGACGTTGCGGCCTTCGGCCGGGAAGATGTAGCGCTCGAGCCACTCCTGCAGGCGCAGATCATCGGCGATGCCGCGCAACAGGGTCATGGGCGCGTGGGTGTGGGTGTTGATCAGGCCCGGGGCGAGGATGGCATCGGGACGGTGCAGCCGCGGTTTGGCGCCGTGGACTTTGAGCACGTCGGCAGCGGGGCCGACGGCGACGATCCGGTCCTTCTCGATGGCAACGGCGCCGTTTTCGATAATGCGGCGGTTGCCGTCCATGGTGACGACGTAGCGGGCGGTAAGGACGAGGTCGGCGGCGCCGAGGGTGGATACAAAGAGCAGGCTAACGAAGATACGAAGCATTGAACGACTCCGGCAGAAGCTCGGCGACGGTGAATTCCCGGGTGACGCCTTGAAGATTGATCAGGGTGACGGTTGCCTGGGGGGCGAACTCGGCGAGGATCTGGCGGCAGGCGCCGCAAGGTGGGGTAGGGTGGGGCGAATCGGCGGCGATGGCGATGGCGCGGAAGGCGCCGGGCGGGACCCCTTCGCTGATCGCCTTCCAGATGGCGACGCGTTCGGCGCAGACGGTGAGGCCGTAGCTGGCGTTCTCGATATTGCAGCCGGTGTAGATGGCGCCGTCGGTAGTTTCGACGGCCGCGCCGACGAGGAAGCCGGAGTAGGGCGCAAAGGCCTGCCGCCGGGCCGCCATCGCTTGCCGGGCGAGTTCAGTCATGGAGGTGGGCGATGATGGACCGGAGAAGCTGCTCGAAGCGTCCGGCGTTTTCGCGGCCGGTGGCGAGCACCTCCTGGTGATTGAGTTCCTGATTGAGCATGCCGGCGGCCATGTTGGTGACGCAGGAGATGGCCAGCACCTTCATCCGCATATGAGCGGCGACGATGACCTCGGCGACGGTGGACATGCCGACCAGGTCGGCGCCGATGGCGCGGAGGTAGCGGATTTCGGCCGGGGTCTCGTAGCTGGGCCCCAGCAGGCCGGCGTAAACGCCATTTTGCAGAACGAAGCCAAGCCCGGCGGCGCAGCGCTGGGCGATCTCCCGGTAGGCCGGGTGGTAGGCGAAGGTCATGCCGGGGAAGCGTTCTCCCCAGGCATCGTTGTTGGGGCCGGCGAGCGGATTGGAGCCCTGGAGATTCATGTGGTCGCTGAGGAGCACGAGGTCGCCGGGCCGGTAGGCGGGGTTGATGCCGCCGGCGGCGTTGGTCAGGATCAGCGAGCCGGCGCCGAGCGCGCCGAGGACGCGGATAGAGAAAGTGGCCTGCTGGGGCGTGTAGCCCTCGTAGAGATGGGCGCGTCCGGCGAGCACGGCGACGGACCGGCCGGCGATGCGGCCGGCCACCAGCTTGCCGGGATGGCCGACGGCGGTGGAGGCGGGCCAGTGGGGGATGTCGCGGTAGGGGATGACGGTCGAGTCCTCCACGGCATCGGCAAAGGCGCTGAGGCCGCTGCCGAGTACGATGCCGGTCTCCGGGAGCGCGGGCAGATGCGCGCGCAGGTATTGGGCGGCTTCGTCGACGGGATTCATGCGAGTAATCCGGCGATACAGGCGGACATGAAGTTGGCCAGGGTGCCAGCGGCGACGGCGCGGAGGCCGAGGCGGGCGAGGTCAGACTTGCGGGAGGGCACCAGGGCGCCAATGCCGCCTACCTGGATAGCGATCGAGGAGATGTTGGCAAAGCCGCACAGGGCGTAGGTAGCGATGATCTTTGAGCGCGGGTCGAGCACGACCCCTTGTTCCGGGAGTTTGCCGAGGTCGATGAAGGCGACGAACTCGTTCAGCACGAGCCGCGTGCCGAGCAGTTTGCCCACGTGGGGGGCATCGGCCCAACTGACGCCGAGCAGGTAGGCGACCGGCGCGAAGATCCAGCCGAACAGCTCCTGCATGGTGGCCGGGAACCAGCCCATTTGCGCGTGGGCCCAGCCGAACAGGCCGTTGACGAGCGCGATGAGCGAGACGAAGGCGATGAGCATGGCGCCGATGTTGAGCGCCAGTTGCAGGCCATCGCCGGCGCCGCGGGCGGCGGCGTCGATGACATTTACCCCGTTCTTTTCGATCTCGACTTTGATGCCGCCCAGGGTGGCGGGTTCGCCGGTCTCGGGGAGGAACATCTTGGCGAGGAGGATGGTGGCCGGGGCGGTCATGATGACGGCGGTGAGCAGGTGGCCGATCTCCACCTTGGCAAACATGACGTAGGCCGCCATGACGGCGCCGGAGACGTGGGCCATGCCGGAGGTCATGATGGTGAACAGCTCGCTCTGGGTCAATCCGGCCAGGAAGGGGCGGATGGTGAGGGGAGCTTCGGTCTGGCCCATGAAAATGCTGGCGGCGACGCAGGTGGCTTCGGCGCCGCTCGCGCCCATGACGCGGCGCATCAACAGGGCCATGGCCTGGATGATCACCTGCATGATGCCGAGATAGTAGAGGATGCCGAACAGGGCGGCAATGAAAATGACGATGGGAAGAACCTGAAACGCAAACAGGACCCCGAAGGGTCCCGTGGATTTGCCGAGCGGTCCGAACAGGAAGGAGGAACCCTCTTCCGCGTACCGGAGCAGCGCTTCGACGCCGCGGCTGGCGGTTTCAAAAGCTCCGCGCAGCGGCGTGCGCAGCACAAGCAGGGCGAAGAGGATTTGCAGGCCAAGGCCCCAGAGCAGCAGGGAGGGGCGAATGGCGCGCCGGTCGGTAGAGAAAAACCAGGCGAGGGCCAGGATGAGCAGCAGCCCCACGACGCCCATGGGAGTTAGCTCACGACTTCGAGGATATTCTCCCGTTCGTTGGGAGCCGCGTTCGAGATGCGGAAGGCATCTTCGACCAGTTCCGCCGCTGCTTCGACGTTGGTGGCGTCGCGGTAGTATAGCCGGCAGAGAATGGCGCCGGGATCGATCTTCTGGCCGACTTTCACTTCCAGAATGACGCCGACGGCGTGATCGATGACATCGTCTTTGGTGTTGCGGCCGGCGCCGATCAGCGTGGAGGCCGCGCCGATGACCTGCGCATCGACGGCCGAGACGTAGCCGCCGCGGGCAGTGACGATGTCGCGGGCGCCGGTGGCGTTCGGCAGGAGTTCGAACTTGTCGAGGACGTTCGGGTCGCCGCCCTGGGCTTTGATGACCTCTTTCAATTTCTTGTAGGCGGAGCCGTCGACGAGGCGGCGCTGCGCGATATCGCGGGCTTCGTCGATGGTGGGGACGATTTTGCCGAGGTGGATCATACGCGCGGCGAGTTCAATCGACAGGCGGGTGAGGTCGATGGGGCCGGCGTTCTGGAGGGTCTGCGACACCTCCATGATTTCGAGAGCGTTCCCGATGGCGTAGCCGAGGGGCTGGTTCATGTCGGTGATGAGCGCCTGGACGCGTTTGCCGTGCCGGCGGCCGATGGCCACCATCAACTGGGCGAGACGACGGGCATCCACCTGTTTTTTCATGAAAGCGCCGGTGCCGACCTTGACGTCGAGCACGATGGCGTCGAGGCCGGCGGCCAGTTTCTTCGACATGATGGAACTGGCGATGAGCGGAATGGACTCGACGGTGCCGGTGGCGTCGCGGAGGGCATAGAGAGCGCCATCGGCCGGCGCGATTTCCGCGGTCTGTCCGATGAACGCCAGCTTGTGCTTGGCCACCTGAGCCTTCAGTTCCTCGATGGTGAGGTTGGTCCGGAAGCCGGGAATAGACTCGAGTTTATCGAGGGTGCCGCCGGTATGGCCGAGAGCGCGGCCGGAGATCATGGGCACGGTCACACCCGCTGCTGCGGCGATGGGGGCGGCGATCAGACTGGTCTTGTCGCCGACGCCACCGGTGGAGTGCTTGTCGACTTTGAGACCCGGGATGTCGGAAAAATCGACGGTCTGTCCGCTGCCGAGGAGCAGGTCGGTGAGGTACCCGACTTCCTTCTCGCTCATGCTCGAATAGAAGGTGGCCATCAGGAACGCGGACATCTGATAGTCCGGAATCGCTCCACTCATGTACCCTTTGACAAGGTAGCTGAGTTCGTCGGAGGATAGTTCCTCGCCGTCTCTTTTGCGGGTGATCAGGTCGACGGTACGCATGTTTGTCCACTAGGGTACCATGTTAATTTGTTGAAAGTAAAACGCTAGAACCAGGGAATCCGCGTTTGGCCGGAGGGGCAGGGCTGGGAAGGCGCCTGGTTCGATGGGAGTACTGGAGCGTGATCCGGCCGGGCTGTGGCCCGGGCGCCGGAGAGGCAAGCGCGGGGGGCGAGGACCGATGAGCGCAGTCCGGACAACAATAACGGCCGCCGCGGCGGCGCTGGGGATGGCCTGGGTTGTGCCGGAGGCGCGGGCGGAAAGCCTGACCGTTTCGGCCGCCGCGAGTTTGCGGCCGGCGCTGGAGGAGGCGGAGCGGGTGTTTGTCCGGATGCGGCCGGAGGCCCGGATCGTTTGGAACTTCGGCGCGAGCGGAGCGCTGCGGCAGCAGATTGAGCAGGGTGCGCCGGTGGACGTCTTTCTGCCGGCCGCACCGGGGCCGATGGACCGGCTCGAGGCGAAGGGGCTGGTGGCGGCCGGAACGCGGGCGGACCTGCTGCACAACGAGGTGGTGCTGATAGCGCCGGCCGCGGCTGCGCGGCCGCGCGGTTTCGCTGATCTGACGGACCCGGGGATTCGCACGTTGGCGCTGGGCGATCCGGCGAGCGTTCCGGCGGGCGAGTATGGCCGTGATGTGTTGCGGTCGCTGGGACTTTGGGAGGCGGTAAGCTCGCGTCTGGTTCTGGCCAAAGATGTCCGGCAGGTACTGACCTATGTCGCCGCGGGCGATGCCGATGCCGGGATAGTTTATGCCAGCGATGCGCGGGGAGTCGACCGGGTCCGGGTGGCGGCTGTGGCGCCGCCGGGCAGCCATGCGCCGATTGTGTACCCGGTGGCGGTACTCGCGGGAGCGAGGCAGCCCGCGCTGGCGCGGGAGTTCGTCGCGTTTCTCCGGGGCCGGGAGGCCGGGGAGGTGTTCGCGCGGTTTGGTCTGCTGCCCGGATGGCCGGCGCTTGCGCGGCCGGCGGAGCCGCGCAAGCCGTTCGACCTCTCGCCGCTTTGGATCTCCGTCCGCACCTCCCTCGCGGCGACGCTACTTACCTTTGGGCTGGGGCTGGCGGCAGCGTGGTGGATGCACGGCTACCGGGGCCGGGGGCGGGTCGTGCTCGACGGGCTGTTTCTGCTGCCGTTGGTTTTGCCGCCGACGGTGATCGGCTTCTTTCTCCTGCTGGTGTTGGGGCGGGGAAGCGGGTTGGGCCGCCTGCTGGAGCAGGCGGGTTGGACGATCGCCTTCTCCTGGCCGGCGACCGTGATTGCGGCGACGGTGGTGGCTTTTCCGCTGATGTACCGGGCTTCGCTGGGGGCGCTTGAGCAGGTGGCGCCGAGTTTGCCGCAGGCGGCGCGGACGCTGGGGGCGTCGGAGTGGCGGGTTTTCCGGCGGGTGAGTCTACCGCTGGCGGGTCCGGGGATTCTGGCGGGAACGGTGCTGGCCTTTGCGCGGGCGCTGGGGGAGTTCGGCGCCACGTTGATGCTGGCGGGTAACATTCCGGGCCGGACGCAGACGATGCCGGTGGCGATCTTTTTCGCGGCCGAGGGCGGGGAGATGGACCGGGCGCTGGCCTGGGTACTGATGACGGTGGCGGTTTCCCTGGGGGCGATTGTGGCGTTGGGCTACTGGTCGCGCTATCAGCCCCGGCGGAGGAGGGGCGGCGCCGGGGCGACCGAGATTGAGGCGGGCGGGGCGTGGCTGCCGCCGGCAACGGACGAGGCGCCGGCGCGGGCGGGCGGGGCGACGCTCGCGTTCCGGGCGGCGCGACGGTATGCGGATTTTGCCCTGAACGCGGAGTTTGCCACCACAGGAGCGCGGCTTGGCCTGCTGGGGGCGTCCGGGTCGGGCAAGAGCCTGACGCTGCGCTGCCTGGCGGGTATCGAGACGCCGGACAGGGGCCGGATGGTGTTGAACGGGCGGGTGTTGTTTGATGACGTCGAGGGGATCAACCTGCCGCCGGCGGAGCGCCGGATTGGGGTGTTGTTTCAGGATTATGCGCTGTTTCCGCACCTGACGGTGGCGGACAACATCGGCTTCGGGTTGTCCGGCGCACCGGGCGCGGAGCGGGAGCAGCGGGTGGCGGAGATGCTGCGGCTGGTGCATTTGGAGGGGCTGCGGGAGCGTTATCCCGAGGAGTTGTCCGGCGGACAGCGGCAGCGGGTGGCACTGGCGCGGGCGCTGGCGCCGCGCCCGGATGCCCTGCTGCTCGATGAGCCGTTTTCCGCGCTCGATCCGCACCTGCGGCGGCAGTTGGAGAATCAACTGCGAGAGGCGCTGCGGGGCTATCCGGGGGCGGTGGTCCTGGTCACGCACGATATGGAGGAGGCCTACCGGTTGGGCGAGGAGTTGGTGGTGCTCGACGGCGGGCGCGTGATTGCGGCCGGGGACAGGCAGCGGCTGTTTAAGCGGCCCGGCAGCGTAGCGGCGGCCCGGTTGACCGGCTGCAAGAACATCTTCGCGGTGGCGGCGGGCGGGGATGGGTGGCTGGCGGTGCCGCAGTTGGGCATCGGGCTGGCGGGGGCGGACCCGGCGGGTCCACCGCCGACGCACGTTGGGATTCGCGCGCGGCATCTGCGGCTGCGGGTGGAGGGCGGGGGGCGGATCAATGTATTTCCCTGCCGGCTACGGGCATTGACGGAATCGCCGCACGAGGTGACATTGGGCCTGGCGGTGGGGGAGAGCGGGGCGGCGACGCTGGCGATGCAGATGAGCCGGGAGGAGTGGCGGATTTGGAGGACGCGGCCGCAGCCCTGGTATGTGGAGTTACCGCCGGAGCAGTTGCTGTGGCTGGTGGGATAGCTGATAGAATTTTCGGGAGATGCTTCGCCGCGTACTCCCTCTATGTTGGGCGCTGCTTTTCGCGATGACGAGCGAACTGCCGGCGCAGAAGAAAAAGAGTAAGAAAGAGGCCAAGGAGGAGATCACGCAGGTTCTCGAGATTCCTCCCGATCCGCCGGCGGCGGTGACGGTCGAGACGGCGCGTCTCGAGTTTCTGGTTTCGCCGATGACGGGCAAGGGGCTGTTGTCGGCGCAGGTGCGGGAGGCGCTCAAGAGTTTGAAGTCCCAGGCGCGGGGTGGGCAGATTGTGAAGCTCCGAGCTTTTGTGGCGGGCACGGGGGATCTGCGCCGGGTGCCGGCGATTGTGAGCGAGGAGTTTACCGAGAAGCGTCTTCCGCTGCCCGCGGTATCGACGATTCAGGTGGGTCTGCTGCCGATGGAGGGAGCGCAGGTGGTGGTGGAGGCCGTCGTCGCGGCGAAAAAGCCGGTGAACCCCCACGGTCTGGGACTGCTTTCGGGCATGGGCGGTTACGGCAAGGAGGAGCCGGACAACGTGCTGCCGATGCTCGACCGGGCGCTGGCCGACCTGACGAAGGCGTCGCAGCTGGCCGGGAGCCAGAAGGGCGATGTGGTGAAGGTGACGTGTATGCTGTCCTCGCTCACGCAGGTGAACGAGGTCCGGTCGCGGGTGGCGGCGGCGTTTCCGGCGGCGGGTTTTACGGCCTTTCAGGCGCAGCGGGGGCACGGGGCCGCGCTGGCCGAGTGCGAAGGGGTGGTCCGGTTGGCGAAGGCTCCGGCCGAAGCGGTGCAGTTTCTGAATCCGGCGGATATGGCGCCGTCGCCGCGGTTTTCGAAGTTCGTGCTGGTGAACGCGCCGCGGTTGGTTCTGACCGGTTCGCAGGTGGCGTTTAACTTTGAAGAGAACGATGTGCGCCTGGCGTTTAAACGGATGGCGAAGGTGCTTGAGGCGCAGAAGACGAGTACGAAGCAGGTGGTGTTTTCGAACCTCTATCCGATCTCGAACCGTGTCCTTGAGTTGGCGCGCAAGGTGCGTTTCGAGTTTTTCGATACGGCGAAGCCGCCGGCGAGCACGGCGCTGGTTTTCGAGGGATTGCCGAGTATGGACGCTTCGCTGGGGATTGAGTTGATCGCGGTGCCGCAGTAGCGGCGGGGCGAGAGCGCCTCAGCGCGGAGAATCGGCCTTGCGGAACTGCACCCGACGTATCTGAATCGGTTTTTGACTGAGGGTAGCGAAGCGCAGTTCGGCCCGCGGCGGCGCGTGGGGCCCGGCGTTGATCAGGAACTCTTTGGCTTCGAACTGGCCGCTGTAAGTGGGGAGCAGACGGTTCTGTTCGCTTTGATCATAGCCGGGAAGGGCGTATAGATCCACGCTCAGCGCCTGCGCCTTGCCAACGGGCCCACGGACCTCAAACGAGACCAAGTAGGCGGTGCTTTTCTCGAGTGCGACCGGCTGAGACAGAACGCTCACGCCGACGCCGGGCGTACATAAGACGGCCTCCTGGGCGACGCCTTTGCGGACGTTATCGAGGGTCCAGCCGGCCCAGGCTTCGGGAATGCCCGTGATCCGCACATTACGAACGCGCAGCGGCCGGCGGGCGAGGCTGGCAAAGCGCAGGCGCGCGGTTGGAGGCGCATCCGGCCCGCTATTCCAGGTGAAGCTAACCGGCTGATAGGCGCCGGTGTGGGTCCGGATGATGCCGTTCTGCTCCGGATGATCGTAGCCCGGCCCGGCGTACAGATCGACGCTCAACTCTTCGGTGGATCCCTTCTCGCCCCGGACCTCAAACGCTACGGTGTAGGCGCGGTTGGGTTCGAGCGAGATATCGTGCTCGATCAGACTCACCTGTTTGCCGTCCGAGACGAAGATGGCCTCTTCGTCCGCGCCGACCCCGGCCGCGTTCCTGTGCCAGGTTGACCAGGGCGAATGGCACAAGGTATCGATGGGTCGATGGGCGGTCAACCGCTCGACGATCCCGTCGAGTTGCGGGTTCCGTTCGACCATCGCCGCCTGAATCGCCGGGGCCTGGCGCCGCATCCACGTTGACAGGGTGAGTCCGCCGCCGGCCGCGAGCAGCAGCAACGCGCCGGCCAGGATCCGCTCGCTGCGCCGGCCGTCGCGGCACAGGGAGACGAGGCCCACCGTGCCCGATCCGTAGAGGGGCACGAGCATCGCCACTCCATAGCGGGACTCCACCGAGGACAGGCTGTGTACCCCCAGGTGGCCCAGGATGAGGGCCCCGACCAGGAACACGGCCCAGCGCTCGGCGGCAGTTGCCGCGCTGCGTTTGCGCCACGCCGCGGCGAGGGTCCCGAGTCCCAGCGCTACCATGGCCCAGTTGGCCGCTACGACGTAGGGCGAATACCAGGGCGCCAGATCCTCGACATAGGGCAGCGGCAGATCCTGGTCCAGGAGGTTAAAGACGTGGCTTCCCCATGTCTTTAGCCCTTCGGAGGGATGCGCGATGTACCAGGCCAGCGGATCGGAGACGCCTGCTTCGATGTCGACGAGAAAGGGGTTTTCGTACTTGACGCGCGGGTCGGTCCCGGGGGCAATCGAGGTGGTGTACTTCAGGAACATCACGCCCATCATCCGCATGAGGGGGCCCAGTTCGGAGGCGACGAGCGGGGTGGACCGGCCATGAAAGACCCGGTTGTTTTGCCACTGCGGCCACCAGGGAATCAGGAGACAAACGAGGGCCACCAGCGCGACCCACTGCCTTCGCCACAGGGCTAAACCGACAATCAGTCCCCCCATCGGCAGCAGGAAGACGTTGGCTGGCCGGACCATCACGAGCGCGCCGCACACCAACCCCCCGGCGGCCCAGAACCACGCGGGCAGGGGCCGGCCCCACGTCGCGATGCCGGCGGCCAGCAGGAGAGTGCCGAGGGAGAGGGACAGGCTTTCGGTGAGAAAGTAACCCGGATAGAGCAGGGCAAACGGATGGGCCACTACGCCCGCGTAGGCCGCCAGCGCCACCCAGTTGCGCGCGCCGGCCCGGCGCAGCGCCAGCCAGAGACACGCCGCCGTTGCCAGATGCAGCCCGAGTTGGGCGGCAAACCCCACCCAGCGCTCGGGTAAATGCAGAAACTGCGACAACCGGATCACCCCGCTCAGAAACGCCGGATACCCATAGGTTCGTAATTCTGAGTGCAGATACTTGGTAAATACCCCGCGTTCGAGAATGTCCTGGGCGATCGTACGGTAACCATAGGCATCATAGACGGGAGGCTTGGGTACGGTGTGCCATCCGTAGAGAAGCGCGAGGAGGATGGCGGCAGCCGTAGCCAGGAGCCACAGGGATCGATGGGAGAGGTTAGGAATCCGCAAGGTAAGTGGTAACTGACCAGACTACCAATTGGCGGGAAGGAGTGCCAAGCGGGGCCAGCCCGTCATGCGCGGGAAGAAAGCGCGGGAAGAAAGCGCGGGAAGAAAGGGGGGCGGCGATCGCGCGGAGGACAGATTGGGCTGTTTGTTGCCAGGTGAACGCAGCGGCTCTTTGTTTGCCTCTTTTGATCAGGGCGGGGGCGGTGAGTGCCTTTTGCATTTGCTCGGCGGGGGCTGTCGCGTTTCCCGGGCGGAAGTGGAGGGCTCCTTCGGCGCTGACGTCGCGCATGGTGCGGGCGCTGGCGCAGATGGTGGGGAGTCCGGCGGCCATGGCTTCAAGGATTGGCATGCCGAAGCCTTCGAAGGTTGAGGGGAAGACGAAGAGGCTGGCGAGGCGGTAGAGGTCGTATAAGTCCTCCCGGTCGAGCCGGTAATCTCGACGTTTGGGCCGGCTTTGGCTTCTATTGCTGCTGTGTTACAGACGAAAAGTGCCACATAGCGGGCGGGAAGTGGTTCCTTACCCGGAGGCCAGGCGGATGGCGTCGGCTGAATGCCCACGACGAATTCCAGTCCCATATCCAGCCCCCATGTTTCGCAAGGCTTGGCGGAACCTGGTGTCGTTGCCGTAAGCGGCGTCAGCGACCACGGGCGCGCGCGGAATTCCCTCGGTGACGGCTTGCGGGATCTGTTCGGCGGCGATGAGCGGTTTGGTGCGGAACACGGCATCATCTGGCACACCGGGTCTGGCACACCGGCCTTGCGGCGCCGTTCGGGGTCTTCGCTCCAGAGTTCCGGCAGGTAGAGTTCGTCGGCGATGGGGAGGCTGGCGGATACCGTGCTGATGGACAGGCTGACGGCGACCTGGCAGTCGTCCTGTTTGCCGACTTGGCCGCAGTATTGCCGGGCGACGCCAACGGAGTGTTTGCCTTTCCTTCTTAGGAACTCGCGCACGACGGACTCGCTTCGGCCCGGCAGGAGGGGCGAGTTCCTCGCCCATTGGTGCCGGGCCTGCGCGGCCTGTGCGCTTCTTGGAAACGCCGGTATCGTCGACCACCCAGGCGGAGAGGGGCGCACGGGAGGTCATCTGCGGCAGGACGTAGTGGCGGACGGCTTGGAGGAGAAGTTGGTCATTCCAGGGCGCTACGGCAACGACGTGATGCAGCGATTGATGAGCGCGCCGGACATCGTTCGTATCGAGACGGGGTTGGGGGCAAGACGAGCGGCCATGGGTTCCACGCTTTTGCGCTCTCCGGGCAAGAGGAGGCCGAGGCAGTAGCTGGTTAAGGGCTGATGCCGGTCCTTGTGTCCTGGTTTCCTGCCGCTTGCGCCAGACCCTGAAGGTAGGCGGCAAGACGCTGCTCGCGTGGGCCTGGCGCGGGGGGAGGTTGCGGGACCACGGTCGGAGTGTATCGCAGGGTATGACACAGTAGGGATAGCCTTGTCGAAGTGCAGATGAACTGGTTGGCAGAATGAGCGTGGCGATTCATGTGCACATCTACAAACAGTCAAGACGGTTGCAGGCTTAAAATTCCCCCTTCACATTCAGACCGAGAATGGCGGGAACACTCACGCTGCAATTACGGTTCCCGGCGCCACTGGAACCCGTTCATGCCCCCGCTGGTGAGTACCAAGTCGTCTCCAAGGCTCCCCACAATCGTGGTAGCTTTTCCACTTCCAGAGCTCCCGGATTCGCCCATGTCACTCCAATGCGCCACTCCCTTATCCACCTTCGCGTAGGTAGCGAGCGATTTGCTCATGGTCTTTTCCCGACGGGTGCCGCTCAGATAAATTGTGCCATCGGCTTTACTGGCCATTCCTCGCAACTGGAATCCCTCGGGTTTATTGATCGTGCTTCGAGAAAGTTCTTCTCCGGAAATTGATGACAATGCTATCAGTTCGCCAGTTGACGGTAGATAAATGTTTACGCGATCACCACTGATGGTCATGCCAGCGGCGACTGCCGGGTGTGGCCATTTCGCAAAGTTCTCTCTGCTTAATGCTGTCCAATCCTGTAGGCCGTCCTTGGAAAAGGAACGAAGCATTTGGTGTGGCAAGTCCGTCTTCGCATCAGGTGGATTGAGAATCCTTCCAAGGGCCCATAACTTCCCATTAGGGGCGACCTTGAGATGCAATGGCACAAACGGGCTTGTGCGGACTGTCTTGATAGGCGAACCGTCAGGACTTAGCCACAGAAGAAAGCCAGCCAATGCGCCTGCGGCTGTACGCGCCCCACCACCGGCAACCGTTGTTCCGTCTGGCCAAACACCCATCGAGGTTATCGATGTTTTCACCGCTCCCTCAATGGATGCTTCTGTGCTCCAAATTCTAAAACCTTCCTTGCTAAAGAGCCTTACCGCAGCGCTTCCTGTATCCCAGACAGCTAAATAATTGTTCTCCCAGGCGCGGTGGCCAAGTCCGATGATGTTGGTGTTCAGATCCACTGACCTAAGTGACGTGCTGACAGGCTGAGCCAAGGAAGGGGCAGGCATCAGAAAGATGAATCCCACAGCCATATATGCACAGACTAACTAGCGAAGTTCGAGCATCCGAAGTACCGATTGCATGATTGTCTTCTATTGGATCGAGTTAAGGTTGAACGCATTGAACGTCGGGGGGAGTGGCTACAGTTCGCAGGAATTGCATCCGAGCTCGTCGCAACTACAGCCCTGGCATTCGTTGTAGCCGGTGAATCTGTGGCCATCGCAGTACGCGGCACCCATCTCCGGCAGTGAGTAATATTTCGAATAATTGTCGTAGCTACATGAGCCTCCTCCACAGAACGGATAAGCGTCGCTCATGTAGTGTGATCCGCACGTTGAGAATGAGCAGCTCTGAGCATGTACGGTGGTTCCGGATATCAGGCTCAGTATGAACTCCCCGGTCGAACTAAGCGGGCTAAGATTACACGTGTTGAAAAGCGGCCGCCGGAGATTTCGTTCTTCAAACTTGGCATAAGCTGGTGAGTCATCGAACAAACCAGTCAATGGCTTTCCGTTTGACTCAAACACTGGAACTGGATTCGCGAGTCGTTTGGGGCTCGATGGGACCGTAATAATGCTGACAAAAGCAGAGATGGCTAAGAGCAAAGAAACGTGCAGAGAGGTTTTGGAGAATCGCAATGTCCTGACCTCTGCCCATGGATAGATCTGAATCAAAAAAATGCAAGCCCTTTTCTTTTGACTTCGATTGGGTCGTCGGTGACTTTTCGCTTCCGAGAAAAATCTCGCACTGTTTGAAGAAATTACGTCTGCCTCGATTCCTCGATCGCCTCCGCAGCGCGTAAGACGGCCAGGGCCGTTTTCTGCCAGGTGAACTCGGCGGCGCGTTGTTTTCCTCTTTCGATGAGGCCGGGGGCGGTGAGGGCCTTTTCCATCTGTTCGGCGAGGGCGGAGGCGTTGCCGGCAGGGAAGTGGAGGGCTCCGTCGGCGCTGACGTCGCGCATGGGGCGGGCGTCGGCGCAGATCGTCGGGAGGCCGGCGGCCATGGCTTCGAGGATCGGCATGCCGAAGCCTTCGAAGGTCGAGGGGAAGACGAAGAGGCTGGCGCGGCGATAGAGGTCGTATAAGTCCTGGCGGTCCAGCCAGCCGGTGATCTCGACGTTGGGGCCGGCCTTGGCTTCGATGGCTTGCGTGTGGAAGCCTTTCATTCCGGCCAGGACGAGGCGGTATTCAGGGTGGGTTTGGCGGAACTTCTCGAAGGCTTCTAATAGGGTCTCGATGCCTTTGTGGGGGTGGAGGGTGGAGACGCAGAGGACGATGGGTGCGGTGCGCTGGGCGTTGAGGGTGGGGAAGACTTCGCCGACGCCGGGTGGGGCTATGTGAATGCGGTCGAGGGGGACTTTGTAGATCTCGTGGATGTCTTCTTTGGACTTTTCGCTTAAGGTCAGGATGGCCTTCGAGCGGCGAGCGGCGGCCCAGACTAAGAAGCGCCAGGCGAGTAAGTCGGCGGGTTTGAAGTATTCGGGGTGGCGCTTGTGCTGGAGGTCGTGGATCCAGGTGAGTTGCGGGCAGCGGGCGAGGCACGGGGCGGTGAAGCCGGGATTTAAGAGGATGTCGCAGTCGCCGGTGGAGAGCACGAACTGCTCCCAGAGGATGCGGCCGGGACGGAAGCGGGCGTGGACGGGTTGGGGCCAGAGCTGGAAGCGGGGATCGGCGGGGGCGAGGTCGGGGCCGGTTTCGCGGTTGGTGAAGAGGAGATACTCGTGGTCGTTAGGCTCCTGGGCGAGGGCCTGGAGTAAGTTGCGGAGATAGATTTCGGTGCCGCCGACCTCGCCGGGGAGGAGATAGAGGGCGTTAACGCCGATTCGCATCGACTTGGGCCTGGGCCTTAGCTTTGGCGTTGGTGGCGTTGCGGAGGCCCTGGGCGGCGGCGGCGAGGTCGGGGGCGAGGCGGAGGGCGGTCTGGTAGCTGGCGATGGAGGCGTCGAGTTCGTTGCCGGCGAACAGGATGTTGGCGCGGTAGACGTGGAGCATGGGGAAGTTGGGGTCGAGCTTTTCGGCTTCGGCGAGGGCGGCGAGGCCTTCGTCGTACTGCTGGGTTTTGCCGCGGATCATGCCCATGAGGGAGAAGTTGTGGGCGGAGGGTTTGATGCGGTTGGCGTCTTCGAGGCGGGTGAGGGCGAGGGCGGGCTGGCCGGCGCAGTCGAGGGCGAGGGCCCAGTCGACGTAGAGATGGTCGTCGGGTTTTTGGAGTTCGGCGGCGCGGGCGTAGGAGTGGGTGGCTTCGAGGCACTGCCCCTTTTCATAGTGGGCGTAGGCGAGTTGGAAGTGGGGGCGGGCTTTGTTGGGGGACTTGGCGGCGGTGTCGGCCCAGAGGGCGAGGGCGGAGTTCCAGACGGTGTTGCGCTGGTAGGTGGCGGCCATGAGGGCGAGCGAGACGGCGGCAGTGAGGACGGCGAGGACGGTGGGGGTGGTTTTCGAGCGGCGGAGGAGTTCGACGGCGATGAGGGTGAGGGCGAAGACGGGCATGTACATGCGGCGCTCGACGAGGACGTCGCGGATGGGGAGGA
>JAINDL010000179.1 GCA_019931245.1 Bryobacteraceae bacterium CoA2 C42
GGGGGGGGGGGGGGGGGGGGGGGGGGGGGGGGGGGGGGGGGGGGGGGGGGGGGGGGGGGGGGGGGGGGGGGGGGGGGGGGCCAGGTTGGGCGCGGGGTAGGGCGGGGTACGGTTTGCCGGCTGGAGCGGCGGCGGACGGGTTGAGCGGGGCGGAGGGTTTCTGTGCGGCGGCTGGGGGGTGCGTGGGCAGGAGCAGCGGCAGGGGCGGCGAGGAGGGGCGGGGGCAGGTTGGTTTTCAGACCGGGCGCAGCGGAGACCGATCGTTCGCAGCGGGCCGGGCGCCGGGGAAGGAGCGGGGCCGGGCAACGGGATCGCCTCAGGGATGGACGCGACGGCGGAAGAGGTAGGCATCAGCGGCGTAACGGCCGCCTCCGGTAATCGCCAAGGTCAGGAAGACCAGACTGTAGGCGGCGGCGGGTTCGCCGATGCCGCCGGCAATGGCATGGTAGCGCGCCGCCATCAACATGGTGAAAGACAGCGCCGCGGCGGAGGCGCGGGTGAATAGTCCGCAGGCCAAGAGCAGGGCCGCCCCGAATTCGGCCGCCGTGGCGGCCAGCGCAAAGGCCAGCGGCCAGGGGAAACCGAGGAGCACGACCTCCGGCAACAGGTCCCAGTCGGCGCCGTGACGGAGGTGGGCCCAGGCGCTGGCGACCTTACTGGCGCCGTGCAGCGCCGCCATGCCGAGGCCAAATCCGATCCGGAGCGTGAGTAAGCCGAAATCGATCACCTAGGCCTGAGTGTACCGGATCGAGGACGGGCCGGGCGTGATAGTGTGGGGGTTTATGCGATCAATTCCTTGTTTGGCCGTGGCGATGGGTTTTGCCGTGGCGATGACGGCCGGGGCGCAGGATTACCGGACGTGGTCGGACTACGGCGGCGGGCCGGATTCGAGCCAGTACTCTTCGCTGCGGCAGATCACCAAGGCCAATGTCGGCCAACTGAAAGTCGCCTGGAGCTATCGGATCGGTGAGAACAAGAAGTACAGTTTCAACCCGGTGATCGTCGATGACCGGATGTATGTCATGGGCGCAGGCAACGCGATTGTGGCGCTCGAGGCCGCCACCGGTAAGCCGGTCTGGACGTGGACGCCGCCGGCGGATACGAAGGTCATTACCACGCGCGGGATCAACTACTGGGAGAGCCGGGACCGCAAGGAGCGGCGGCTGCTGCTGGCGAGTAACCACGCGCTGCGGGCGATTGATGCCTTGACGGGCAAGAGCATCGCCAGCTTCGGGACGGGGGGCAGCGTGGATCTGCGGGTGGGGCTCGACCGCGACCCGAAGCTGCTGACGGTGCTGCAGTCGATGTCGCCGGGGCGGGTGTTTGAAGACCTGATCATTGTCGGGTCGGCGACCAACCAGGGCTACGGTTCGGCGCCGGGCGATATACGGGCTTTTGACGTGAGGACGGGCCGGTTGGTGTGGACCTTCCACACGATTCCCCGCCCCGGCGAGTTCGGCTACGAGGGCTGGCCGAAGGACGCCTGGAAGACGGTGGGGGGCGCGAACGTGTGGTCGGAGATGTCGATTGATGAGAAGCGGGGGATTCTGTTTGCGCCGACGGCGAGCGCCAAGTACAACTTTTACGGCAAGGACCGGGCGGGGCATAACCTGTTTGCCGACTCGCTGCTGGCGCTTGATGCGCGGACGGGCAAGCGTCTGTGGCACTACCAGATGGTGCACCACGACATCTGGGATTATGACGACTCGACGGCGCCGAAGCTGCTGACGGTGCGGCACGAGGGCCGGACGATTGACGCGGTGGCGCAGGTGTCCAAACAGGGGTTTGTGTGGGTGTTTGACCGAACCAACGGCAAGCCGCTGTGGCCGATTGAGGAGCGGCCGGTGCCGAAGACGGATATGCCGGGCGAGACGACGTGGCCGACGCAACCGTTTCCCACCAAGCCCGAGCCGTTTGCACGGCAGAGTTTTACGGTCGACGACCTGAGTCCGTTTCTGAGCGCGGGCGACCGGGCGAAGTTCCGCGACCAGATCTTGAGTGCGCGCAACGAGGGGCTGTTTACGCCGCCGGCGGCGCGGGGGGCGATTCAGATGCCGGGGAACAATGGCGGGGCGAACTGGGGGGGCGCGGCGGTGGACCCGTTCCGGGGGACGCTGGTGGTGGTGAGCAAGGATTTGCCGTGTTTGCTGAAGCTCGATAAGAAGATGGACGAGGTGCCGGGGCTGACGGCGGAGGAGCGTTACGAGAGTCAGTTCGGGTTTATGATTGCGAGCGACGGGCTGGCGGCGATCAAGCCGCCGTGGACGTCGCTGACGGTGTATGACCTCAACACGGGTTTGATTCGGTGGAAGCAGCCGCTTGGCGAGGTGCCGGAGTTGGCGGCCAAGGGGATCCGGAATACGGGGACGCACTATCCGAAAGTCGGGCCGGTGGTGACGGCGGCGGGGTTGATTTTCACGGGAACGCGGGACCGGAAGGTGCGGGCGTTTGATATCGACGACGGCAAGCTGCTGTTTGAGCAGGAGGTGCCGATGGCGATCGAGGGAATTCCGTCGGTGTATGAGGTGGGCGGGAAGCAGTACGTTGTGTTCTGCGCGTCGGCGCAGGTGGGGCTGATACCGGCGACGCAGAAGCCGATTGACGGGGCCTATATTGCTTTTGCGCTGCCTTAGGCGCGCCAGACGGCGGAGAGGCGGAACCAGGGCCGGTGGCGGCGGACGCGGACGCCGGGGAGACCGGCGCGGGCGAACAGGCCGTCCAGTTCGGCGGGGCGGAAACCGGCGGCCACGCTGACCGGGCCGTCGTGCAGGGTAATGGCGTGCCAGCCGAGCAGGGGGGCCGTGAGCGGCAGAAAGCTCCAGGCGAGGCGGCTGCGTTCGAGATCGTTGATGACGATGCCCTCGGTGGCCACGCGGGCGAACTGCCGGAGTAGGGTGACGATGGCTGCATCCTCAAAGTGATGGAGGAAGAGGTTGGCCATGACGATGTCGAAGGAGCCGGGGGCGAAGGGCAGGGCGAAGGCATCGGCGGCGACGCGGTCGCCGGTGGCGCGGCGGAGGTGGACGGGGGAGAGATCGAGGCTGACGACGCAGGCGCCGGGGAGGGCGGCGGCATGGTCGCCGGAGGCGGCGCCGACGTCGAGGATGCGGAGGCCGGGACGGAGGAAGGGGCGGAGGGCGGAGCGGAGGGTGGGCAAGCCGCCGCAGTAACGATTGATGCGCCGGAGGTCACCGAGGTTGGCTTCGACGTCGGCGGGGGAGGCGTGGTCGAGGAGTTCGGGTTCGATGTGGCGTTCGGTGAGGGCGGGGGGCCATGGCATCATAAAGCGATATGGATATTTTTACCGGACACACCGGGTGGATTGAGGTGGTGTGCGGACCGATGTTTTCGGGCAAGAGCGAGGAGTTGATCCGGCGTCTGCGGCGGGCGCGCATTGCGCGCAAGCGGGTGCAGGTGTTCAAGCCGCGGATAGACAACCGATATTCGCACGAAGAGATAGTTTCTCACGCGGATCAGCGAATGGCGTCGGAGGTGGTGGACGGGGCGCAGGACATTCTGGGGATTCTCGATTGGCGGACGCAGGTGGTGGGGATTGACGAGGCCAATTTCATGGGGCCGGCGCTGGTGGAGATTGCCGAGCGATTGGCCGATAGCGGGAAGCAGGTGATTATTGCGGGGCTGGACACGGATTATCTGGGCCGGCCGTTTCCGCCGATTCCGGAGTTGCTGGCGCGGGCGGAATCGATTACGAAGACGCTGGCGATCTGTATGCGTTGCGGGAATCCGGCAAAACATACGCAACGTTTGGTGGAGAGCGAGGATCTGATTGTTGTGGGAGCAACGGGAATGTACGAAGCCCGCTGCCGCCGCTGCTTTGAGGCTGGTGTTTCCAAGCAGGAGCGGTTTGAGTTTGCTCCGGCCAAGCCGCTGGCGGCGGAATCCTGAAACCGGTCCGCGGCCCGCTGCATATAGTTGTAAGAACGAGTGTTATTCTAATTTGGTCGCCCTGGAGGCTCAACGCAAATGAATCCCAATCCTAACCCCATGTACATGCCCCCGCCGCCCCCGCCCTCTTCCGGCGGGATGAAGATCCCGATTCTGTTCGGCGCCGTCATCGCGCTGCTCGGGGCCAACGTCTACCTGTTTTTGCAGTTGGACAAGACCAAGACCGATATAGCCGGTTTGAAAGAGGCTATGGCGCGCGAGATTTCCACAGTGAAGGAGACCTCGAACGTGACGACGGCCACGAGCCGTCGCTACATCAATGAATTAAAGGATGAGCTTGAGTCGGCTCGCCGGCAATCGGCCATGGCGGCAGGTCAGGCGAAGATAGACGCCGAGAGGAAGGCCGTGGAACTGACGGCGAAGCTCGAACGGGAGACCAAGGCGGCGCAACAGCAGATGGCGAGCCAGATCACCGAGGTTAAGCAAGAGGCGACATCGGCGAATACGAAGATCGCGGCGGTTTCGACGGAAGTAGGTTCGGTCAAGACCGAGGTCGCCAACACGAAGACGGAACTCGACAAGACGATTGCCGATCTGAAGCGGACGCGGGGTGACCTGGGCGAGCAGAGCGGTCTGATTGCCACCAACTACAAGGAGTTTCTGGCGCTGAAGGCGCTTGGCGACCGGAACTACTTTGAGTTCACGTTGCCCAAGGAGAAGGCGGCGCGGCGGGTGGGAGACATCATGCTCCAACTCAAGAAAGCCGATGGCAAGAAGAATCGGTTCACCGTGGATCTGACCTTTGACGACAAGAAGGTGGAGAAGAAGGACCGGACGCTGAACGAGCCGCTGCAGTTTTATACTTCGAAGGCCCGGCAGCCGTACGAACTGGTAATCAATTCGATCGGGAAAGATACGATCAGCGGTTATCTGGCAACGCCGAAGGTTCAGAACGCGCGTTAGTTAGTTAGCGGGCGGCCCGGTCGGTGGTTTCGGCGGGGCCGCGGCCTCTCCCTTAGCGTCCTTCTTGCCGGCTTCGGCCGCCAGCCTGACCTTGACGCCCGTATCGAGACGCGGCAGTTGCGAAGTGGCAATCTGCTCGCCTTCGGACAAGCCTTCGAGGATCTCGACATCCTGATCGATGCGGTCGCCGAGGCGGACATCGCGGGAGTCGATGACTCCCTCCTTCACGACGAAGGCTTTGTTCGAGCCAAGCACGTAATAGACAGCGCGTTGGGGGATGACGACGATGCGTTCGTTCTTACTGGTGGGGACGCGGGCTTTGGCGTAGGAGCCGGGCTTGAGTTCGCCGTTTTTGTTGTCGATGAGGGCTTCGGCGACGAAGGTGCGTTTGCTCTGATCGACGGTGGGGGAGATGCGCCAGATTTTGCCGACGAATGTGCGGCCTTCAAAGGCTTCGAGGGAGACATCGACGAGCTGATTGATTTTGATCCAGGGCGCCATGCGTTCGGGGATTTCGATGCGGAGGCGGATGGGGTCGATTTTGACGAGGACGAACAGGGGGGTATTGGTCCGGACGAACTGGCCGAGGCTGACCTGGCGTTCCTTGACGATGGCGCGGAAGGGGGCTTTGACGGTGGTATCGCGGAGGCGTTTGCGCTGGATTTCGAGGTTGGCGCGGTAGCGTTCGACCTCCTGGATGAGGTTGCGGGTCTGGTTGACGGTGGCGTCGTAGGCGGCCTGGGCGGCCTGGAAGCGGGAGCTGGCCTGGTCGAGTTCGGATTTGGCGCCGATGTTCTGGTCGACGAGTTGGCGGGTCCGTTTGAAGCGCTGTTCGGCTTCGGTGAGGTCGGCTCTGGCGCGGCGGACGTCGGGGGTTTCCCGGATGTCGGCGACCTTGTCGGCTTCACTCTTTAAGCCGAGGCGTTCGAGTGACTGGCGGAGTTGGGCTTCGCTTTGCTGCACCTGATAGCGCTGTTCTTCGTCGTTGATGCGGACGAGGGGCTGGCCTTTGTCGACGATGTCGCCGAGGTCGAAGCGGATCTCTTCGGCTTTGCCGTCGATTTCCGCGCTGATGACCGCCTCTTCAAAGGGGAAGAGGGTTCCGGTAGTTTCGACGACGCGGTTGATTTCTTTCGCCTGGACGTTGGCCATACGGACGGCCAGCGGACCGGAATCCTTCTTGGTTTGCACCGGTGCGTCCTGCTTATTGCAGCCGGCCAGGAGGGTGAACAGAAGGGGGGTGGTGAACAGGACGATGCGAGGGTGCATGGTTTAACCTAGAGATGGCGAACTGATCGCAGGATTGGTTACAGAATGTTGGTTCCGGGGGATGGCAATGGCAGAATCAAGGACAGAGACGCAGCAAAGTTATTCTTTCAAGGCTAGCCCATGGAGCAGCCATTCCCAAATACTTTCCTTATTTTCTCTTCATGGAGAGGGCGGTTCGCTTCTGGACGTGGGCTGCTGGGACGGAAGCATGGCGACGCGGCTGGCGGATCGCGGGTACCAGGTAACCGGTCTTGAGCGGCAGTCGTGGCCGCCGGGACATTTTCCGGCGAATGTGGAGCTGATCGTGGCGGACCTCCACCACGGGATTCCTCCGCTTGAGCGGCGATTTGACTATATACTCTGCGCGGATGTGATTGAGCATCTGCTCGAAGACGCGAAAGTGATGGTGCAGCTGCGGTCGCTGTTGGCGCCCCGGGGGAAGCTGATCGTCTCGGTGCCGAACAGCGGCAACCTTTATTTTCGGGCGATGATTCTACTGGGGCGGTTTCCGCAGGATGAAAAGGGGTTGTTTGACCGGACGCACATTCATTTCCGGGTATGGACAGGATGGCTGGAGCTTTTCGTCAACTCCGGGTATACTATGACAAATGTACTACTGACGCCGGTGCCGTTTACCCTCCTGCGGCCAACGCCGGGGGTACTTCTGTACGGGCTTGAGTGGTTGTTCTGGAAGTTGGCGTGCATGTGGAAAAGCTTGTTCGCCTATCAGTTTATCTTCGTCCTGGAATCCGCCAATGAATGAATCGAAACCGAAAGTAGTAGTTGTGATGCCCGCCTACAACGCGGCGAAGACCCTGCGCATGACCTATCAGGAGCTGCCGCGTGATGTGGTGGACCTGGTGATTCTAGTGGACGATGGGAGCAAAGATGACACGATTCAGATCGCTCGCGAGCTGGGTCTGGAGATTTTTGTCCATAACCGCAATTATGGCTACGGGGCCAACCAGAAGACGTGTTATCGGGAGGCGCTGCGGGCGGGTGCGGATATCATCGTGATGGTTCACCCGGATTATCAGTATGACCCGACGCTGCTGCCGGAGATTATCGCCCCGATCGAGGCGGGGACGGCCGACGTGGTACTCGGATCGCGACTGCTGGGCGGCAACGTGATGAAGCAGGGGATGCCGTGGTGGAAGTTCATCGCCAACCGGTTTCTGACCGAGCTTGAGAACTCTGTTTTCGGGTTGCGGCTTGCGGAGTACCATACAGGGTATCGCGCCTACCGGCGTTCCGCGCTGGAAACGGTTAATGTGGACATGAATTCGGACAACTTCGTCTTCGATCAGGAGATCATGGCGCAGTTTGTCGAGGCCAGACTGCGGATTTCTGAAGTTCCGGTGCCGACGCGGTACTTTCCGCAGGCTTCGTCGGCCTCCTTGGTGCAGAGTACGCGCTACGGGCTTTCCATCCTCTGGGTGCTGCTTCGCTTCCTTGTCCACCGCAGCGGCGTACGTCGATCTCTGCAGTTTGATAGCATCCTGGGGCGCTACCACCACAACCCTCCGACGACGCGGGATCGCTGGGCTTGAAGTCCCGGCTTTCGTCTCCGGCTCTTCACCTGACCGCAGTTGTTCTGCTGTCTATGGTGCTGATCTGGCCGCTGTTTAAGACGAAATACCTGGAAAACTGGACCTCGATCGATGCCACCTTCATTGCCGATGCGCGGTATCTGACGGAGAACTGGCCGCATCCGGGTTGGCAGCCGCTGTGGTACGGCGGCACACGATTTGATTACATATATCCGCCGGCGCTGCGCTACGGTTCAGCGATGTTGGCCAAGTACGCCGGGCTGCTGCCGGCGAGGGGCTATCATCTCTACACGGCGATCCTTTATGTGATTGGTATTGGGGGGGTGTGGCTGTTTGTGTGGGTGGCGACGCGGGCGCGCACGCGGGCGTGGCTGGCGGCAGCGGGGGTGGCGCTGCTTTCGCCCAGCCTTCTGGTTCTCGATCACATCCGCAACGATATCAACCCTTACATGCCGCAGCGGTTCAACGTCTTGATCCGTTACGGCGAAGGGCCGCACATGTCAGCTCTGGCGATTCTGCCGTTTGTGTTCGCGGCGGCGTGGTGGGGTCTGCGCCGGGGGCATCCGACGCAGTTGGCGCTGTCGGCGCTGGCGGCGGCGCTAGTGGTTTCAAATAACTTTTATGGCGCGACGGCGCTGGGGATTTTTTTCCCGCTGCTGACGTGGGCCATTTTTGTCACGACCCGGGACTGGTATGTTTGGATGCGGGCCGGGGCGATCGCGCTGCTGGCGTACGGGTTAACGGCGTTCTGGCTCACGCCGTCTTACCTGGCGATCACGAGCCGGAACCTGGCGATTGTCTCGCAGCCGGGGAACCTGTGGTCGGCGGGGGTGGCGGTGCTGCTGGCAGGGGCCATCGGGATCGTCAGTTGGCGGCGGGCGTCCGGGAACCCGATCCATGCCTACTCGATCTTCGTCTGGGGCGGGGTGGCCGTGATCGGCCTGAACGTGCTGGGGCACCACTTGACGAACCGGGCGTTCCGAGTGGCGGGCGAACCGGAGCGTCTGGTGCCGGAGTTGGACATGTTTCTGGTGCTGGCGGGCGCGGAAATCATTCGCCGGGTGTGGCAGCGGGAGAGGCTGGCGGCCGCGTTGCTGGTTCTGGCGTGTTTTATCCCGGCCTGGGGCTACGTAACCTTTCCGTGGCGGCACATTCGCCGCACGTCGGAGGCGGCTGGGCGACTGGAGTATCAGATCACGGACTGGGTGAGTAAGAACCGGCCCGGGGCGCGCACCTTTGCCATGGGGACGGTTCGCTTCTGGTGGAACGGATGGTTTAACGAGGCGCAGATTGGCGGGGGGAGTGAGCAGGGGCTAATCAACTTCGATCTGATGAAACTCTACTGGAGCCTGGTGCTGGGGAACGAACCGAGGGCGGCTTTTCTTTGGCTGCAGGCCACCGGTAATGACCTGATTGTGATGAACGACGCGAGGTCTCAGCTGCCGATTCAGGACTTCGAGTTCCCCCATCGTTTCGAGGGAACTCTGCCGGTGGTGTTCGACGATGGCAATGGCAACTGGATTCATGAGATTCCGCGGCGATGGCGGTCGCTGGCGCGAGTGGTGCGGCTGGCCGAAGTGCAAACGCTACTGCCGGTGCGCGAGGGAGAGGATGTTGAGCGGCTGAGCGCCTACGTCCAGGCGCTTGAACAGGGCCCCGACTCCCCTGCCCTGACACGCTGGCGGAACCCGCGGACGCTGCAGATTGACGCGACGATCGCGGCCGGACAGGCGGTGGCAGTGTTGGTGAGCTACGACGCATCGTGGCGCGCCCGCGCGGGCGGCCGGGAGTTTGCGGTAGAGCGCGATGTCCTGGGCCAGGTCCGTATTCTGGCGCCGCCGGGAAGGCACGAGATCGAACTCTACTGGGAGACGCCGCGCGAAAACCAAATTGGCCGGATTCTATTTGCCGTGTCCGTTCTGGTGTTTGCCTGGCTCTGCTGGCGGGGCCGCCGCGCATGATCCGGGCGTATGCCCCCGGGGCGCTTTTGCTCATTGTTCTGAACCTTGTATTGAATCGGGCGCTGTTTCTGCCCGGGGTGACGCCGTACCGGGGTTCGATCGAGCGCGGCTATGCGTACATGGCCAAGTGGGTGGCGTACTCCCCGAATCCCTGGGGTTGGGACCCGATGCAGTACGGGGGACTGCCGACGCACTACATGTACCTGCCGCTGCTGCCCTACTGGAACGCCTGCTGGTTGTGGCTGTTTTCCGGTATCGACCCGACGCAGGTGCACCGGACGACCTGCGTGGGGGCACTTTGCCTGGGCATCGCCTCGGTGTATGTGTTTGCCGCTTACTATGGCGGATCCCGGCCACTTGCTCTGCTGGCCGGTTTGGTGATTACCGGCTACAGCCCGCTCTACTGGCTGATCGAAAGCATCAAGAATGACCAGGGGCTGTTTGGGGTGCCGTGGCGGATTCAGGTGCTGATCAAGTATGGCGAAGGGCCGCACACGGTGGGGGTGGCGCTGATTCCGCTCGCTCTAGTGGCGGTGCACCGATGCGCAGTGGGGCGGTCGTTTGGTTCGCTATGGCTCGCGGCGGCGGCGCTGGCGGCGGTGGTGCTGACCAACTGGGTAGCCGGCCTGGCGCTGGCGCTGCTGGTGATGCTGGTGCTGGCGATCTATTATCGGGCGCCGGAGTTTTCGGTCCGGCGGGTGCTGGCGGCGGGAGGGCTAGGCTATCTGCTGAGTGCATTCTGGCTCACGCCATCTTTCGTGATCCGCATGGCGACGAACTGGCCGCAGGATGCCTTTGGCTACCAGTTGCGGAGTCAGGAGCAGTGGGCGATGGTGGGCTGGGCCGGGGGATTGCTGGCGCTGTGGCTGCTATCGCGCTGGGGGTGGCCGGAAAGCCGCTACCTTACGCTGCTGCTGCTGGCGACATATTGTTTCGGTTTCCTGGTGACCTGCTTCTATGCCTACGGCTGGAACGCTCTGCCGGAGTCCCGGCGGTATGCTCTCGAGTACGAACTGTTTCTCGTGCTGCTGGTCGTCGAATGCTTCCGTGTGCTGCTCGCGTGGCGCCCGTGGATCGGGCGGCTGTGTCTGCTGGTGGTGCTGCTGCAAATCACGCCGGCGGTGGCGCGGTTCGTCAAGCACCGCTATGAGCTGTGGACGCCGGTGCCGCGGGAACAGACGCCGGAGTTCCGCGTGGCGTCGGCGCTGGCCGCGCTTGAGCCTACCGGACGGCTGTTTCTGTCGGGCGGCAGCCGTTTCCGCTTCAATTCCTGGTACCTCTATCCGCAGGTGGGTGGGGTGTTTGAAACCGGGCTGCGGAACCGTATTCCGGTGGATATCGGCTATCAGGTCCGCACCGATATCGGTTCGCCGCGGGGGGAGGAGGCCGCCAGTTCGATCCTGCAACTGCGGGCGCTAGCGGTCGAGTACGTGGTTGTGCACGGCCCGAACTCGGAGGAGTTTTATCGGGACTTCAAGTATCCGAACAAGTTCGAAGGGTTACTTGAAAAAGTCTGGAGCCAGGGCGACGACCGGATCTACCGGCTCGCGCCGGTTCGTCTGGCGCATCTGGTGAGGCCGGGCGAACTTCCGGGGTATGCTCCGCGTTATGGACGGTTTGACGGCATTGCGGCCTATGTGGCCGCGATGAGCGATGGGGCCCGCCCCGGTCTGGAATTCGCATGGCGGGGGCCCTCCGAGGCGACGGTGTCGGGTCCGGCGCCGGAGGGTTACCGGATGGCTGTGGCGGTGAGTTTTGAAGAGGGCTGGGAGGCGTGGCAGGACGGCGCCGCGATTCCGGTGGAGCGCAACGCACTGGGCTTCTTCACGGTGGCGCCGCGGCCGGCGGCGCAGACGGTGATCACGCTGCGCTACCGGGCGCCCGTCGAGACCCGTGTGGCGGCCGGGGTCAGCGCGCTATGCTGGAGCGGGTGCCTGCTGTGGTGGCGGCGGTCCCGGCGAACCGATGCGTAAGTTTTTGCTGATTCTGCGCCGCGCGTTTTTCAATGCCCTGATGGATGGCTGCTTCGGGATTGCCAAAGGGGCGGCCTACTCGGGGCTGTTGAGCCTGTTTCCGTTATTGTCTTCGCTAGCCGCGATTCTGGTACAGGCCAAAGCGGCGGCGGTGAGCGAGTATCTGGCGCGGTTTCTGCTGGAGGTGGTGCCGCCCGGCACGGCCGACATGGTGCGGTATCAGTTCGCCATCCGCGGCGAGCGTCCCTTTGGGCTGCTGCTGGGCGCGCTGCTGCTTTCGGTGTGGGCGGCGGCGTCGCTGATGGAGTCGCTGATGGAGGGTTTCCGGGCCGCTTACCGTTTGCCAACGGGCCGCGGGATCCTCAAAGACCGGATGGTGGCGATCGTTCTTGTCTTCGTGGCCGCCGTGCCCGCGGTGACGGCCTCGATTCTGGTGCTCTCCGGCAGCCGCCTGCGGCAGTTTTTGTTTCCGTCCACCGGATGGATCCAGGCGGTCACGCAGGTTCTGACGAGCGCGATCAGTTTTGGCGCCATAGTGCTGGTGGTCGCGCTGCTGTACTTTATCGGGCCGAACCGTCCGATGAGGTGGCGGGACGTATGGCCGGGCGCCTGGATCGCTTCGCTGCTGTGGTTTCTGGTCACGCTGATTTTCAGCTGGTACGTGGAGAATCTGGCGAACTATAACGTGATGTACGGCACGGTGGGCGGGGTTATCGCCATGCTGGTCTGGATCTATCTGCTGTCGGCGATTGCGCTGTTCGGGTGCGAGTACAACGCCGAACGCGAACGCCTGCACCAAGCCCGATAGACTGAAGAGATGTCGTTTCGTGTCGCAGTTCCCTACTCTCCGAAGGGCGATCAGCAGCAGGCCATCGAGGCGCTTTCGCGCGGTGTAGTGGAAGGGGCGCGGCATCAGGTCCTGCTGGGGGTCACGGGCTCGGGCAAGACCTACACGATGGCGAAGGTGATTGAGCGCTGCAACCGCCCGGCTCTGGTGCTGGCCCACAACAAGACGCTCGCCGCGCAGCTTTACCACGAGTTCAAGACGTTCTTTCCGGAGAACGCGGTGGAGTATTTCGTCAGTTACTATGATTACTACCAGCCGGAGGCTTACATTCCGTCCGGGGATACTTACATTGAGAAGGAAGCCACGGTCAATGATGAGCTGGACCGGCTGCGGCTGGCCGCGACGCGGTCCTTGTTTGAGCGCCGCGATGTGGTGATCGTCGCCAGCGTCAGCTGCATCTATGGCATCGGCTCGCCGGAGGCTTACTACGGCATGCTGCTGCTGCTCGAGAAGGGCCAGCAGATCTCGCGCAAAGACCTGCTGAGCCGTCTGGTGGAGCTGCTTTATGAGCGCAACGACCATGATTTCAGCCGCGGCAAGTTTCGCGTGCGGGGCGATGTGGTCGAGGTGTTTCCCTCCTACGAGGAGTCGGCGTACCGGATTGAGCTGTGGGGGGATGAGATCGATGGCCTGTTTGCCATTGACCCGGTGACGGGGCAGATCCGCGAGACGCTTTCGCGGCTGCCCATCTATCCGAAGACGCATTATGTGATGAGCGTCGATATGAAAGAGCGGGCGATGGCGACGATTGAGGAGGAGTTGAACTGGTGGAAGGTCGAGCTCGAAAAGCAGGGGAAGCTGATTGAGGCGCAACGGCTGTGGCAGCGGACGAAGTTTGACCTCGAAATGATCAAGACAATCGGCTACTGCCATGGCGTGGAAAACTACTCGCGCCACTTCTCCGGCCGGCTGCCGGGCGAGGCCCCGCCCACGCTGCTCGACTATCTGCCGGCCGACCACCTGATTTTCGCCGACGAAAGCCACCAGACGATGCCGCAACTGCGGGGAATGTGGGGCGGCGACCGTTCGCGCAAAGAGACGCTGGTCAACTTCGGCTTCCGCCTGCCGAGCGCGCTCGACAACCGGCCGTTGACTTTTGAAGAGTTTGAAAACCGGGTGAACCAGGTGATTTATGTGAGTGCCACGCCGGGGCCCTATGAGCTTGAAAAGACGCAGGGCGAGTTTGTCGAGCAGATTATCCGGCCCACCGGGCTGATCGATCCGCCGGTGGAGATCCGACCGATCAAGGGACAGGTGGATGACCTGCTGCATGAGATCCGGCAGCGGACGGCGAAGAATGAGCGGACGCTGGTGACCACGCTTACCAAGCGGATGGCGGAGGATCTGTCCGGCTACTACACTGAGGTGGGCGTCAAGTGCGCCTGGCTCCACTCGGAGGTGACTACGCTCGACCGGATCAAGATTCTGCGCGACCTGAGGAGGGGCGAGCATGATGTTCTGATCGGGGTGAACCTGCTGCGCGAAGGCCTCGACCTGCCGGAGGTTTCGCTGGTGGCTATTCTGGACGCCGACAAAGAGGGGTTTCTGCGCTCGACCGGCTCGTTGATCCAGACCATCGGCCGGGCGGCGCGTAACCTGAACGGCCGGGCGATCCTGTATGCCGATGTATTGACCGATTCGATGAAGAGCGCAATCGAGGAGACGTCGCGGCGCCGCCGGATTCAGCAGGAGTACAACGAGGCCAACGGGATCACGCCGCAGAGTATCTCGAAGCCGATCGATATGACGCTGGTGCAGATTGCGGCCGCCGATTATGTGGAGATTCCGTTTGAAGCCGAGGAGCCCGCCGTTCCGCTCGATCCGGAACAGAAGCGGCAGCTGATTGCCAGCCTCGAAGAGAAGATGAAAGAGGCGGCCCGGAACTTCGCGTTTGAAAAAGCCGCCCAGTATCGAGATCGCATCAAAGGTTTAAAGTCGACGGAACCATGAACTTCGATCCCTGGGTCGGCCTGATTGCGGCTGGTCCTGTCAGTCCGGCGTTGGCTCGTCTGCCCGACCTGCACACGCAACTCGGCCCGGTGGCAGCGGCCAGTCTTCGCGTCGCCAGCCGGATCGCCAATCAGCTGAAAGCGGGCCAGCCGGCCCGGATCGAGCAGATGCAGTCGGCCTCTCTGGTGCTCGTGTCGGGGCCGGAAGGCTCGATCTCATCGCTGCTCGATCTGGTGCGGAGCGCCCCCTGGGACTGGCAGAGTAAGGCGCTGGTGCTGCTCGATACGCGGCTTGAGGGTCGGGACGTGGAGGACCTTGCGGCCCGGGGGGCCGCCGTAGCCACGCTCGATCCGATTGACGGCTTCGGGGAGGTACGTTTTTGTGTCGACGGGGACGCTGCCGCGCTGCGGCAGTTGAAGCGCTTTCTGGGCGCCCTCCGCACTCCCTATTTCACCGTGGAGCAGGGTAAGAAGCAGGTCTTCTCCGCCGGTCTGGCCTTTACGGGAACGCTGGCGACGCCGCTGCTGGCGGCGGCGGTGGAGTGCTTTCGCAATGCGGGCCTCGATCCGAAGCAGGCGGCGGCCATTGCGGAGAGGACGCTGCTACATACGTTGCGGGCGTGGCAGAAGGCCGGCCGCCAGGGCTGGACGGGGGTGTTGCCGCAACGGGATCTGGAATCGGTCCGGCGGCAGTTGGCGGCGCTGGCGGAGGAGAACACCATCCTCTGGGCGTATTTTGCCGAGACGGCCCACATGGCGCTCGAACTGTTCGGGCATGACGCCGACTGGCTGCGGGCGCTCGACCAGGACGCGGGGCCGGAGGAGCCTCCGGCTAAGGGGCGGGGTGCAGCGGCCGGCGGTGACGCAGACTGAAAAGGGCCGCCAGGCTCCAGGCCTGCGCCGGAGCGCCCCGCCGTTGGTGCGGCGCATCGCCATCGTAGATTTCGGCCACGTGGCCGAGGCAGCCTTGTGCGAGTTCCTGCTCGAGTGCCGGGAAGGCAAATGGCTCGCCGAACTCCCGCTCCCAGGCGATGGCAAAGGGCGCCGCGAGCCAGGGCCAGACCGTGCCCTGATGGTAGCAGGCATCCCGTTCGGCGGGCCCTCCCTCGTAGCGCCCCCGGTAGTCGGGATCTTCCGGTGCCAGGCTGCGCAGACCGTAGGGGGTGACTAAGTGGCGGCGTACCGTGGCGAGCAGGGCGCGGCGCCGGGACGGGTCGAGCAGCGGATGGGCAAGCGCCGCGGCAAAGATTTGATTGGGGCGGATCTGGGCGCAGCCGGGAAGGTCGAAGAGGCAACCGGCCTCCTGGTTCCAAAAAGCCGCCGCGAAGCTCCGGGCTGCCCAATCGGCCAGGGCCGCGTACTGCATCTGGCGGGCCGCATCGCCGCGCTCGCCGGCCCAACCGGCCATGAGGCGCAAGGCGTTGTACCAGAGGGCGTTTACCTCGACCGCCTTGCCGTGGCGCGGGGTGACGGGCCGTCCTTCGCTGCGGGCGTCCATCCAGGTTAGCTGGGTGGTTTCATCGCCGCCCCGCAGCAGTCCGTCGGCGGGATCCATTCCGATTCCGAACCGGGTACCGCGCTGATGCCAGGCGAGGATCTCCACGCCGACGGGATAGAACTCGTTGAGCACCCACTCCCGTTCGCCGGCCGCGGCCAGATGGTGAGCGGCTTCAAAGGCCCAGAGCGTGGCGTCGATGGTGTTGTACTCCGGCTCGCCGCCCAGATCCACGAAGAGGTTCGGCAAGAGGCCGTTTTGCCGCCGGGCGAGCAATCCGGCGACAATCTCCCGCGCTGCTTCCGCCTGGCCGGTCTCGAGCAGCAGCCCCGGGATGGCGATGAGGGTGTCGCGGCCCCAGTCGGTGAACCAGGGATACCCGGCCAGCAGGGTCAAGCGGTCGGGCTTGCGATAGAGGAAGACCGCGGCGCCGGTCCGAGTGGCCGGCTCTCCGGGATTGCCGAGCGAGGCGGTAAAGGCGTCGTTGGCGCTTCCGGTGAACGTGCCCGGGCACCAGAGGTCCTCGCGAAACGGGAAGCCGCGGTCGAGCTCTTCGAGGTACTCGACGTTTCGGTACCATTCGCGGACAGGCTGCCAGTCCGCGCCCGGCATGGCGAAGCACAATGGCGTCTCCGGCCCGGTGCCCAGGGCATGGTAGCCACGGGTGGCGGTAAAGATGCGAAGGCGCAGGGGACAATCGATGTGGGCGTGATAGGTCAAGCGAACACCGGCGGGCCGGCGCAGCAGGGTAAGCCGTCGCGTCAGGCGCACGCCTTCGATCTCCCAAGTCCATAGGGGTTCGGGTTCGGCCGAGAATCCGGCAAGAAACTCAAAACCGCGGGGGGTTACCCTGCCGGGATACTGACAGGCGCCCAACTCCACCCACCGTCCTCCGACAAAGATTTCTTCTTCGATGCGAGGCAGGAGAACATGCCGTTCTCCGCTCTCGCCCCAAGGCGCGACGAGCAAACCATGATAGCGGCGGGTGTTGGCGCCGGCGACGGTGCCCATGGCATAAGCGCCTTCGCCGTTTGCCGCCAGCCATTCGAGGCGGGAAGAGCGCGGGTACTCCCGCAGAAACTGGCTATTCGACATCTTCTGCCTGTAGTATAAGACCCATGGGCGCAAATGTATCCGCCGAACAGCAGGAAAAGCTCCTGCTGCTTGGATTGCAGACGGCACACCTGATTCATGACTGGAATAACCTGCTGACCTTACTGCAAGCCCAAAGCGCGGAACTGCCCCCGAGCGAGGCTGCGCTGAACCTGGCAGCGTCGCTGCACGAAGCGGCCGCGGTGCCGCGCCAACTGTTGGGCTACCTGCAGTCGAAAAACAGCCCGCCATCGGTTGTGGTGCTTGATGAATGGCTTCGTTTCGTCAGGAGCGACTTTCGACAGCTGATTGGGCCGCGGATGCGGTTTCTGGTGCACGATGGTGCGCCTGGGGCGGCGATTCGGGTTGACCCCCACCAGTTGCGCAATGCGGTCCTGAACCTGGTGCTGAACGCCCGGGCGGCGATCAGCGAGTCTGGGCGGATTGTGGTGGAGAGCGCGGCCGATGGATCGACGGTGGTGTTGCGGGTCCGCGACGATGGCCGGGGCATGGACGAAGCGGTTCGCGGTCGTCTGTTCGAACCTTTTTTTTCGGCGGGTACGGATTCGCAGGGCACGGGTCTGGGCCTGTCGAGCGTGAAGGTTTTCGTCGAAGCCTCGGCCGGGAGCGTTAGCGTGGAATCGGCGCCGGCGCAGGGGACGACGTTTACGCTGCGGTTTCCCCTGGTCCGTTAGCGGCGGCTCGAAGGGATGGGAGGTGAAGGAGCCTTGGCGGCGGAGCCGAGCGGCTTTAGGGCGCGGCTCGTCAGTGTAGTTCGAGGGGATATAGCTGGCCGCTGAGCTTCGTTTCGCGGTCGCCGAGGGTCAGGTCGACGGCGAGCTTGCCCTCCCGGAGGGTACGGCCCTTGCCGGTCCAGGTACCCTGGGCCGTCTCGGCTTCGAGGCCATCGAGATCGAGCGCCGGCTGGCCGGCGTCGGCCCGGAGGCCAAAGCGGGCACGAAAGCGCCGGGCGAGGAATTCCCCGGCCTGGGCCTGCTCTCCCGTGGCTTCACCGCTCAGGCGGGCGTTCCGCACCACATCCGCGCCCGTGCCCTGCGATTCGGCACGCCAGAGGAGGTTGACCTTACCACCCTGCCAGGGGATGGCCGTAGCACGGCCGTTGGCGGTGTAAACGGGGCGGGCCTTTTGGAGATCGATGGCGAGTTCGGCCTCAACATCGGCATCGCCCCAACGAAAGCGCAGCCGAGGGAGGGTGACGCGCGATGCGTCCCACTGCACGGTAGCTTCGAGGCCGCGCAGCGTTGCCGGACCGGCATTCAGAGTTTCGATCGCGATGGTTCCTTCGGCGCGCCGTGAGGCGAGCCAATCGGGCACTGAACCTTCTCCGATACCGAGCGTGCGAGCGAGAAAACCGCGCTCCCGCGCGAGGGCCGGCGCAAGGAGTTTTTCGAGCTCGGACGCGGCCACTTGCGGGAGCCGGGCGGCGAAGCGATGGGGGCGGCGCTGGCCGGGATCGTATTGATAGTCACCAGTCCAGGCCACTTTACCGGCCCGCGCCGCAATACCCCGGGCGGCGAGACGTTCGCCGCGTAACTCCACGGCGGCCTGCCTGATTTCGACGGGTTCAGCGAACTCCGGGATGGCCGCCACGGCCTCGCTCAGTTGGAAGACGCCGCTCCATTCGGCCGGGGCGTCGGCAGGGCGGTGGAAACGGATCTGGCCGCGCACCTGCCCCCGCTTCAATTCGTCCACCAACGGGGGTTTTTCGACGGCCAGGGCCGCCAACTGCCGAAGCTGCTCGACACTGACGGACTTGGCCTGCAGCGACCCGGCGGCTTCGCGGTCCAGCCAATTCCATTCGTATTCCACGGCCGCCATGCCCTGCTGGCCCATGTTGACCGCCGGCGCCTGCCAGCGCATGCGGCCGCCGCCAACGGCAATGGTCAGATTGTCGGTCTTGAGGAACTCGACACCCTTGTCGGCCAGTGAAATGGCTTCGACGGAAAGCTGGCCAGCGGCCGGATGGTCGTGGCCGATGGCAACTTGCCCGGTCAGGAGGCCTTCCATCTGCAGGTCGGCGAAATGCTCTCCGCCGGGGCGGAGCCATCCGACGGCCAAGCCGAGAGGCAGGCGGCGCGGCTCCAGTTCTGCCCGCCAGCGGGGTGAGGAGAGGTAGGACTCGACGGCCAGCGAGGCGCGGAGCGGGAGCGCGTTATCGGGCTGCGCCCCGGTGGCGATCCGGAACTCGTGCTGGGAGAGGTTCCAGAGGCCCTGATAGCCGATCTGCAATTGGCCGGAGCGGGGAGGCTGGTTCCAGTAGTGTAGGCCGCTCAGGGTGAGTTGGCCGGTTACCTGCATGGCGGTGACGGGCCCGGCGAGGCGACCGCGGGACTCTACGCGACCGTGGAGGCCGATATTGCGACTGGCCAGCAGGGAGGTCCATTCTTCGATGGCGGAGGGTTCGAGCCGGTAGTCGATTTCAAGTCGCGGTTCGCCGGATTCCGGGCGCAGCCAGCGGCCCCGTCCGGTGACCTGGCCGAAGCCCTGGGCGGGCCGATCGGTGCGGGCCGGTTCGCCCCGGAACCAGATTTCAAATGACTGGCCGCCGTCCTGGGCGGAGAAATCGAGGTCGGTGCTGGTGAAGTAGTAGATGGACTTAGTGCCGTCGAGCTTGATGTTGAGGCGGCCGCCGCGGACGGCGAGATCAGGCAGGTCGCCGCCGGGGGTCTGGGCGGAGTTTTGGAGCAGAGCCTGGACGTTCCAGCGCCCGGTAGCGGTCTGCATCACGTTGACGGAGGGTTCTTCGAGGCGTAGCGCGGAGAATTCGAGGGCGCCGCGCAGCAGGGCGCTGAGACGGAGGCGAACGACGAGGGAGGTCACGTAGGCGAGCGGTTCGGCCGAGATGGCTGGATCTTCGTGGATGACCACATCACGGAGGGTGAAGCCGGGGCCGGTTAACAGATGTAGGCGAACGGCCCCGACCTCGACTTTTCGCTGCAAGGCGCGCTCGAGACTGGCGGCGAGGACGGGGGCGAGCCGGTCCACTTTCCAGAAGGGTGCCGCCGTAAGGGCGGCCAACAAGAGGACTACGATGAGCCAGAGCCGGTTTTTTTTCATAGTTCAGCCACTACCCGGCGGTAGGCCTCGGGATCGTCGACATCGCGGAGTATGCCCGGGTCGTCGCAATCGAACCAGGCGGGAGGTAGGGTTTGGAGGAGGTCTTTGGGGTTAGCGGTTGGTGCCATTGCCAGCAGAGCGCGGGCGGTCGCAAGGCTGATGAGGGTGGGATGGCCGCGGCGGCCATCGCAGCGGGGATTGAGAACCGGTTGGCCGCAATAGGAGCTAATGAGGCCATGGACGGTGGAAGCGCGGACATGGCCGAAGTCGACGGGGGTGAACAGGACGGGTCCGGCGGCGGCGGCGAGGCCGAGTTGGAGGGAGCTAAGCATGCCGCGCTCCGGATCGGGGTTGACGACGACGGTGGCGCCGGCCACCTCGGCGGTTTCCCGGAGGACGACGACGACGCGTGAGTACTCCCCAAACAGGCGCACGAGCCGCGCGAGATAGGTTTCTCCGTGCCAGAGGAGCTGCGTCTTGGGAAACCCCATGCGCCGGGACGCCCCGGCGGCGAGCACGACTCCGGTCAGGTTCACCGGACCAACTCTTGGATCTTGTGGTGGGCAGCGACGGTTTTCGACAGGGCGCGCCAGCCGGTTTCGGGGTTACGGCGAACAGCGATCATCTCGGCGACAACGGAGATGGCGATTTCTTCGGGGGTGATGGCGCCGATGTCGAAGCCCATGGGGGCGTAGAGCCGTTCGAGGGCGGCGGCGGGGAAGCCGGATTTGGCCAGCTCTTCGACGACGCCGATGACTTTGCGTTTGCTGCCGATCATGGCGAGGTAGCGGGCGTTGGATTTGGCGGCCCACTCGAGGACGCGCATGTCGTCGCGGTGGCCGCGGGTGACGATGATCAGATAGGTGGTATCGGAGACAGCGAGAGTGGGGAAGACGTCTTCGTACTCGGCGGCGATGACGGCTTCGGCGTCGGGGAAGCGTTCGCGGTTGGCGTAGGATTCGCGGTTATCGATGACGGTGACGGCGAAGCCGGCGAGGCCGGCGGCTTTGGAGAGGCTTTTGGATATATGGCCCGCGCCGAAGATGTAGGCTTGGGGCTGGGGGACGATCGCTTCTAGGAAAACCTCGAGCTGCCCCCCGCAGATCAGTCCGTTGTCGTAGGCGGCGTCCTGACCGAGGGAAAACTTCATCTGTCTGGGTTTTTCGGTGGCGATGACCTCGCGGGCGGCGTTCCAGACTTCGGCTTCCACGCAGCCGCCGCCGATAGTGCCGGCCATGGAGCCGTCCTCGCGGACGAGGAGTTTGGCGCTCTCGTAGCTCGGAATGGAGCCGTTGACCTGCACAATGGTAGCCAGCGCGCATTTTTGGCCGAGTTTGCGCAGCCGTACGATCTCGTCGAATAGATCCACGTTCTGAATTTTATCACCCTAAACCTTTTTCCCAATAAAGCCGATCACTTTTGGGTATGGGCGAATCGCACCTGACAGCGCCGGAAGCCGCCAGTTATGAACTGGCGTTGGCGAATCGGAAGCTGGTTACCGTGGTGATGGGAATGACGCTACTGATGGGTCTCGTGGCTTGTCTGGCGTATTTGGCGGGCCGGTCGGTGACCGGTATCCGGGCAAATCAGGAGAGCCGGATAGTGGTTCCGGCTCCGGTGATTGTACAACCAGAACCGAAGGCCGAGCCGCCGGCGGTTGTACCGGTGGTCGAAGCGGTGGCCGCACCTGCTGTCGCACCGGTGGCGGTTCCGGTACCGGAGTCCGCTCCAACGGAGGAGAAGGTAGTGGTACGGGCGCCGCGGTTATATCTGCAGGTAGCAGCGGCAGAACTCCCTGACTTTCAGCCGTTACGGTCGGAATTGGAACGGGATGGGTATCCGCTCGAAATCATTCGCCTCGACGATAAGTACCGTTTGCTGATAGGGCCGTTGCGGGATGAGAAACAGAAAGCCGAATTCGAGGGCCGATTGGCCGCGGCAGGGCGTCCCTTCTTTATCCGCCAATACTGAAGAAGGTTTTCAGTTGGGTAGAACGGCGCTAATCGGGGGAAAGGCGTTAGCCACGAACCGTTGGGCGGTGGTGATCGCTGCCGACAGGTCGTCGTTAAAGACAGGACAGATAATTTTAACAAGCGCCGTATCGGTACGATTCTTTGCAATGGCGTCGGCCATGACGAAGAGTTTTGCTTTGTACTCACTGGCCACGATGCGCCCGTGGGACTGATACCAATAAACGACCACGTTTTTACTATCGCCTTTTTGAACGATGTATTGATTTACTTCGATTCCTTCGGGCGAACCAGGAACTGGATAGCGAACAATTTCGCTGCGTTCGGGGACCCAGCCATTTCCGGGCAGACAGTTTTTGGGTGAATGAGGAGCAACGCCTGAGCGTTGACTCTTGAAGAAGGCGATAAACAAGCTGGCCGAGGAGCGAGAAACGCCATCCTGGTAGATGCGATTCACCGTGTCGGTGGCCTGGAGGACATCCTGCACCTCTTTTTCAATCGGGTATTCGCCCACCATTTTCCACGAATCGAACTGCGTGGCCAGGCTGGTCAACGGGAGAGGGGTGGGCTGATACTCCGAGCGGGTAGCAAGGAAATAAGCCCCTAGTGCCTGGAGAGTGATCACACAGGAAAAAACAGAAATCAGAAGTGTCGAAGAGATTTTCAAGCGGGGACCTTTGAAGAGCCGAACCGTTTGGATAGCCAAACCAGCAGACGATGACAACCCACAAGGAGCAAGAGAGCAAACACAAAGATCACCCAGCCTTCGAGGCTGTGGAAGAAGCCTTGGGCCAACTCCGGATTGTACTCGCTCAATAGGCCGGTGAGAGAGACCCGGAACGAGTTTGCCGCGATAGCAATTGGTAGCGTAGAGAAAAACAACAGCCAGCGCAGCTCGATTCTGTTCTCCTCAAAGAAGTAGCCGTACACCATCGAGAGGAAGGTAAGCGAGAGGAGGGATCGGATTCCGCTGCAGGCCTCGACAACGGAGAGTTTCTGGCTGGCCAATTCGAGGACGTTTCCATCGCGGAGCACGGGAATACCCACGGTAGTCAAAGCGACCTCTGCAACACGACTCGCCAGCAGTTGCAGGGGGAACGTGATCTGGTTGTATATGACGGCGGGGATGGGAATCATAAAGATGAGCATGGCCAGCGGGAAGCGCAAGGCGCGCAGCATCGGCCATCCGCCGAGGAAAACAACGGCTCCGACAAGCGAGATTAAAAAGGCGGTGCGCTGCAGAAAGAGTTCGGCTCCAAGCATGCCGACAGCCATTTGCAACCCGCCCCAGATGAGGAACAATAATCCGAACCAACTGGGATTGGACTTGACGGCCAGCAGGGAATCCCGCATCTGCCAGACGACGTAGAGGGCCACGAGGGGCACGAAGAATCCGTGACCCATATCGTCGTCGTTGTTCCACTGGCGAACCATGAGAGCCAGAATCGGCAGATAGGTGACGATGAGCAGCGTGGCGCACCAGAGCAAGGGGACCCAGGGTATGAACGTTGCGCTGGCTGCAGGCGGCGATTGTTGACTGTGTTCAGCTGACAGCGGCATGGGAAGTCCTTAAGACCCAGTTAAGCATAATAATCGTCAAAGCGGCATCTCTTCAACAGCGAAAAAGTTCTAGGCCCGAATCTCTCCAACGCGGTGGAGGATCATCATGTTGGTCGTTCCGGAGCGCCACATGGGTTGGCCGGCGACGAGGATGACGGTGTCCCGGGGCTTGAGGAGTCCCCGCTCGAGGAGGGTGCGATCCATGATGGCGAGCATTTGCTCGGTGGAAGTTTCGGTGGGGGTAATGATGACGCGCACTCCATAGATGAGGGTTAACTGGCGGGCAACGGCTTCTGAGAGGGTGAAGGCGTAGATGGGGACAGGGGGGCGGTAGCGGGCGACGAGGCGGGCCGTAGAACCGGAGGTGGTCATGACGACAATGGCGGCGACGTTGGCCGATCGTGCGGAGTGGTATGCGGCATCGGCGAGGATTTCGGCAATGGTCGGGTTGGTACGGGGCGGGAGGTCCTGGTAGCCGCGCGGGCGGATGGAGGCTTCGGCTTCGACGGCGATGCGGGCCATCGTTGCGGCGGATTCGACTGGAAATTTCCCTGCCGAAGTTTCCGCCGATAGCATGACGGCATCGGTGCCGTCGAAAATGGCGTTGGCGACGTCACTGACCTCAGCGCGGGTCGGCACCGGACTTTCGATCATCGATTCGAGCATCTGCGTGGCCGTGATGACAAACTTGCCGGTCTGGCGGGCGCGCTCGATGATGGACTTTTGGATAAACGGAACCTTTTCAAAAGCCATCTCGACGCCGAGATCGCCACGGGCGACCATGACGCCATCGGACTCGGCGAGGATTTCGTTTAAGTGCTCCCAAGCTTCTGGTTTTTCGATTTTGGCAATGATGGGGAGGATATGCTCCTTCTCTTCGAGATAGAGGCGCAGACGAATGACATCGGTGGGTTTACGAACGAAAGAGAGCGCCACGTAGTCGACACGGTGGTCGAGCCCCCACTGCAGGTCCGCCATATCTTTTCGCGTCAGCGAGGGCGTGGACACGTTGACATTGGGCAGATTAATCCCCTTCTTGTCGCCGACCCAGCCGCCTGCATGCACGAGGCAACGAGCGGAAACGCCATCGGTGGAGATCACCCGGAGTTCGACGGTGCCATCGGCGATCAGCACGCGGTCACCCGGACTGACATCGCGGGCGAAGTTCTGATAAACGGTGGAGGCTCGTTCTTTGGTTCCGAGGCACTCTTCGGTTGTGATCTCAAAAGTGGAACCGTTTTCGAGCCATGCTTTGCCGCCGTCAAACAGACCAAGGCGAATCTTCGGCCCTTGCAGGTCGAGGAGGATGCCGACGGGACGATTCAGTTCGGTGGCGAGTTCGCGAACGAGGCGTAGGCGACGGGCGTGATCCTCGTGAACCCCATGAGAGGCGTTCAGACGAAAAACATCGACTCCAGCCGTAAACAGTTTCGCAATCGTTTCCTTCGAATCGCTTGCGGGGCCGAGCGTTGCCACGATTTTTGTTGTTCTCATGCCGGTTGTTTTGAATGGAGCGGAATTCTACGTTACCCTAATGATTCCATTATGCCGATTTACCAAGCGATCGTCTTAGCGATCCTGCAGGGTTTGACCGAATTTTTGCCAGTTTCGAGTTCGGCCCACCTAGCGATGGCTCCATGGTTGTTGGGCTGGAAGGATCAGGGGCTGGAGTTTGACGTAGCACTCCACCTGGGAACGCTGCTTTCGGTGATTGTGTATTTTTTCAGGGACTGGATGCAGATTCTGGGGCAGGCGGCTGGATTCGAGACAGGCAAAGACTTTCAGTTACGCAGGAACCCGCGTCTGCTGTGGTATCTAGCGGCGGGAAGCGTACCAGTTGCGTTGGCGGGTCTGCTGTTCAAGGGCGCAGTAGAGACGACCTTACGGAGCCCCTATGTGGTAGGGGTTATGGCGATTCTCATCGGCCTGGTAATGTATTGGGCGGAGCGGATTTCGACGGCCCGTCGGGATCTGGGCGAGGTCACGCTGACGGATTGCTTATATATTGGTTCAGCGCAGGCACTGGCGATTGTACCGGGGACCTCGCGGAGCGGGGTGACGCTGGCGGCAGGGTTGTTCCGACATCTGGACAGGGCGGCGGCGGCGCGATTCAGTTTTCTGCTCTCGACGCCGGCAGTGGGAGCGGCGGCCATGAAGGCGTTGCTGGACCTACGCCGGCATGGTATGGCGGAGGAGATGGTGGCGCCGATGGTGATCGGAATTAGTGTCAGCGCAGTGACTGGATTGGCGGTGATTGCTTTTTTCTTGAGATTTCTGCGCACGAACTCGATTCGTCCGTTTGTGATCTATCGGGTTGCCTTCGGGCTGGTCGTGCTCGGTTTGGCGTTGGCCGGTCGGTAGCGCGCGGCGGTCCAAGTCTGCGATACTAAAAGAGCTCAGGCGTTGACGCGGCCTTAACGCGTATGGACATATTGAAGCCTTCGACCAGTCCCCGACTGAACGAAATAACTGGCGTTGTGGTTGTAGTCGCGGGCGCGTTCCTGCTTTTGAGTTTGATTAGCTACCACCCGGCGGATCCGTCCTGGAATACGGCGACCGGTCTTGAGCGGGCGGTGAACTGGACGGGGCGATTTGGTTCGACGGTGGCCGATCTGGTCTACAGCGCTGTTGGTTTGGCGGCTTTATGCCTGCCCCTGCTGATTGGGGCAGCGGGCGTCCAGCGCATCCGGCATCGACCGATTGGCGCGCCTGCGGTGCGTGTAGCTGGGGTGCTTCTGCTGCTGAGTGGGGTGTGTACTCTGCTCTCGCTTTTCCCTGGATTCCGTCCATTTGCGGGTGCGGTTCCGGCGGGGGGAGTGGCGGGATTGGTCCTTGCGAGTCACCTAATCGAGAACTTCAACATTGCTGGGGCAGCGATGATCAGCGTGACCGCGATTTTCCTGTCCTTTTATCTTGTAAGTCGGTTTTCGATGGAGCTTGTGTACGAGTGGCTCCATGGACCTGGGGAGTGGTGGGGAGCGCGAATGGATCGCTGGCGAGTCTGGCGGGAGGGGCGACAGAAGGCTCGGGCTGCTCAAAAGTTGCTCGCCAAGCCTCGAACGGAACGACCGGCGGTGGAGAGGCGGCCCGTGCTAGAGGATGAGGGCAACATCCCTGTTGTACCGCTTGGAGATCAGGCGCCGCCATGGGTGGCCAAGGGGGCGGTGGAAGCGGTTGAGAAGGGAAATCGGGTAGAGGACGGAGAGGAGCCTCAGAGCGAAGAGGAAGAGATTCCGATTCGTGCTCTTGAAGAGCCTCCCTGGGAGAGACCGCTGGCACCAGTGCCGCTCGAGACTGAAAGTGGGCGACGCCGGAAGGAACGGGCGGGCCGGGCCTACGTAATGCCGGCGAGTTCTCTTTTAAACGAAGTTCCGCCCCGCAATCCGTATGACGAGCAGGAACTGAAGGAGACTGCGGCCAAAATCAAATCAAAGTTTGAAGAGTTCAACGTTCTCGGATCGGTTGTGCAGATCAACCCAGGTCCAGTAGTAACTACGTTCGAATACAAGCCTGACGCCGGAATCAAGTACAACAAGATTACGAATCTCGCGGAAGATTTGTGTCTGGGACTTCAATGCGAGAGCGTGCTGATCGAGCGCATTCCCGGCAAACCGACAGTGGGAATTGAGGTACCGAACAAGCGGCGCGAGTTGATCAGCCTTCGTCAGGTCCTGGAGAGCGAGGAGTTCCAGGGTTCGGCCTCCAAGTTGACGATCACGATGGGGAAGGATATCAGTGGGCGAATAAAGGTAGCCACGCTGGAGACGATGCCCCACGTGTTGATCGCCGGCTCGACTGGCGCCGGCAAGAGCGTGATGCTGAATACTTTGATCATGTCCCTTCTCTACAAGGCAACGCCGGAAGAGGTAAGGCTGATCATGGTGGATCCGAAGCGGGTCGAACTAGGAATCTACGAAGGGATTCCGCACCTACTTACTCCAGTAATAACAGAACCCAAAAAGGCGACCTACGCACTCCGCAACGCGGTACTCGAAATGGAGCGGCGGCTGAAACTACTGGCGGCGCAAAGTGTTCGGAATATTGAGCAATACAATAAGAAAGTTCGACAAGTATTGTCGGTTCCCCGGAGTCTGTTTGACCAAGAAGCAGCTAGTCCCGACGGAGAGGAGCTGCGACCGTTACCGTTTCTAGTGATTATCATTGACGAGTTGGCGGATCTGATGATGCTGGAACGAGCTGGTGTAGAGGAGAGCGTGACCAGATTGGCACAGATGGCCCGGGCCGTCGGCATTCATCTGGTGCTGGCAACGCAACGGCCGAGCGTGGACGTCATTACGGGCCTGATCAAGGCGAATTTTCCGACCCGTATCAGTTTCCGCGTGGCGACGAGAGTTGACTCCCGCACGATTCTGGATAACATGGGTGCCCATTCGCTGCTTGGGAAGGGAGACATGTTGTTTTTGCCTCCCGGGACAGCCCGGCTCGTGCGGGTACATGGGGCCTATGTCAGTGAGACGGAGACGTCCATGGTGGTGGATTACTGGAAGCAGCAAGCCGAACCCGACTACGATCAGAGCTTCCTAATGGCGCCTCCGAGTGAAGACGGAGAAGTCGAAAACGAAGAGGATATCGTGGACGGCCGAGAAGACCCGCAGTACCGAGACGCCGTCCGGGTGGTGTGCGAACTCGGCAAAGCCTCCACATCCGTTCTTCAGCGGCGGCTGCGCTTAGGCTATGGCCGCGCGGCAAGGATCCTGGACATGATGCACCGAGACGGAATAATCGGACCACCCGATGGCAGCCGCCCGCGCGAGGTGCTGAAGAGTCCGTCGTGGCTTGAGGAAGTCGATGAGCAACTCGGATAGAAAGAACTTGAACCTAGCTTTCGAGCCGCCCTTAACCGAAACCTGGGTGCTCGATATTGACAGGACCGTCAAGACCAGATAGGGCCGGCAGGAAGAGGCCAAGGTTGGCTACAACCCTACCAAGCCGGACCGGCCTTCGCATGTCTATCACGCCTGCTGCATCGCCACCCTGCGGATGGTTCTTGAGGTCGAAGTCCAGGCGGGCAACCAGACCGCACCCGAGTTTGCCCACGCGGGTCTGTTCGGCCGGCTCGACGCTCGTCCTCGCGAACAATGGCCGAGGCCGAGAAGCGGGGTATGCGTCTTACCAACCCCAGCGTTGCTCCCGCCCGGCCCCTCCGGCTACCTTAATCGCCGGCGTTGTCACGCCATCGGCGTCAAGGCCCCCAACTCAGACGCCTTCCGATCCGCCAATCCCGGCAGCACCTCCGCCAGGTACTCCCGCACCGGAATCCCCAGCCGCCGGCACGTCTCCACCACCGAAAGAATCGCCGCCACCCGCGGCCCGGCCTCCACGCTCCACACATGCAGCCAATTCTTCCGGTTATGTGCACCTGCACATAACCGGAAGAATGCGCAGCCCTTGATTATGTGCAGCTCGGACTGCGGCGATCCCGTAAATCGCTGTGCGTGGTGAGGCCGAGCTGCATATAATTCGCTAAAGCCGTCGCAAGAAGTCAAGCAGTCCGACGGGTGGCCGGTACCGCATGGTCGCCTTCATCTTCGTCGGTTCGACAACCATCAGCGCTTTCTCCTTCATCGCCATGTCGGCCTCCACATAGATGTGCGTGGTAGCCGGGCTCTCGTGTCCAAGCCAAAGAGCCACCATCGTGATATCCACGCCTGCTTGTAGCAGGTGCATGGCCGTAGTGTGTCGGAACGTGTGGGGCGAGATCTCGCGGTTTGCTGATGATCCTAGATTCGGCAGTTGAGCAGCTCCCGGCGTGCGTTTTGCTGCCGATCTGATTGATACTGATCGGGATGAGCGCGATCAAACCCGTTCCGGCGCTTCCCCCAAAGGGTGAAGCCTCTTCGACCCCCGGCAGCTTCCCGCCACCCCACCGCGTCGACACCTTCGGCGGCTCCGTCGAAGTCCACTGGGAACCAGCCCCCGCCGTCACCCGCCACGGTCTTCTTGCTTACTTCCTCGACTTTCTCAAAACCAGTAATACCTGGACCGAGTTCGTCGACTCTTGCCCGCTCACTTACTCCAGCCCCAACGCTCCGCTCAAAGCCGAAGTCCTCGCCACCATCATCTACTCCATCCTCACCGGTCAACGCCGCTACTCCCACATCACCGCACTCAGCGGCGACTCCGTCATGGCCGGCCTGTTCGGCGTCAAAACCTTTCGCAGTGAA
>JAINDL010000234.1 GCA_019931245.1 Bryobacteraceae bacterium CoA2 C42
CAGCACCAACCGGCGCTCCATGCCCACCAGCCACCGCCCGGGCCGCGCCGTCTCGGCAAAAAAGCCGGGTCGCCCCGGCAGCGCCAGGCTGCGGTTTTCGCGACTGCCGAACTCGAGGCGGTTCAAGCTGCCCGTAGCGGCCTCCGCGCTGTGTTGAATCGCCACCCAACCCAACTCCCGGCCGCCCGCCAGCAACCGCGGCCCTTCGGGCAGATAGCGCAACCGTTCGTCGGCGGGAGCATAGAATTCCTGGGCAAAAAAGCGAGCCGTCATAAGGGTAGCCCCGATCATATCGCGCCGCGCCGTTTCTTGACGAAACACCGATTTTTCGATACAGTCCGAAGACCTCTCTTCTGTTACTGGGAGTCTCGCTATTTCTATGCAAATCAATCGAAATTCACTGGCCGCCCTGCTGTTGGGCCTCGCCGTCCCCCTCATAGCCAGCGCGCAAACCTCCGACGCCGTGCTGGTCGGCATCATCTCAGACGCCTCCGGCGCTTCGGCCGCCGGCGCGACCATCTCCGCGGTCAACAGCGCCACCGGCGTCTCCCGCGAAGTCGTCACCAACGAAACCGGCGCCTATCGCCTCGGCCCCCTGGTTCCCGGCACCTACACGGTGACCGCCAAACTCAACGGCTTTAAAACCAAAGTCCAGAAAGACGTCGTGCTCCAAACCGGCGCCGTCGTCAAAATCGACGTCGCCCTCGAAGTCGGCAACGTCACCGAAAGCGTCGAAGTCACCGGCGCCGCGCCCATGCTGCAGACCCAGGAAGCCTCGGTCGGCGGTGTCATCTCGCAATCCCAGCTCGCCCGCATCCCCGTCAACGGCCGCAACTATACCCGCCTGCTCGTGCTCATGCCGGGCACCAGCGACATCCAGCGCAGCCAGGGCCGCGGCGGCCTCTCCGGCGCCCAGATGGTCTCGGTCAACGGCCAGCGCACCCAGGACAACAACTACACCCTCGACGGCGTCGACAACAACATGATGTTCATGAACTCGCCCGGCGGCTCCCCTCCCATGGACTCGATCCAGGAGTTCCGCGTCGCCACCGGCAACTCGGCCGAATACGGCCGTTCCGCCGGCGCCAACGTCAACGTCTCCATCAAGTCCGGCACCCGCGACCTCCACGGCTCGCTGTACTCCTTCGTCCGCAACGATAAGTTCGACGCCAACGAGTTCTTCGCCAACAAGCAGGGACGCGGCAAAGTGCCCTTCCGTCAGAATCAGTACGGCCTCGCCATCGGCGGACCGGTCCTGCTGCCCAAAATCTACAACGGCCGCGAGAAGACCTTCTGGTTCCTCGGCTGGGAAGGCTTCCGCCTCCGCCGCGGCCAGACCGCCCAGAGCACCGTACCCACCGCCGACATGCGCGCCGGCAACTTCAGCGGCATCTCGCAGCGCATCTACGACCCGCTCACCGGCCAGCTCGATGCCCAGGGCCGCATTGTGCGCCAGCTCTTCCCGGGCAATATCATCCCGGCCAACCGCATCAACCAGGGCATGCGGCGCACCATCGATACCCTCCACCCGCTGCCCAACCGCCCCGGTCTCGTCAACAACTTCCTGCAGACCGAAGGCCAGGCCATCGACCGCGACATGATGGTCCTCCGCGTCGATCACACCATCAACGACAAGAACATCATCTGGGGCCGCATGCTCGAACAGCGCGTCGGCCAACTGGTGCCCGCCGCCTCCGCCCTCTTCGTCAGCGAAAACCGCTACGACGTCCGCAACTGGGGCCTCGGCTGGAACAACATCATCAGCCCCTCCACCGTGCTCGAAGTCAAGTACGGCTATAACAGCCCCAACAATCCCGGCTGCCCGGTGTTCCGCAACGGCATCACCCGCGCCGGCATCCTCGACGCCGGCGGCGTGCAGATCTTCGATAAAGAAGCCCTCTGCGGCACCCTGCCGAGCTTCGCCCCCCAAGGCTATCTGTCGGCCGGCGGCGGCGGCGGCGAAACCATCATGGACAAAAACCACCAGACCAGCGGCAAACTGTCGATGGTCCTCGGGCGCCACTCGTTCAAGATGGGCGGCGGCTACACCTGGCGCGCCATGGACGCCGCTTACTCCAACCCCACCAACGGCGATGCCCAGTTCTGGACCTCGCTCACCGCGGACGACCTGAACCCCTCGCAGGGCAACGCCCTGGCGACGATGCTGCTGGGCTACCCCAGCTACGTCCGCCGCGGCTTCAGCATCCCCCGCCTCTTCGCCCGCCAGCCCTACGGCGAAGCCTTCTTCCAGGATGACTGGCGCGTCACCGACCGCCTCACCATCAATCTCGGCATCCGCTGGGAGTCCGGCATCCGGCCCTGGGATACCAACAACGCCCTCGGCAACCTGGTCATCACCCGCGATGCCCAGGGCAACTACGGCGCTGAACTCATGTGGGCCGGCACCAATCCGCTCCGCAACAACGCCCCGGCCAACACCCTGGGCTACGGCCGTTCGCTGATGCGCGACGACATGAACAACTTCGCCCCGCGCCTCGGCCTCGCCTACCAGGCCAACAGCAAGACCGTCATCCGCGCCGGCGCCGGCGTCTTCTACAACACCACGTTCATGCAGGAGATCAACGACCTCCGCAAGTTCTGGCCCTACCTGCCCCAGCAGGAGATCAGCTTCAACCGCGGCGCCGTGCCCGACTACAGCATCAACCAGCCCGGTCCCGGCTTCGGCTCGACGCAGGCCATCGGCGGCTGGCCGCAGAACCCGAACAACCGCACCCCGTACTCGATGCAGTGGAACCTGTTCATCCAGCGTCAACTTCAGCAGGATATGACACTCGATGTCGGCTACGTCGGCTCGTCCAACAAGAAGCAGATCGGCTACTACGGACTGAACAACGCCTTCAAGCCCGGCCCCGGGCCCATCGATCCGCGTCGCCGCCTGGCGGCCGCGGGCTTTGCCGGCAACATGGACGGCGGAGAGAACATGTTCAACTCCGAGTACAACGCCCTGCAGATCAAGCTCAACAAGCGCTTCAGCAAGGGCTTGACGATCCTCTCCAACTACACCTGGGGCAAGTGCATGGACAACCAGTCCTCGCTCGCCGAAGGCAAGTACCAGGACATCTTCAACCTCCGCGCCGATTGGTCCCGCTGCTCCTATGACATCACCCATGCCTTCAAAATGGGCTATGTCTACGATCTGCCCTTCGGCCGTGGCCGCTCCTTCGGCGGCGACTGGAACCGCTTTGTCGACGGCGTCCTCGGTGGCTGGGCCATTGAAGGCATCGTGCAGTGGCAGACCGGCACCCCGTCCAACGTCCGCACCGGTCTCGACCGCGCCAACGTCGGCCGCACCCAGGAACGCCCGAACGTGCTCCGCAACCCGAACCTGCCCGCTGACCAGCGGACGCCGGATCGCTGGTTCGACACCTCCGCCTTCGTCATGCCCGATGCCTTCACCTTCGGCAACGCCGCCGCCTACATGGTCCGCGACGACGGCCGCCGCGTGTTCGACTTCTCCATCGCCAAGAAGTTCCGCATCATCGAGGGCCATGCGCTCGAACTCCGCGGCGAGTTCTTCAACTTCCCGAACCACACCATGTTCGGCGCCCCCGGCTCCGGCGGCTACGTGCTGAATACGCCCACCTACGGCGTCATCACCAGCACCGCCGCCAACCGCCAAATCCAGTTCGCCCTCCGCTATTCGTTCTAGCGGCCGAACCGGATGAAGTGGTCATCCCTTAACCTGTTGCTCCTCACCCTCGCCGGTAACTGGACGGTCGCCCCCCGGGGCCCCGTCCTCGTTACCGGCGAGTCCATTCAGAAACCCCTCCCCGCCACCACCCCCGGCGGCATCGCCGTCTTCGACTACAACAACGACGGCCGCCTCGACCTCTTCTTCCCCAACGGCGGCGCCCTCCCCCGCGGCCCCAAAGCCCCCAATACCCTCCTCCGCAACGACGGCAACTTCCAGTTCTCCAACGTCACCGCCGCCGCCAACCTCTCCGGCCACGACTACGACCTCGGCGCCGCCGCCGGCGACTACGACCACGACGGCCACCCCGACCTCCTCACCCTCGGCCTCCGCGGCATCACGCTCTATCGCAACCTCGGCAACGGCCGCTTCACCAACACCACCGCCGCCGCCCGGCTCGATAACCGCGGCCGCTGGTCCGTCGCCGCCGCCTGGTTCGACATGGACAACGACGGCGACCTCGACCTGTTCGTCGTCAACTATGTCCAATGGAACCCCGCCACCGAACAGGTCTGCCTCGTCGCCGGCAAGCCCGACTTCTGCCACCCCCGCCACTACGCCCCCCAAGCCAACGCCCTCTTCCGCAACAACGGCGACGGCACCTTCTCCGACATCTCCGCCCCCTCCGGCATCGCTGCCCATCAAGGCAAAGGCATGTCCGTCGCCGCCGCCGACTTCGACGCCGATGGCCTCACCGACCTCTACGTCACCAACGACCGCGCCCCCGCCTTCTACTTCCGCAACCTGGGCCACGGCCAGTTCGAAGAGTGCGCCTTTGACCGTGGCGTCGCCGTCCCCCAGGACGGCCGCCCCGTCTCCGGCATGGGCGTCAGCGCCGAAGACTACGATAACGACGGCCGCCCCGATCTCGTCTACACCGCCCTCCGCGACGAAACCTTCCCCCTCTACCGCAACCGCGGCCACGAGTTCGAAGAGGTCACCGGAACAAGCCGCCTCGCCCCCCTCACCCGCGCCATGGCCGGCTGGGGCATCGCCTTCGCCGATCTCGATAACGACGGCTGGAAGGACATCCTCGCCGCCCGCAGCGACGCCCTTTCCGCCACCGGCGGCTACGGCGCCAAAGCCAAAGAGCCCCCGGCCTGGTTCCGCAATCAGGCCAATGGCGCCTTCGCCCCCGGCGCCGGCTGGGCCGCCCTCGAACCCGCCATGTACCGCGGCCTCGTCGCCGCCGACCTCAACGCCGATGGCTGCCTCGACGTCGTCCTCACGGCCCTCCAAGCCACGCCCCGTCTGCTCCGCCACCCCTGCCAGGGCGCCGGCAACTGGCTCAGCGTGGACGTCCGCGAACCCGGCGCCCGCGTCCGCATCGGCAACCAGACCCGGTGGGTCTCCTCCGCCACCGGCTACGCCTCCTCCTATCTCGGCCCTCTCCACTTCGGCCTCGGCCCCGCCCAACAGGTCGACGTCGAAGTCACCTGGCCCGACGGCCGCTCCCGGCGCGTTGCCACGGCCACAAACCGTGCGATTCAATTAAAACCATGAAGTCGCTCCTCCTGCTCCTTCTCGCCGCCCTCCTCCCGGCCCAGGACGACCCCGCCGCCGCCGCCGCCCGCGCCATGCGCGAAGGCCGCTTCGCCGACGCCGAACGCCTCTACCGCGCCCTCATCAAACAAATCCCCCAAGAACCCCGCCTCCAACTCAACCTCGCCCTCGCCCTCCACTCCGGCAAAAAATACGCCGACGCCAATCTCGCCTTCGCCCAGTTCCTCAAAACCAATCCCCCGCCCGGCCCCGTTCACCTCGTCGCCGGCCTCTCTTTGCTCAAAGCCAACCAACCCTGCCAGGCCGCCCCCATTCTCGAAAAGGCCAAACGCTGGCAGGCCTCCGAACAGGTCCTCACCGAACTCGCCGATGCCTACTCCGCCTGCCAGCGCTACCCGCAGGCCGGCGCCGCCTACACCGAAGCCGCCGCCAAGGCCACCGCCAACGCCGGCCGCCTCAAACGCGCCGCCGCCCGCGCCTATTGGCTCGCCCGCGATTACCCCGCCGCCCGGCCCCTGTTCACCGCCCTCCGCCCCACCTTCTCAAACGACCCCGAGTTCCTCTACGAGTTCGGCGATACCCTCGCCCGCACCGAAGGCGCCGAAGCCGGCCTGCCGCTGCTCGAACGCAGCGTCGAACTCGCTCCCACCCTCACCCCGGCCCGCGGCGCCCTCGGCCGTGCCCTCGTCGAAGCCGGCCGCCACGCCGACGCCATCCCCCACCTCACCGCCGCCGCCCCCGCCGACGCCACGCTCCTCATGCCCCTCAGCCGCGCCTATAAAGCCACGGGCCGCGTCGAAGACGCGGCCCGCACCGAACGACAGTATCGAAACTCCCTCGCGCCTCAGAACTGAATTCTGACGCCCAACTGGATGTTTCGGGGCCCAACGTTCGTTGTGCCCGTAACCACCCCGAAGTTCGGATCGGCCATGTTCGTACTGGCCCGTCCAAACTGCGGCGTGTTCGTGAAGTTGAACATCTCCGCCCGGAACTGCGCCTTCCAGTTCTCGCCCCAGCGGAAGTTCTTGAGTATCGCGAGGTCCGCATGATTGGTCGGACCGAACCGGATGTTCGGAATCCACCGCGGCGCATTGCCCAGCTCAAAGTTACCCGGGGTGGTGAAAGCCGCCGTATTGAACCAACGGTCCGGCGTCGGGTTGGCAATCGCCGCCGCCTTCAGATCCGATACATTCGGCCGCTGAATCTGGAAGCCATAGGCGCTCAACGTGTTCGGCGCCGTGAACCCCAGCGGCAGGCCGCTCGAGAACCGGATGATGGTGGACACCTGCCAGCCCCCCACGATCGCGTTCGCCACCGGATGCATATCCGACAGGAACTTCCGCCCCTTACCCACCGGCATCTCATAGACCAGCGCGTTCACGAAGCTCTGCGGAATATCATGCGCCGAAATCGACCGGTCCACGCTCAAGTCGTAGTAGTCGCGTAAGGTGTCGCCCACCTCCCAACCCTGCCACTCGCTGGCATTGTCGATCGCCTTCGACCATTGGTAGGTCGTCAACAGATTCAGGTCCTTCCCCATCTGCCAGTGGTAACGCATCACCAGCGCGTTGAAGCTCGCGCTCGCCCCCGGCGCATCCGCCGAAAGACCAACGCCAAGGAACTGTGGATGCGGCCGCAACAGTCGGTGTTGCGGAATCGTCGCTCCGGCCAGCGCGCCCGTCGGAATGATGCCGAAAAACGGATTGCGCACCGCGTTGTTCAGCGCCGCGCCCTGCGACAGAAACTCCTTCGGCATCTGGTTGGCCTGCTGGCCGGTGCCAAACGACAGCTTCCGGCTCTGCGAACCCGTGTAGCCCACCTCGAGCACCATGCCCTGCTTGATCTCAAACTGGAAATCGGCGCTGAAGTTCTGCACATAGCCCTGCGGATGGTGCCGCGAGAAGGCGTTCACGTTATCACCCACCTGCGTCAGCAGCCCCTGGCTCGATCCCACCGGCTGGTTGAAGCCGTTCGGGAACGGATTGCGAAGAAGCGCGTTCCGGTTCGGATTGATGCCATCGGCCCCAATCGTCGAAACCCACTCGGTGGTCGTCGCGAAACCCTGGTTGGCGCCGCCGCCGGTCTGCGGGTAGAAAATGCCGTAGCCGCCGCGGAAGACTAACTTATCGGTCAGCTTATAAGCCATCCCGAAGCGCGGCGCGAAGTTGGTGTACTCCGTGTCCCAAGCCCCGCGATTCTCCGGCGTCACGAAGACAAGACCACCCACCAGCGGCAGGCCCGTCCGCTGCGCCAGCGGGCTCGCCGCCTTGAAATCAAAATTATTCAGCCGGTTGAAGCGTTCCGTCCGCGCCAGTTGCACCTCCCACCGCAGACCCATGTGCAGTGTCAGCTTCCGGCTCGCGCGCCAGGAGTCCTGGAAGTACAGCCCGTGATAACCCGCCGCGTTCGCCGTGCCAATGCCGATCGGCGCGCTCCCGCTCGCCCCCACGCCGAGCAGCAGCGACGCGATGCCGTCGCCGGTCACCGAACTCGCCACCGCCGCCACCGGCCCCGAAGTCAGTCCCCGCGTGAAGTTAAACGCCGGGGTGTTGAAGTCGGTATTGTTCAGCCGGGCCGCTTCGCCCAGCCAGCCAAACTTCAGGCTGTGCGCGCCCAACTCCTTCGTCAGGTTCACCTGCAGATTGTGCGTCTCCCGCGGCACATTCAAGAACCGCCGATTATTCAACGAAGCGTAACCCTGCATCGAAAAGCCCGGATAGGTCTGCGCCTGGAACTGCGAAACCAACTGCGGCGAAAAGCCCAGGTTGGTCGCGTTCAGCCCCTGCGAGGGCGAGTTCTGATTCTCCCGCCACCGGCCCGAGCCGAGCAGCACGTTGATCACCCACGTCGGCGATGGCGTAATCGTCGTGCCAATCACCACGTGGTGCCGCGGATTCACGTCCGAGAAGTTCGTATCCGCGCCGTTGCCGAAAAACACCGGCGCCACGTTCTCCTGCCAGCCTTTCGTCAACCGGCCGAACAGCGTCCACTTCTCGCTCTTCGCCCAGTCGATCCGCACGTCCAGCCGGTCATTCACCGTATTCGTCTTGCCCGCCGCCACGAAGTTCCGGGCGTTGGTGCCGGGATCGCCCTGCGTGTTCGCGGCTGGAAACAGGCCAATCACCTTCGCCGCCACCGGGTCAATCAACGCCGCCGGAATCCGGTTGCCCGGAAACGCGTCGCGGATAAACCCGCTGCCGTTCGGATTCGGCCGTGTCGAAAACGGATCAAAAATCGTGGCCAGCGTCCCGTTGCCGTTGAAGGTCTGCGAAAAATCGCCGCCGCGCTGCAGCGCCGTCGGCACGTTCGAAATGTTCGTGCCCGGCGAACCCTGCCGCAAGCCCTCATAAGCGGTAAAGAAAAACAGCCGGCTCGACCGCTTGATCGGCCCACCCACCGCCGCGCCAAACTGATTGCGCTGGAACAGCACGCGCGGCAACCCCGACCGGTTGTTCGCCCAGGAGTTGGCGTCCAGCTTGTCGTTGCGTAAAAACTCAAACACCGAACCATGGAAAGCGTTCGATCCGCCGCGCGTAATCATATTCACCGCGCCGCCGTCCGACTTGCCGAACTGCGCGTCAAACTGGTTCCGGACAATGCTCACCTCCTGCACCGAGTCCACGCTCGGCGAAGCGATCAGCCCGCCCCAATCGACGGCCGCCGCCGGCACGCCATCAATCAGCGTCAAGCCAGCCTGTCCCCGGCCGCCGTTCATCGAAAAGCGATTGTGGTTCTGGTCCTGCGTCGCCTGCGAGATGCCGGTCCGCACGGCGATGACGCCGGCGTTCACATGCACCAGCACAAACGGGTTGCGCGCGTTCACCGGCAGGTCCAGCACCGCCTGTTGATTCAAAGTTACCGATCGGTTGGCCGATTGGGTGTCGAGCATCGTCACCCCCGCCGTCACCTCCACCACCTGCGTCACTTCGCCGAGTTGCAGATTGAAGTTCAATTCGAGCGTGGCGTTCACGCGCAGTTCCGCGTTTTTCTGCACGCTCTTGCGGAAACCGGTCATCTCCACGGAAACCTCATAGTTGCCGGGAGGCAGTTGCGAAAAGATGTAGCGGCCGTCGCCGCCCGTTGTCGCCTGCCGCGTATCGCTCGTGGCCTCGTTGCGCACCCGCACCGTGGCGCCCGCAATCGTCGCCTGGCCGGGGTCCATCACTAACCCGGAGATGTTACCCGTAAATGTCTGTGCGTCAAGACCAGCCGCCAGCAGCAGCAGGCCCATTACCGATCGACTCAGTCGGAAAGTATGTGTTCTCATAATGTAAGGAAGCTGCTCCCCACCACGGAGAGTTCACTTAGTGTATTGAACCCGGCCCCCAATTGCAAAGGGTGATTCCCCGCCCGGCCGCCAGCCGGTATAAAATTGCAGGCAGATTGGCCGCGCCTGGCCTTGGCGCCCCACTTATGCTGCTGCTCCTCGCCGCCCACCTCTGCGCCCCTTGCCATGCGGCCATCGTCGAGCAGTATCAAACCACCGGCATGGCCCGCAGCAGCGGCAAGCTCGACTTCGCCATCCCCCCGGCCACCCTCACCGATCCGGCCAGCGGAGCCCTCTACCGCATCGGCGCCGGCCATCGCATGGAGTTCGAACGCGGACCCGTCCGCGGCAGCCGCATCCTGCAATGGTTCCTCGGCTCGGGCAACGTCGGCCGCAGCTTCCTGTTCTCCGTCGACGGCATCCTGTTTCAGGCCCCGGTCTCTTACTACTCCGCCGCCCGCAAATGGGACATCTCGCCCGGCTATGAAGGCAAACGCACCATCCAGTTGGCCCGCGCCGTCGAACCGGGCTGCCTGCAATGTCATGCCAGCGCCGCGCAGCCGGAAGGCGGCGTGAGCTGCGAACGCTGCCACGGCCCCGGCCAGGAGCACGCCCGCACCGCCAAACCCGCCGCCATCGTCCAGCCCGCCAAGCTCCCGCCCCCCCGCCGCGACGCCATCTGCGCCCAATGCCACCTCACCGGCGTCGCCCGCGTCGCCACCGCCAACCGCAAAGAAGCCACCTTCCGCCCCGGCGACCTCCTCAGCGACCACCTCGCCGTCTTCGTCTGGGATACCCCCGAAGCCGGCGGCGTCGACGCCACCAGCCACTACGAACGCCTCGCCGCCAGCCGCTGCAAACAGGCCTCCGGCGACCAGCTCTGGTGTGGCTCTTGCCACGACTCCCACCGCGAACCCGCCCCCGCCGCCAAAGCCGCCTTCTACCGCCAGCGCTGCCAATCCTGCCACACCCGCCAGCCCTGCACCCAGGCCCCCGCCACCAGCGACTGTGCCAGTTGCCACATGCCCAAAGGCGCCAGTCGCGGCGTCGACCACGTCGCCTTCACCGACCATTCCATCCCCCGCCGCTCCCGCCCGGCGGCGGCCCCAGCGGGGGCCCGGCGAGCGCTGCGCCCGTTCCTCCCCGCCCCCGCCGGCCCTCGCGAAACCGCCCTCGGCTACGCCATCGCGGCCGTCACCGAACCCGCCGTGCGCCGCCAGGCCTTCGAACTCCTCCGCCAGGCCCCCCGCGACGTCGCCGTCATGGCCCAGCTCGCCCAGTTCTACGACCGCATGGGCCAGGAGGAGCAGGCCATGGCTTTATGCGAACAGATCGTCGCCCGCGAACCCGGCCACCCGGCGGCCGCCGTCAACCTCGGCATCTACAAAATCAAACGCGGCCAGACGGCCGAGGCGATCGCTCTCTGGCAGGCCGCCCTCGCGCGCAACCCCGCCATGACCGGAGCCCGGATGAACCTCGCCGTCGCCCTCTGGCGCGGTGGCGAACGAGAGGCCGCGCTGGCCGCCCTGCGCCAGTTGCTGCGCTTTGAACCCGATCACGAACCCGCCATCCGCCTACTGCGGGAATTGGGCGGCTCACCCTAGACCCCGGCGAGAACCCATCCCGCTGTTCACAGCCCGTTGCCACAAACCCCAAAAAACCCGCTATCTCACTCATTCCAAAACAAATAAACTCCCCTAAACACCCCTCCATTCACCCCCTCCCGCGCCGGTTCTCCTCCCCCGTGCGCCACACTGTTTTCGAGGGAGTGACCCATGCCAATCAGCCAAACGCCGCCATCACCCAAAACGGCCCACCCGAATCCTCTCGCCCCAACTGCTCCGGACCATCGCGATCGAGCCCGCACTGAGGGAAGAACCCAGGAAGTTGTTGATAAAACGCCATTTACAATCTGGGTTCTTCCATTTTGCGATCCCCATGGAACCCGAATCAACCCAGTGGAACCCAACTTTGAACCCCAATCGGTCCCGGCCGCCACGGCCACCGCGCCCATCGCGACCCACCGCCGGTTGCGGGAGCGGGGCCGTTCGCAATAAGCTTGGAGCAACTATGGAACGTAGAGAGCTTTTAATCACCGGCGCGGCAGCGCTGTCGATCGGCGCGCGCCGCATTCTCGGCGCCAACGACCGAGTTCGCGTCGGCCTCATCGGACTCGGCGGACGGGGCAACGCCCATCTCGGCAGCTATCTCCAGATTCCCGGCGCTCAACTCGCCGCGATCTGCGACGTGAATCAGGCGGCTCGCGAACGCGCCAACGCCCGCATCACCAAGGCCGGACAGGAAAAGGCCGTCGAGTTCGCCGACATGCGCAAGCTGTTCGAGTCCAAAGACATCGACGCCGTCTCCATGGCCACACCCAACCACTGGCACGCCCTCGGCGCCATCTGGGCCATGCAGGCCGGCAAAGATACCTACTGCGAGAAACCCGCCAGCCACAATCCGTTCGAAAGCAAACAGATGATCGCCACCGCCCGCAAGTACGGCCGGATGTGCCAGATCGGCTCGCAAAGCCGTTCGACGCCCCACGTCATCGCCGCCATGCAGGATTTGAAAGACGGCGCCATCGGCAAGCTCTACCTCGCCAAAGGACTCTGTTTCAAGCGCCGCAAATCCATCGGCAAAAAGCCCGACGGCCCCGTACCCCCGGGCCTGAACTGGGACATGTTCCTCGGCCCGGCCCCCATGCGGCCGTTCAACGAACTGCGCTTTGCCTACAACTGGCACTGGTTCTGGGACACCGGCAACGGCGACCTCGGCAACCAGGGCGTCCACCAGATGGACATCGCCCGCTGGGGCATGGGCGTCGCCAATGACCACTCCGGCCTCAAAGCCGTCTCCTCCACCGGCGGCATGTACGCCTATGACGACATGCAGGAAACGCCCAACACCCAATACGCCTCCTTCCACTACGGCGACCGCGAAATTACCTTTGAAGTGCGCGGGGTCCTGACGGGCGGCGAAGGCACCCTCGGAACCCCCAACCGGGCCACCAGCGCCGTGGGCAACCTGTTCTACGGCGGCGACGGCTGGATGGAACTCGACGGCGGCGGCTACCGGATCTACAAGGGCGAGAACAACGAAGTCGTCAAAAACGTCAAGGCCGAACGCGGCGCCGACGGCACCGTCCGGCACATGGAAAACTTCCTGGCCGCCGTGAAGTCGCGCGACTACAAGAGCCTGAACGCCGAAATCGAAATCGGCGGTGCGGCCGCCGACCTCTGCCACTTTGCCAACATCGCCTACCGGACCGGCAAACGGCTCAACTTCTCGAGCAAAACGCAAACCTTCGACGACGCAGCCGCCAACAAACTGCTGACCCGCAACTACCGCGCACCCTACATCGTCCCGGCCAAAGTCTAAATCCGCTTACCGGAAACCTTTCCCGAACGGCCGTCGGAGGCGCTGTAAGTGCCTTCGGCGGCATCGTTTTTGAGGGTGACCTTCACGGTGTAAGTCGCGTCATCGGTGGGGATCTTGAAGGTCACCTCCTCACCGGCCACCGTCAATCCCTGCACCGGAACCGACTCGCCTTCCACCTGGAGCCGAGCCGAGTACTTCCCATCGGTCTCGGTGATCAAAAGCTGCACACGAGCCTCTTCGCCGGAAGCGGAGGTGCCGCGCAACTCCCATTTGCCGGCGATGCCGGCAGCTAGCGAAAGGGCCGTAGTCAAGAGCGTCAATACTAGAAGTCGATACATGGACAGAGTCTCCTGTGATACAGATGAGGGAATATGCTATCTCGTCGCGAGTTTTTAGGGGCGGCCGCCAGCGCGGCCCTGCTGCCGGCTGCCGGCAAAAAGATTCCCGTGGGCCTCGAGTTGTACTCAGTCCGGGAAGAGTTGGCCAAGGACCTCTTCGGCACGGTCAAGGCCGTGGCCAAGATGGGATACGAAGGCGTGGAGTTCTACTCGCCGTACACGGCCTGGAAGCCGGAATACGCCAAACAGGTGCGCAAGCTCCTCGATGACCTGAACATCAAGTGCCTGTCCACGCACAACGGCAATCAGGCGTTCACCGAGGCCAACCTGAACCGCGTCGCCGAGTTGAACACCATTCTCGGCTCGAAGCTGATGATCATGGCCTCGGCGGGCCGCGTCACCACGCTCGACGGCTGGAAGGGCGTGGCCGCAACGCTAACCAAAGCGGCCGAGACCACCAAGGCCATGGGCATCCGCGTCGGCTTCCACAATCACAAAGTAGAGTTCGTGCCGCTCGAAGGCGAAATGCCGATGGTGGTCCTCGCAAAGAACACGCCGAAGCAGGTGGTGCTGCAGTTGGATATCGGCACCTGCATCGAGGCCGGCCTCGATCCGGTGAAGTGGATCAAAGATCATCCCGGACGCATCGTCTCCGTCCACTGCAAAGACTACGCGCCGCCGCCCGGCAACGGCTTCAACGCCGCCTTCGGCGAAGGCGCCGCCAAGTGGAAGGAGATCTTCGCCGCCGCCGAAAAGAAAGGCGGCGTCGAAAGCTACCTGATCGAGTGGGAGGGCAAGGAGCGGCCAATCGAAACGGTGGCCCGCTGCCTCGAGAATTACCGCAAACTAAAGGGATGACCCGCGCGCTCATCCTACTGCTAATCTCCTTCGGCGTCCTGCTCGGTCAGGACGCCGAACTCGTCTTGCGAACCACCGTCGGCTACAGCACCATGCTGGCCAGCCGCAAGATGTCCGACGAGGTCAAGGCCGAGGCGCAGAAACTGGGCCAGGCCGCCCGCGTCGCCGCCGCTAACGGACGCTACGGCGAAGCCATGCAGAGCTACGCACAGGGCACGGCGCTGATGCTGGGCCAGGAGTGGACCCCGGCCGCCGAGTTCACCGCGGGCCTCCGCGCCAAGGCCAATCACGCCATCGTGGCGCCCGGCGCGCTGGTCCGCATCACGCTCGACACCATGTTCGCCGCCACGCGGCCGCTGGCCGAAAAGGTCGCCGTCACGCTCACCCTGCGGCGGCCCAACGAGGTCGCCGGCCCACCCATCGCCGCGGCCACGCTCGTCGGTCCGGACCGCCTGCCGCTGACGATCGAAGCAAGAATTCCCCAGGAAGCCGCGGGCGACTACCTCGTCGACGCCCGGCTCTCCCTCAGCGAAAAGTCCCTGCCCGGGCGCACGATTCCGGTGCACGTCGAAGATCTGGCCGCCGACGTGGCGGCGCTGCGCAAGCGCAACCCGGTCGATCCCACGCCCGCCTACGCCCTCGAACTCTTCGACCGCGCCGACCGCGGTGAGATCTCGCCCTTCCGCATCGACTTCAAAAAAGAGTTCGCCCGCGCTCACACGCTGCTCGATACCCCCCATCCCTTCGCCGGCGTGAAGGGCGACATGCGCCGCGCCTACCGCTCGCCGGTCGATCAGACGCTGCAACCCTACCGCTTATTCGTGCCCGCCAGCTATGACGGCGAAAAGCCGGCCGGCCTCGTCGTCGCGCTCCACGGCATGGGCGGCGACGAAAACTCGATTTTTGACCAGTACGCGGCCGGACGGATGAAGGCCGAAGCCGAAAAACGCGGCCTCTTCGTGGTCTGTCCGAAAGGGCGCGGCCCGGCGTCCATGTACCGCGGCGCCGCCGAGCAGGATGTGCTCGACGTGCTAGCCGAAGTGCAGCGCGAATACAAGATTGACCCGCAGCGGGTATACCTGATGGGGCATTCGATGGGCGCCTACGGAGCCTGGTCGATCGCCATGAACCACCCGGAGCGCTTCGCTGCCCTCGGGCCGATCGCCGGCGGCGGCAACCCGGCGGGCCTCGAGAAGATCAAGGCGATTCCCCACTACATCGTGCACGGCGATAACGACAAAACCGTGCCCGTAGCCCAGTCGCGCATGATGGTGGAGGCGGCCAAAAAACTCGGCACGCCCCACGTCTACGTCGAAGTGCCCAACGGCAGCCATACCGACATCGCGGTGCCCCACTTCGCCCCGATGCTCGACTACTTTCTGCAAGCCCGTTAAGAATGTATCATCAGTCCACCACTATGCGTAAAACTCTTCTTTTCGCCGCTTTCACGGCCCTGCCCCTGGCGGCGCAGGCGCCGGAGCGGTATCCGCTGGGCCCCGATTCCCAGGTGAAGCCGGGCGTCCCGCAGGGCACCCTCACGAAGTACGAATGGTCGGCTTCGAAAATCTATCCCGGCACCACGCGCGACTACTGGACCTACGTCCCGGCCCAGTACGACGCCGCCAAACCCGCAGCGGTGATGATCTTTCAGGACGGCGGCGGCATGATCGCCCGCGACGGCCGCTGGCGCGTGCCCGTCGTCCTCGATAACCTCATCGCCAGCGGCGAAATGCCGGTCACTGTCGGCATCTTCATCAACCCCGGCGTCATGCCCGCCGCCCACGCCAACGCCGAGGCGCGCTACAACCGCAGCTTCGAGTACGACGCCCTCGGCGACCGCTACGCCCGGTTTCTGATCGAAGAGATTCTGCCCGAGGTCGGTAAGAAGCTGAACCTGACGTCCGACCCGAACCTCCGCGGACTCATGGGCTCCTCCTCCGGCGCCATCGCGGCCTTCAACGCCGCCTGGGAGCGGCCCGATCAGTTCCGGCGCGTGCTCAGCACCATCGGCACCTTTGTGAACATCCGCGGCGGCCAGGACTTCCCCACACGCATCCGCAAGTTTGAGCCGCGCCCGCTGCGCGTCTTCCTCCAGGACGGCCGCAACGACAACAACATCTACGCCGGCAGCTGGTGGGTCGCCAACCAGGA
>JAINDL010000136.1 GCA_019931245.1 Bryobacteraceae bacterium CoA2 C42
AACACCGCCACCAACACCCGATTCGAAACGGTCTCTACCGGCACCGGAGCCTACCGCCTCGTCGGTCTCCCCATCGGGTTCTACGATGTCAGCGCGAAAGCCTCCGGCTTTAACACTTCCGTCCAGCGCGGCGTCCAGATTCAAACCAACCAGACCGCCACCATCGACATTGGCCTCACCGTCGGCGCCGTCACCGAAAGCGTCACCGTCCAGGGCGGAGTCCCCATCATCCAAACCGAGTCCGCCGACATCGGCGTCGTCGTCGAGTCCAAACAGTTCCTCGACCTCCCCCTCACCCTCGGCGGCGGTATCCGCAACCCCTCCAACTTCATTAAACTCTCCCCCGGCGTCAGCCCCACCGGCACCTGGACCAAGTCCATCTCCGGCGGCGGCGGCTTCCAGGATCAGATCTACTACGATGGCATCGCCCTCTCCCGCGGCGACCTGTCGAACGACGCCGAAGTCAACCCCTCCGTCGACGCCATCGCCGAGTTCAAGCTCATCACCAACAACTACTCGGCCGAATACGCCCACGCCATGGGCGGTGTCACCAGCTTCACCATGAAGAGCGGCACCAACCAGTTCCACGGCACCGCCTTCGAGTTCCTTCGCAACGAAAAGCTCGATGCCCGCGGCTTCTTCCCCGCCACCCGCGCTCCTTCGAAGCAAAACGAGTGGGGCGGCACCCTCGGCGGACCCGTCGTCATCCCCAAAATCTACAACGGCAAAGACCGTACCTTCTGGTTCTTCTCCTTCGACCAGTTCTACCGCCGCGGCGGCGCTTTGGGCGGCCTCAACACCCTCCCCACCTCCCGCATGGTTCAGGGCGACTTCAGCGAACTCGGCAGCCGCCTCATCTACGATCCCAACAGCTCCGCCGCCGCCGGCAGCCGCGTTCCCTTCGCCGGCAACCGCATCCCGTCCAACCGCCTGAGCAAGGTCTCCTCGGTGATGCTGCCCTTCATCCCGGCCCCGGAACTCCCCGGCCTCGTCAATAACTCCATCGCCCCCCTCGGCAGCCCCCGCGCCGACGAACGCACCGCCGGCTTCAAAATCGACCACACCTTCAGCCCCAAGAACCGGGTCAGCGGCATGTACAACGATACCTTCCGCCCCTCGATCAAGAGCCCCGGTCCCTCCCGTCTGCTTCCCGTCGGCGGCGAAGCGGCCACGCTGATTCTGAACTACAACCTCCAGAAAGTGCGCACCAACGTGCTCCACTTGAACCTCGATCAGAACCTCTCGCCCACCACCCTGAACCACATCGGCCTGGGCTACTCCCGCTTCCGCAACCCGAACTTCTCGCTCGGCTTCAACCAGGGATGGACGCAGCCCAATGGCGGTAAGCTCGGCCTCCGCGGTCTGCAGTTCGACCTCTCTCCCACGGTGCTCTTCGACACCGAAGGCTACACCCGCTTCGGCGACGACATCGCCAGCGACAACTACTTCCACACCTTCACCGCGCTCGACACCCTCACCATGATCCGCGGCAACCACACCCTGAAGTTCGGCGGCGAAGTCCAGCGCCATCGCGACAACTACCGCAACTTCGGCAACGGTGGCGGCACCTTCCGCTATCGCCGCGAAACCACCGGCCTGCCCGGCGTCGCCGCCTCCGGCGACGCCTTCGCCAGCTTCCTCCTTGGCGAAACCTCCTCCGCCAGCGCCTTCTTCCGCGACTCGCTCCCCGGTGGCCGCTACACCGTCTTCGGCTTCTTCGCCGACGATACCTGGAAGGTCAACAACAAATTGACCCTGACCCTCGGTTTCCGTTGGGAGCCCGTCGTCCCCCACAGCGACCCCGCGGGCCGGATCTCCTATCTCGACATCGCCGCCCCGAACGCCGCCGCCGGCAACCTCCCCGGCGCCATGCGATTCGGCAATACCGATGGCGTCAGCAACCGCTACCTGAACGTCCTTTGGAACAACTTCGCCCCGCGTCTCGGCGCGGCCTACCGCCTCACCAATCGCACCGTCATCCGGGCCGGCGCTGGCGTGTTCAACTCCAACTACATCAACCAGGGCCTCGGCCTCCCCGCCTTCGGCTACGCCACCACGGCCTCGTTCGCCTCCGCCGACGGCGGCACCTCGGCCGCCTTCAACTGGGACGGCGGCTTCCCGCAGAACTTCCGCCGGCCTCCGGTAAAGGATGCCACCGCCGCCAACGGCCAAGCCGCCACTGCGGTCATCCCCTCCTCCTACCAACTGCCCTACAAGCTCCAATGGAATCTCGCCATCGAACACCAGTTCGCCGACGATATCTCCATGAGCTTCGCCTACGTGGCAAACGCCGGCCGGCACCTCTACAACTCGCAGCAGCTCAACCAGCTCCCGCAGCAGTACTGGAACCTGCCCGCCTCGCTTCTCACGGCGAACATCAACTCCGACGCCGCTCGCGCCGCCGGCATCCGCGAACCCTTCCCCGGCTTTGCCCAGCTCTGGGGTGGTCTCGCCCGCGTCAACCAGGCCCTCCGGCCCTTCCCCCAGTATGCCAACGTGGGCATCTACGGCTCCACCTTCGGCAACTCCAACTATCACAGCTTCCAGTACAAGCTCGATAAGCGCATGGCCCGCGGCTTGAGCGGCACCGTCGCCTACACCTGGTCCAAGTTCCTCACCGACGCGGCCATGTTCGACGACAACCCCGCCCAGCAGAACGCCCTGCAGCGTGAAAAGTCGTATCACCCTTCCGACTATCCGCACGTGTTCACCTTCTCGCTCGTCTACAACGTGCCCTTCCAGTCGGAAAGCAAGGCCGTGAACTTCCTCCTCAAGGGCTGGCAGTTGGCCACCGTCAACAGCTACAACTCGGGTGGCCGGCTCTTCCCCACCACCTCCAATCCGCTGCCGTACTTCAACCTCGGCCTGCGGCCCAACATCGTGAACTCGAACATGCGGTCCGATATCTCGATGGGTCAGTACGATCCCAACGATCCGGCCCGCAACACCTACATCCTCCGCTCCGCCTTCGCCAACCCGGCCCCCGGCCAGTTGAGCACTGCGGCCCGCGGTCTCGAAGTTCGCGGCCCGATGCGGCAGGATGAGAGCCTCGCCTTCATGAAGCAGAACCGCATCGGCGAGCGCTTCTCAACGCAATTCCGCGTCGAAATCCAGAACCCGCTCAACCGGGTCGTCTTTGGTAATCCCATCATGGATTTCACCAACGCCGCCTTCGGTCGTATCAACTCCACCCAGATCGGCCCGCGGAACATTCAGCTCGGCATGAAGCTGATGTTCTAATTCCGTTCCCGCCCTCTGCCGCCGAAAGCCTCCCGCCCCACCGGGCCGGGAGGCTTTCGGCTTTCCTCCCTCACTCACTATCCGCCGGGATACAATGCCCCCAGTGCCATCCCGTTCCGCCCCCCGCCAAGCCCTGGCCCTCTTCGCCTTCCTCACCCTCTGCCTCGCCGCCGGCGGCATCGGCAGCTTCGCCACCATCTCCCAAATCCCCACCTGGTACGCCACCCTCCAGAAACCCGCCTGGACCCCGCCCAACTGGCTCTTCGGCCCCGTCTGGACCACGCTCTACGCTATGATGGCTGTCGCCGCCTGGCTCGTCTGGCGAAACGTAGCCTCTCCGCTCCGCCGACCCCTGTTCCTGTTCTGGCTCCAGTTAGCGCTCAACACCCTCTGGTCGTTCCTCTTCTTCGCCTGGGAGTCCCCCGGCCCCGCCTTCGCCGAAATCATCCTGCTTTGGCTGGCCATCGCCGCCACCATCGCCGCGTTTCGGACTTACTCCCTTCCCGCCGCCCTCCTCCTGCTCCCCTACCTCGGCTGGGTCAGCTTCGCCTCTCTGTTAAACTTTGCCATCTGGCGTCTCAATCGCTAATCCACCCAACCCAGCTCCCTATGTCCGATCAATTTGATTTTGTCGTCGTCGTCGCCGGCTCAACCGGTGCCGTCCTGGCCGCCCGCCTCGCCATCGAAATCAGGAGAACATCGTGAACATCGTGCCTGCGATGCGGCAAAGCAGATTCTCTCGCCGATGAGACGGACGCAGACGCTTACGCCGATACCCCCGGGCGGCGCAATTTCCAATAGGACGCCCAACGTAGGGCGGCCCCGCCCCACAAAGGGATCAGCGATAAGGGCGCATCGCGCAGCACCAGGAACTGCAGTTGTCCGCCCTTCCAATACGAGGCCAAGGGCGCTAGTGTCAGAAACAGCGCGAAGAACTGCAGCCACTTTTGGCGCCGCAGGGCGCGTTTGGTTCGCTCAAGCGTCTGCAGTGCCTGATCGATTTCCATATGTACCTGCGGACCCAGTTGTCTGAAAACGGGGGAGGCCAACTGATCTCGCAGCTCCGCATCCTGTGCCAGATACTCCTCGACCAGCCGCCTGGTATCCGGACTGACCTCGCCCTCCTAGCGGGAGTTTACTGCCAGCGCATTGAGCAAGCGTCTAACCGATAGACGGGAAGAGGCTTATCGTTTTCGGCTTGTATTACCCACGATTACCGGACCCGAGTTGATCGAGTCCCAGCGTATCGGCCAGCAAATGCTGCGGTATGGACTGTTTAGAAAGAACCGTCGCCACCCGAC
>JAINDL010000192.1 GCA_019931245.1 Bryobacteraceae bacterium CoA2 C42
AAGGGGTTTGCCGGGTTGGGCGACTGCAGATGGCATACCGGTTCGCTGGAAACATGTTCGAGGTCATCGGAAGCAACCGATGAGCGGAACACATCGTCAGCGTGTTCGAAAATCAGGTCGTGCCGGATCAGATCGATGTCAACGGCGAATAGATGAAACGGCTCGTTCGGCAACAACACGTTCGAAAAGCCCACCGCTCCCTGCACCTCCTCGCACACGCCGTTCGCATTCCGGCAACCGGGATAATCGCGCGCCTCCTGCCCCGGCAAAGTCAGCGACAACGATTCCTGCCGGTCCGTCGCCCGCGGCAGCTCAATCGTGCGGAAGTAACCTGGGCAGAGAGCATCGCAGCCCTCTGGCCCGCAGTCGTAGTTCTTGCTGCTGGGCTTCAGCTTGATCTGGATGTCCGGGTAGCTGCCATCCGGCCAGACGTCCCAAGGGGTGCCGGTGGAGAGTTTGCGCGACCGGAATGGCTCGTCCAGTTGCAGGAACAGCGTCACCGAATCGGGACACGGACAGCCCCGCTGGGCGTGGAGCGCAGCGGGGCCGGTCAGGACAAACAGGAGGATCAAACAAGAACGCATCATGGAAGAGTTACCCGGTTACTGCCGCCACCGGATCTTATCCGTGCGGCTGGCCTCGGCCTGGCCGAACTCGCGGAGAATGTCGCGCACCACCTCAGGGCGGCGGATAGCGGTCAGGATGGGTGCGCCCGCAATGTGTACGTTGGCGTATTGGAAGATCCGGAGATACAACGGGCGCACGATTACCGCATCACCCAACCGGAAGTTCTCGTAGGTAACCGTCGTCTGATTCCAGAGGCCGGACGTTACCTCCAGCCGTTGGCTCGACAAACGATACACCGTACCCTTGATCGCCAGCAGACGTAGTCCCGCGTGGATACCGGCCACCACCAGCATCACCAGCAGAACATAGAAGTTTCCCGTTCCGTAGGTGAGCACGCCGGTCGCGGCCAGGTACTTGAGCCCGAGCGGCAGCAGCAGCACCGGCGATGGCGTTTCGCTCCAGGCCATTCGCTCATCGGATTGGTTCAGGATGTGCAGTGCGGTCGTAGTCACGCCGCCCTGCTTGATCTCGTGAAGATTGCCCGAGACATTTCTGATGTCGTGGGTCTCCACCTGGCGCCGGATGAGGGGCGGCGGCGCCGAGAGCGGCATCGCTACCGGTTGGGAAGCCAAAGGGGTAGCCTGCACAAGCACGCCCTCCGGACCTTCATAGACGCGAACCAATCCCCCCGCTGCGGGCGGTTCGCCCGCCGGCGGAAGGGACCGGCGGGTGCCGCAGGAGGGGCAGTAGGGAGCAGAACTCATATGGGAACAGGTGGGGCAGGGGGTCATAACAATGGATCTCCTTGTTTCGATGGCGTACCGTTGAGCGGTTACACCCACTCATGCCGGCATCAGGAGGTTCCTAACAGTCATGCCATACCAAAACCAGTTACTGCCCTTTGACGAAAATAGTCTCCGGGCCGATCAACTTGCCCAAAAATCCCGCAGAAAAGGTGTTGCATTGGCCATCTTTCCCCGGCTCCTCAATCCGGATCTTGATCCGGTTCTCCGAAATGTTCTTGGCCTCAATGATTGCCTTTCCCTGCCCCTCCGGACAGCGGTTGGCCGGAGCGAGGCGAACCTTGCCTTCGTAACGCACCGTCTGCCCGGTCCTCTTGTCCTTCTTGGCCTCAAGAGATCCAATGGGATCTTTGTTCGCGAAAATGTAAATGGCCTCGGAATCGACTTTGAAAGAGAATCTTTCGCTGCCGTGCATCACACTCCCCCAGGTTTCCTTGGAACCGGTCATGGTGGGACCTCTCAAAACTTCTCGCAAGTTTTCGTCGGCGGGCGGCACTACCGGAACCGGCTCCGGGCCCGGGCGAGGGCCATCCTCCGCCACAATCACCGGAGGACGCGCCGCCTCCCCTAGTTTCTTTCCGACCAGAAAATCCCCGGAGGAGTTGTCATCCGTCCACGGGATCTGCGCCTTCGTGAGGTCCTTCATCGAATACTTGCGCATACTGTCCACCATGTAGTTTTTCAGGTCATCCCACGAGATGAACTCGTCCTGCTTGGCCGCTTCGCCCCGGATGCCGCGAACCAGAAAATGGGTGAACCGTCCTTGCTCCAAGGCGGGTTCCTCGTAGCTGAACTGCCCGGGCGCGGTGGAAAACAGAACCTTCGTGCCGGACTGCGAGGCAAAATTCGCAATCGAGCGTTTGACCCCGGCCGACTTTTGATTCGGATCGTTGCGGCACGCATCGACAAAGGCCATGCGCTGCGCCGCTCCCGACTGCTCAAGCAATGCCTTCACCTCTTTCATGGCCAGACCCTGCTTCGCCAGATCCTCAATGGTGCTGCCGTAGGTAACCAGATAGTTGTCATCACCAGTAGCAAATCCGTGGCCGGAAAAGTAGAACAGGACGGTGGACTCTTCGGGCTTGTCCACCAGGGTCGCCAACCCGCGGAGGCTATCGCGTATGTTGGTGGCGGTAGCCTTACCATCCTGTAGCGGGAGAACGTTGTAGCCCTGGGCCTCGAGAGCCTGCTTCACGGTCAGCATGTCTTTTTTGGTGTAGATCAGGTTGGAGAGACCAGGCTCAGCTGTTTGGTACTCGGAAACCGAGACAACCACCGCGAGTTTATTGGACTTGAGCAGCGCGTCCGCCTTCTTGACGAGATCAGCGCGGGTGATCCCCTTGGTCAGAGACGCACTCTTCGTAGGCGCGGGGTCTGGAACGGTCGGGGCGGCCGGGGCGGCAGGCTGAGCCACCGCTGGCTTGGCGGCGGCCGGCCGGCGCACTGGCGCTTGCGCGCTCAGCGGCTCGATGCAGAACAAACTCAAGAGAAAAACAGAAAAGTTAATGGCAATTCGCATCACAAAAACTCCTGGAACTAAGAAAACCTCGCAGCCGGAGCGGCTTGACTGCTTGGAGATATCCACGGCGGGAGACCCGCCAACCCGCCGGCGCTGGCCGCCCGAAGCGAACCCGGCAGGACAGCGACACACCCCGCAACCCCGTCCCGATAATCGCCGCCCCATGGCCGAATGGCTCTGGCCGGAACGCCCCAGCGAAGAGCGGGTGCCCGGCCTCCCTCTCGGCCAGCAGCGCCGCGGCGGGACACCGGCGCGTACGGCAGCTCCCGTATGCGGCCTGGCCGGCAACAACCGCATCGGTGTACTGGTTCCCGCGCATCAGGATAACCTCAGCCACCCTAAGCTCCCGCGGGATAGTGCGCCAGGGTGATCTCAATCAGGTACGGCTTAGCCGGTTGCACCGGCGCCCCGGTGCTCACCGGGCCGGCGCCAGGCTTCGGCACGGGTTTGGATTCGGCCACCGGCCCAGGTTTGGGTCCAGCGGTCCCCGAGGGGTTGGGCGTACCAGGCGAGGGTCCCGGGTTGACGGATGGAGCCGGCGGCTTGGGCGACGAGATGGGCACGAAGCTGATGGCGCGATCGCTGCTCTCAGCCACCTCAGCGTTTCCCGCCATAGTGGTCAGTTCGGCGTTCAGCTTGCCCAGCACATCGCCGGGCGAATCCTGTTTCCCTGCTGCGGCAGCCGCCGGTGTGCTGCGCACCTGACCCGAAGCGCCATCGAAGTAGCGACTCAGATCGATCGGTTTTGGACTGACGATCACCAGCAGCTTTTCCACCCCGGGATTCTCGTCCATCTCCATCAGTTGACCCGGCGCAGGGATGATATTGATCACCCCGGGACGGAGAATGCGGCTAGCGCCTTTGGCCGGGTAAACGAGGGAATAGGGGCTTCCCTGCGGCGCGGCTCCTTCCGCCCCCCCGGCCGGCGCCGCCTTGTCCGGAACCAGTTTGATCTGCCGGTTGCTCTTGAGATCTTCGGGCGAGCCGACAAACGTCCGGTTCAGCACATAGACATAGGATGGAGCGGCAACCTTAACCCGCAGCGCGAAACGGTCGCCGGTCTTGAACTCGTAACTGACCGGTACGATGGCGCGCTGCGTGCCACGGATCAGTTCCACATCGTAAGTCACATTGCCCGGCTGCTGGCGCAGCCGCACGCCCCGGTTGGCGTCTTCAGCCCAGACGGCGGGCAACCACACAAGCGCCACGGCCAGAGGCCGGACGAGAGAAACAAGAGAGAATGGCTGTCTAAACATGATTTCGAAAACTCCTGGCTAGAAATGATCGCGGCGGTAACAAACTAACGGGTCTTGGGAGGAAGCACGAAATAAGAAAAAACACTGGTGGCCCAGTCGGCTGGGTCCTCCAGCGCTCGCGCTAAAGGTCGCGGACGCTGGGCACACACCAAAAACAGTTCACCCGGACCAGCCGGCTCCACCACCTCGAGCGTGGCGTCCGCATCGGCCGGGATCAACAGCGGCTCGCTTGGGGTGAGCGCGAGCGGCTGCATCGCCAACGGAACGGCGAGGCTGAATCCCCGCACCGTATCGTGCTGGAACAAGAGGCACTTGGCCGGCTCGCTGGCCAACATTCCCAGGCGCATCCCGTCACCCAGCTCATACAGTTCGCGCCCGGCCGTAACACGGACCTGGAGACCATCGCGCGGAGCGCCGCTGCGCTCCCGCAGCTTGGCCAGCAACGAGGTCGCAACGGTAGAACCAAACGCCGCAGGAATCGACAGCATGGACTCCGCCCCGGCCGGAGGCGCCCCCGCCGCATCTGCCCGGTCCACGCGGACCCGCGACGCGTCAATGGCGCCGAAGCCGGTCTGCGCGTTGGGCACCTGGTCCCCGAGGGGGCGCACCGCCAGGATCAACCGGCGCTTCAACTCCGCCGCCTGGATCGCCGGGTAGGCCTGCAGCAGGAGAGCCGCGATCCCCGCCACGTGGGGACAGGCCGCCGAAGTACCGGGAAACCGGTCTCCATAAGCCGCCGAGTTCGTATTCGTCGGAGCGCTGATCTCCGGTTTCAAACGGTTATCGTCGGTGGGACCTTGCGAACTGTACGGAGCCAGCGCCTTGGACAAAACATCAATCGCGCCGACCGACAGCGCCAGATGGGCCGTCGCCGGATTGGTCAGACTTCCACCGGGCGTGTTCGGCAGCAGAATCCCGCGTGTTTCGAGAAAAACGTGGACCCGCACCGGCCGCTCCAGCCTGGTGGCCCGCAGCGCCAGGAAAAACCGCTTGCCTGCCAGGCCCTGCGCGGAGACGTCTACGTGCTCTTCGGGGGGCACACCAGGACCCTGGCGCCGGTTCCGCGTCGCGACAGGCACAAGATTCTTGCCCTTTCCGTCAACCAAATACAACGTCGTATCAAGATCTTGCGTCGAGTGGGGGAGGCGAGGATTCCCTCCCCAATCGTCCCACTTCACCGTAACGCGCATGGTGTCCGTGGCGGGCGAAAGAAACAGCCCCGGAAGGCCTTGATAATTGATGTCGACCAGCCGGTTCCCATCCTGGTCGCGGGCCATCGTGGACCAGTGCCGTTCGGCCTCGTTGCCGGCCGAAACAACCCACTGGACGTTGTATTGCCGCGTTGTGCGGTCAACGAAACGCGAGAACTCATCAAGGCCATTGGACGGACCGGCAACGCCGCCCATCGAAAAGCTGATAACCCTTACTCCCTGCTCAATCAGCCACATGGCGGCGGCCATGGCATTGCCGTCGCGCCCGTCATAGGACGCCAGCACCAGTTGCGCCTCCGGCGCGATCGCCGAAATAATCTCCGCGCAGGCGGTGCCGTGTACCTCCGACGCCGCATTCGGATGCCCCGGCGGAAACGCGCGCATCGCAATCGGAGACCGGACGCGGCCCGACGCCAGCAAACGGGAGTAGCCGCCAAACCCGGCGTCCAAAATGCCAACCCGCACCCCCCGTCCCCGAAGTCCCACCTGGTGGGCCGCGTTGACCCGCGCGGCCTGGATGCCATCAGAAGTCAGGGGGCGGGCCTGCTGCATCAGCCGGGGCCGCGAAGCCTGCACATAGGCAACATCGGACCGCCCCGCCAGTTCCGCCACGCTCCGCGCGGGAACCGAAGCATAGATTACATTCTCGAAAGCGTGCGTCACCGCCCCGCCCAATGCCGCCACCGCTCCGGCCAACGCGGCCGTCGACTGCAGCGTGGTTCCCCGCACCTCCACCTCCACCGGCGCGGCGGCGCCCAGGCTTCGTTCGGCATCCGGCGTTTCCGGCCAAAGCGCGGGATCAATCTTTGTCATCGAAGGCATCAGCAGCGAGCGGCTCGGCGCCTCCTCCTGAACGGACCAGCCGGCGATCGCTGCACGCAACAGCGCAACCTCGGCGACCGAAAAACCCTGCGTCTGGGCCCCCAGCCCCAGAGCCCCCAACCCGGCGAATATGGCTAAATAAAGGATCTTCATAACCGCTCAAGGAACCCGCAGTCGGAACATCTGCATCTGCAACCCCGGATCCGACGAGGCCCGGCGGAGATCTGCGCCGGACGGAGAGACATAGACACGGAACTCCACCTCGCTCCTCCCCGCCGCCCCGCCCGCCTTGTCCAGCACCGCCGGCAGCGAGGACGCCTTGCCGGCCGGCCAGATCACTTCGGGCTCCCGGCCGGCGCCGATGCGAAGGACATACAGCGTGGCGCCCGGCGGCAGGTCGACCGAAAGACGCAACTGGCCGCCCGGCAGATCTTCCAGCCGCAGCTTCGGGATCGCTCCGGCCGGCACCGGCGAGGCATACAGTAGGGCCGCATCCGAAAGACGGGGCACGGACGCCGCCGGAACATGCGCACTACCGCCCGGGCTGTTCCGGTCTCCAAGATAGCGAACGGCGAAGAACAACCCCAACGCCGCCACAGCCACGGGAACCGCAAACCGCCCAAGCAAGACCCAGGGGCGCGCGGCCGCCGGGCGGAGGCAGGCCGCGGCCAGTTTTTGCCGGACCATCGCCGACTGCAGCAGTTCGCGGTGGCGTGCGGCATGCCACAGCTGGTCAAACACCTCCGGATGCTCGAGCGCGGCATCCATCAACTGTTCGTGCTCCTGCGGCGTCAGCTTGCCGAACTCATAGGCGTGAAGCAACGCTTCCATCTCGGTATCGCGAACGGACATTGGCTAATAGGCCTCCCGATTGATCAGCTTCTGCAGATTGCCCCGGCACCGGGATTCCCAGACGAACAGCGTGGCCGTTGTCGTCTGCAAGCTCTCGGCAATCGCGGGGGTTGGCACCTCGAGAAGACGCTGGCGTAGGATCTGCCGGCATCGCTCCCCCAACTTGGGTATCGCGCTGTAGAGTTGCTCCAGCCGCGCCTCGAGCAGAAGCTTCTCCTCCGCCGGCCGCTCTCCGCTCGCAATTTCAAACCCCTCCTCCGGGGGCTGTACCGTGCGGCGGCGCTTACGCACCTCCTCCAACTGCACGAACTGGGCGCAGCGGATCGCCAGTGGAACCAGATCCGGTTCCCGCTGCACCTCCGGGTACCGCTCCAGGACCACCAGAATCGCCCGCTGCGTCATATCTTCGGCCTCGGACTCGCCGTGCCGGCGGCGCAGGAATCCGAAAACCCGGCGGCGGATGCGCGCAAACAGCTCATCCCGGCTCCCCGTCATGGATTGCTCCGTGTCCAGCATTAGTTCACCGTCTCCAGCCGCAGCATGGCGCTCGCCTGCTCCCCCGCCGCTGAACGCAGCAGCGAGAGAAGCCGCTTGAACTCCGGTGTGCCAGGGAGAATCTCCGGGCAACTCACCTCGCCGGCATTAGACTGCTTGCAGGAAAAGGTATCCCAATCCTCCGGACGCTCTTGAAAGGCAAACGCCCGGACAATATCCGTCCCCGCCGGCGCCGCCGCGCGAACCCGCAGGATCTCCGTGGTCTTCCGGGCCGCGATAGGCTGCGCCTCGCGCGGACTCGGCAGCAGAATCTCTACCTTCCCCCGCGCGTCCAGGTTAAAGACCAGCAGATAGGCCTGCCGCTCGAGCGACGCCAACAAAGAAAACTCCTCCCCAATCCGATAGTGCGAGGAAAAAGGCGCACCCGCCTCCACCTTCCGGCCCACCGGCCGCGCGTCCAGCGCGAGAAGAAACGATGGCGCCGGCACTTGCAGTTCTTCGAGCATTCGCACGTCACCGTGGGCGGCGATCCGCCCGGCCAGTTCGGCAAACGATGCCGTCGCATAACGCCCAATCAGAAAGTGACTCCGGTGGAACAGCGCCCATCCAGACGGCTCCCGCCGGACCAGCAGGTCATGCGCTCCCTCGGTAAGGCCGACGTCGTCAATCGCCGAAAACTGCTGTCGCTCCCCGGCTGATGCCCCCTCCACCGCCAGTCGGACCCGAACCTTCCGCTCGGCTCCCGCGGGCGATGGCCGGGCCGTGACCGGCTCGGCGGAAGCCGGCCGTACCCCGGTGCCGAGCGAAAACACGGGCAGACTCAACACGCCCTCGCCGGGAACCTGCACCTGCGGCGTCTGCCGGTGGTGTTTCTGCACCGATTCCCGAGTTGCGCGGAACAGCTCCTCGTATGTCAGTTGGCCGTCCCGGTTAACGTCTCCCGGGCCCTCCAGCGCACTGAACAGGGCGTTCGAAAAGGCGCCGTGCGGCAGGCCGTCAAAGGTCTCAAACCTCCCGCTCTGCAGCATCGCCGTGTTGATATCGCGCGCCGGTTCGCTCTTGGAAGCGGCGGAAAACGCAACAACGTTCACATACGGATAACTGTCGGTCTCCTCGGCGGCCACCGCCGCCACCGCTCCCTCCGACGTGCTGAGACCCGTCGCCGCGCGCACCTTCGAACCCATCTCCGCCACCAGGTTGATCGCTCGCGTCGGCCCTTCCCATGCCGGCCCCGCCGCCTTGGCGGCGTTACCCGAGTAGCAGCTGTCCAAAATCACCAACACCCCAGCCTTCCGGTCCACCTGCTGAAGCATGGGCCGGATATCCCGGTGGCCTATGATCAGACTGCCGCTCACCGCCTCCGGCGAACTCATGTCGAGATCGTAAGGGACCAACGCACCAGAGTTCGGTCCAATCACTGCGGCAATCGGCCGGTTGGCGGCATCAAAAGCGCTCGTTCCGTGACCGGAAAAATAGAACAACAGGAGATCCCCCGCCTTCAACGCTTTAGTCAGCCGCCCCAGGGCTTCCATGATATTGGCCTTCGTCGCCCGGCGATCCACCAGTTCGTGGATGTTCCCGGGTTCCAGCCCGAGCCGCTCCACCAGAATCCGCCGGAAAGAGGCGATATCCTGGCGGGGGCCTTCCAGGTTCAGACGGCCCTCGCCCGCGGAGTACGCCGACACCCCAACCAGCAGCGCATGCTGCTTGGCGTCCAGGCGAACCACGCCAAGCACCCCAAGCAGGATCACGATCAGGCTGCGCATACCAACTCCTCGCCCCCGGCCCCTACGCCTTCACAACGTATGTCGAGGCGACAAAGTCGTGCAAAGCCTGTTTCTTTTCCGTAAAGGCCGCCATAAGGTACCCGATGGCGAAGAACAACAAGGAAAATGTGTTCTTGACGATCAACCGGCCAAGCGACTGCAGAACGGAGATCCGGCCGCCTTGAGCGTTGCAGATCTTGACACCGAGCATTTGCTTGCCGAAAGTGCCTTGCTTCGGCCCCGTCTCCAGCTTCACAAAGTAGGTGATGTAGGCCAACAATGCCGCCGTCCCGCCGAAGAAAAACCCGATGATCAACCCGGCCAGGCCGCCCTCTCCCCCGCCCGTAATCCCCCCAACCATCGCGGCGAGCATGACAAAACAACCGTAGGTGAGCCCCGCTCCGGCAACCGCCAAGAACTCATCGATCAGAAAGGCAAAGAACCGGACCAGGAACTCCGCGTAAGCCGGACCGGTTGGCGCCGGCGGATATCCATACTGCGGCTGCGGAGCATAGCCGTACTGCGGCGCAGCCGCATAGCCACCCTGCGGCGCAGCCGCATAGCCACCCTGCGGCGCAGCTGCATAGCCACCCTGCGGCGCAGCCGCATAGCCACCCTGCGGCGCAGCCGCATAGCCCTGCGGCGCAGCCGGAGCCGGGCTGCTCTGGGGAGTCACCGGCAGCGGCCCGGCAGGCTGCAACTGGCTCGACGCCTGCAAATTCACTCCGCACTGCACGCAAAAGGCGGAGTTCTCATTCTGGGTTCCACACTGGCTACATGTCATTGATTTGTCCTCAAAGTGCTGTCTAGTTTCTCTACTGCACGTTTCCTCATGACCCGCTCAACCCTTTCCTAACAGGGACCCGTTCAGTTATGCGGTACATCGAGATAGATCACCAGCGTGTCCGGCTGCTGCGCCAGGGGTTTGGCCATCCGGTCAATCTCCTCCACCGTCACCTGCGCCTTCGCCGCCAACTCCGCCAAACCGGCGGCGGGCGACTTCGCCGCTACAATGACAAACGACTCCGTCGCCTCACCCGGATCAATGCGTAATCGCTGCCCCTGCGGCAACTGCATCGCCGTCTGCGCCTTCGCCGAGAGCCCGCCCGCCGGCAACAAGGCCACCGGATTGCTCGGCCCGCGGTAGAAAAGGTAAACATGGTCCACTCGCGGAGTCAGATCGAAGTGAAATAGGTCACCCGTTTCGAGCGGAGTTCGTTTGCGGCAGTACTGAATACCCTCCCGCTCCTCACAAATCGCAAAACGGTCGGGCTTCGTCTTCGTCTCAGAAACAAGATAGAGAGAAAGCAGGCTCTCCGGCTGTTTGCCCAGATCCTCATGGATGCTCACCCGGCCCATCACCCATTTCGCCACTTCGCCAAGCCGGAGCTTCTGCACGACAACTCCATAACCCAGCAGCCCCCCGGAGCCGGTCAGCAGCGTGGCGCCCAGCGCAACCAGCGCCAAGAGCCGGGTATTCCGCCGCGTGATCGGGAAAAGTTCGCTCGCGCATTCCGGGCAGATCGGCAGACCCTTGTCCTGCATCTGGCCCTGCAGTGGGCACCTGTTCGGCTCGTTCTGCCGGCATTCTTTCGCAATCAGTTCCGTAAACATGAAATTGTTCTCCGTCCAAGAAAATTTGCGGGTGCCAAGGCTAGGCCAGCGCCCGGCGCACCTCGGCTTCGATCGCCGCCGCCTGCGCCGGCTCCAGATCGTGCGAAGCCTGAAAATCAATCAACTCCGCCTGTGCCGATTCAGACAACTCGCCATCACCCAGTTCGAGAAAATCGCGCAACATCTCTCGGTACCGGTCCGCCGGAGACGGCTCAGCCTCGGCCGAGACCCGAAACGGTCCCAACGCCGCTTCCAGTTGGACCTGCGCCGCCGCCAAGGACACCCCAAGCTCCAGCCGCTTGGCTTCGATCTTCTCAAAGAGCCGCTCGCTCGGCTTACCCTTCACCTGCTCCACCGCAATCCGCACATAGCGGGCAAACCGTTCCAGGTTCGGATCACCGCCTGCCGGAGCCTTTGCCACCTCCGCGGGCGGCGCCACAGCCACCAGTGACTCCCCCTCGCGCAACAACTGGAAGCGCTTGACAATTCGCAGCCGGATCTCGTGATACCGCTTGTAGCGGGCATCCTCTTCCCCGTAGGTATACTCGCTCCGGATGCCCTCCAGTACACCGTAAAGAGCCGAGGCAAACTCGCTGCGCTGACGGGACGAAATCAGCTTCTGGAAATAGCGATCAATGTCGTCATGAACCCGCGCCCGCAACTCCTTCCAGTCGTCACCCTCGGTGCAATACCGGTCAAACGCCTCGTCCCGCGTGCCCCCCAACGCGGTGTACTCCCAAGCCCCGCTCACCTGATAGCGGAAGCGAATCTCCTGCCTGTCCTCTTTCGTGTTCAACTCCGAACGGAACCAACCCTGCGAGGCCGAGCTTGCACCCAGCGTCCAGGCGATCAGAAAATCCTCTTCGCGATGCTGATTGCCCGCTACTTCCCGCTCACTCATCAGCATCAAGTCCCCTATCGGTGGATGGAAACTCCCCTGCAAATGAAGGGGCAGGCGGCCCTTCTCCCGCATATGGGCGTCGTAGGCCTCTTTGAGCTGCCGGACTTCAGCAATCACCCGCAGCGGAAAAGCCGTCAGTTCGCTCAGAAACACAATCTGCTGCGTGTCTCCAATAACCTTGATATCTTCTTCCTTCAACGTCGTGGCCTGCACCACCTCCTGCCGGATCTGCACCACCTCCCGGAGACGGTTCTGGTCATGGTCCAGCATGGCCGCTCGGTGCGTTGTCGTCGTTTTATCCAACTGATAGGCGGCGCCTTGCCTCCCGCTGTACGCCTCCCGCTCCCCCTGATCAAACTCCAGGCAGGGCGCGCTAGCCCGGTAAGCGCGGCTGATCAACTCCGACCGCGTCGGATTCTGCGCCCCCGGATACTCCTCAAGCAACTGCTGCGCCACATTCTTCCCGGCCACGCGCACCGTCGAACGGCTGCTGAGCCAATGCAGCGCCCCGTCCAGAAAACGCCGCCGCGATTCGGAAGACTGATCGAGGTCGAGGACATCCCCATCCCGCAGCAGGTGCTCCCGGATGGCAAGACCGGCTTCGTCCCGCTGTAACTGGGCATAGAGGGCATCAATCCGCTCAGCCCGGAACAGCAGCACCCCGTTGAACAGTTTCCGGTTCTTCTGGCGAATGTTCAGGCTGTCCATCCGGCCGGCCGCATCTTTTTGCATCTCCGCCTTCAAATTCACCAGGTTGTTCGCCCACGCAATCGTCAGACTCTTCAGTTGGGACAGACGCTCGAGCACCACCCCGATCAGGATCGAGGCAAACTCATACGCCCGCTCCTCGATCTGCGCAGTCAGGTTCATCGTCATCGCCGCCCGCGTCTTGTGCAGCGCCTCCTTCACCTTCCTTTCCCGGAAGACTATCGCGCCTTCCGCCTCCGTCACCTCCCCGATGGCCGCCGTCTTGGCCACCAGCGAACCCTTGATCCGCGCCGCCAGCTTACCCCGGTCGGTTTCGAGTGCCTGCCGCCGCACCTGCAGCAGGCGGGCCAGTTCCTCAAGCGCGGCCAGCGCGTACGAGTAACCCAGCCCGGCATCGGTCAACGAGGCCGCAATATGGGCCCGCACCCGCCGCGCCACCACGTCGGCGGCGCCCGCCAGATTGTCGCTTAGCCCCCGGTAATAGCGGGTCAGCCCGCCCCGGTACTCGTCAAGAAAGTTGGCAAAAACCTGATTCAGATACGGTGCCCGGTTGGTCGCCGGCGTCGCGTTCAGTTTCGCCGTCAGAATCTGCTCCACCTCCGCCGGGATCGACGGATAATCCTGGCTCTGGCCGAAAAAGTCCCGGTTCCCGAACAGGTAATCGTCGCTCAGACAAAGATTCGGGATCTCCTTACTGATCCGCTGGCTCACGTTATCTACCGCCGGAGACTCGAGCCAGGAATCGATCAGCTGCGTCACCAGTCGCGTGGAAAGGATTTCGGTAATCTGCTCGGTCGGGTACTGAATCGTCGACAGCCCAAAGGTGGAAAAACTCTGCGAAAACCGGTTCCCGTTGCGAGGATCCTCAAGCGTCATACTCCGCGGCATCGCGCCGTTGTTCATCATCGACGCCACATCCCCCGTCAGGCGTTGGTCCAGCGTGAGAGAAAGACGGTGCGCGATTAGATCCGGTATGCTGTTGAGCGATAAAGACTCCCCCATCTGATTCCGCGTCGACAGCAGATAGCAGAAGTCCAGCGGATTCTCGGCGTACGGCTTATCCTCCTTCGGCAGAAAAAATTCAATCGGAACCTCCCGGCCTTCCACCGCGCGCCGCCGCTGCGAAAAATAATTGAACTCCATCAGCGCGGCATACGCATTGGCCAGATAACGCCGCCCCCGCGACGCCTCTTCCATCAAATCCGGCAACACCAGATACCCCACCGTCAAACCCCGTCCCTGCAGCCAGCGCCGCACCGCGTACGCCAGGTCCAGCACCATCCCCGCCCCCGTGCCCCCGGACAGTGAACAAGCCAGGATTATCTCCGGATTCCCGCCCGCCGGATCATCCCGCAACCCATTCAGCGCACTGGTAAACTGCGTCTTGACCGCATCATAATTGAGCGTGAAGATCATCCGGCCCAGAGGCCGGATCTGCTGCGCTCCCGGTGTGTCCCGGGCGGCCACATCCAGATTCTTCAACTCCTTGATCGGCAACCAGCCCCGCAACTGCGGATAACTATCCAGATTCTCAAGAATCCTCCCCACCGCCGGCGCCTGAATCACCACATACTCACTCGCCTTCAGCTGGATCGACTGCCCCAGCACCTCCCACCGCTTGCGGTTATCTTCGGACATGTTCGTCTCGAGCGGATCCGTGTCAATATAAAGGAACCCCAGACTCGGATACTGCGCCAGGCCCCGTTCCGGATTCGCCTCCACAATCCGCCGCCTCAAATTCCGGATCACATCAAGGCCCGTTCCGCCAATCCCAATCACCAGCCGTTTCGGCATTCCTTCCTCCCGGTTCTCCCTCTGTCGCACTCACCTGAAATAGGGTGAAACACTTATGAATAACAGGCCTCACTCCGCTCTCCGCCCGGATTCAATGTTAGAGGTAGGTTAAGACTTCACCGTCCCCCGCCCGGCTCTCGTAACTTCACTAAGCCAAACAGCCGCCCATAGCCAGACAAGACCGCCAACCGGCTGGCCAGCGGTGATCGCAACAACACAAAAGCCACCGGATTCCTGGCGCGCAGCATCCGTCCCAGCGCCGCCAGCGCCTCCTCAGGCCGGTCCCGCATCATCTCCGCCACCATCACGCCAAAATCCGCCGCCGATCCATCCTGCGGCCCCGCCCATTCCCCGTCCGGCTCGCGCAAAATCCGCCCCACCTCGGCCAACAGTTGCCCGGGCATCCTTCCCCGCGTCGCGTGGATTCCCTTCTCCAACGCCTCGCTCACCCGCTCCCGCTCCCCACTCAGCCAGTGCTGCATCGCCAGCCAGATCCAGACACTGAAATCATCCGGAAACAAAACCGTTGTCCGCTGAAACTCCACCTCCGCCTCCCCAAACCGCCCAGCCAGATGCAAGCAAATCCCATAGTTCTGCTGCAAACCCCGCGGCGTCATCGCAAACTCTCCCAGCGCACCCTCCATCTGCCGCAGCAACTCTTCCGTTCGCCCCAGCGCCAGCATGCTGGCTTGAAACCAGGGGTCCGCTACCACGAGATTTCCCGCCAGCCCCAACGCCCGATCATAAAGCCGCAACGCCTCCTCCCAATCGTGGTCGCACAAACCCGCCACCGCCGCCGCTCCGCAGACCGCCTCCCACGACTCCAGCGCCAACGCCAGACCCCGCCTTCCCGCCGCCCGCGCCATCTCCACACTCGGCCCCGGCGGCGCCCCATTCCCGGCCATACTCAAGTGCACCCCTGCCAACCCACCCAGCGCCGGACCAAAATCCGGCTTCTCCTCGAGGACACGCTCATACAGCCGCGCGGCTTCCGCCAACTCCTCGATGTACCGCGAATCCCCCAGCAACCGCGCCTGCGAAAGCAAACGCTTCCATTCCTTCTCCCGCTGCCCCGCCGCCTCGATCCGTAGCGAAAATTCTCCCCGCGGCAGGAGGAACTTCACCTCACCGGGCACATCTCTCTGGTAGAACTGCCCCAGCCTCTTCCGCAGCAGCGATACGTTTACCCGCACATGCGAGTTCGTATACGGGTGAAACTCCTGCGGACTCAGCCCCAACAGCCTCTCGGCCAGGAAAACCTCCGTCACCCGCTCCCCCGCCAGCGCCCGCTCCACCAGCAGCCGCAGCAGCCGCTGGAGCGACTCGCTTCGCCGAAAAAGCTTGTCCGCCAGCAGCCGCTCCAGTTCGCGACCGGCCAGCACCGTCAGTTCAGAGGGGGAATCGGTAGATATCCGCATGGGTACGCAAGGAATATGCGAAATTCCTCGTTACGTCTGCGAAAACTCTGAATTCCTCCCGCGCCGCATCATCCTGTAGACTGCAACCGGTGCACCATAACCGGAGGCCGACAGGCCCCGGTAGATCTCCACCGTCACGTCCACGGCGCCTCCCGTGGCTACCACCGGATTTTCTCTCCCCCTCACTGAATCCGGAACGGCGGAAGGATTGCCGCCACGTTCTCTCCCGGGCCGCTGCTCCCAAGAGCCCTGCCGTTCAGAATCCAGCGCCCACTGGCGCGGGCATGAAGGGCGGCCAACCGGCCGCATTCGTACTCCTAAAAACCGCCTTGTTGGCGGGAATCGCTGCCGGACGGCCATCCGAATCCGGCCGGATGGCCGCTTAGGGACCGCTTTCCGTGGTCGATTCCGGTGAGATGCGTTTGTGCGAGGAAGGCGATTATCGCGCTCAGGATGGTGCTGCCCAAGTAAGTTCGTACGACTTGGCCATGGGGCAGTCGGAGCCGATTTCCGGAATCATGCCCATGCCAACGTACTTGCCCAGGCATTCGGGAGCGCCGTAGCCGAAGTTGCGATAGGGGCACCGGTTGCGGCCCGGCGGGAACCGCTCAGGGTTGTCGAGGCCTTTTTCGTCGAACAGGGCAGACTGGGTGAGGGCAGGCACGTTGGTGCCCGGCGGGCTGGTGGTGGCATGGGGCCTTCCCTTGGGGAGGGCGTATTCCTGCGGCGTCTGGCGGAACCTGGAGGGCGAGATGGGGACGAAGCGCAGGGCTTCCCGGACGAGGGCATCAAACTGTGCGGGGTCGGCGTGTGCGGCGGCCTGGCGGCGGGCTTGGCCCAAGAGCGCGGGGCGCTCAAGGAGATACTGGAGGGTCGGCACGGCGGCCCGGGTGGTGGTTTCGATGGTGCCGGCGAGCGGTCCGCCGGCGTTGACGCGCTGCGGTTCGAAGTTGACTTCGGGGGGAACTTCGTCCGCATCATCCGGGTGACGGTATCGTCCTGCGGTGGCCTGCCGGTGAGTTTGCTCCAGAGTTTCTGCGCAGGCCGTACGAGGAAATCGAATCTGGAGGCGAGATCTTTGGCGATGATGAGGGCGCTGATGGACTGGCCGACCTTGTCGCCGGAGGCGTGGCGGCTGGCGGTGATGCGGCGGCGTTCTTCGGGAGTGGCGATGCCGAAGGGCTGGTTCGTGAGTGTATCCTCCTGGACCTGGTAGGAACACTCCATGCGGTCGGAGCGATGCCTGCCGATAAAGCCAAAGTAGTCGCGGACGATGGTGGCCGGGACCGGACGGCAGTAGCCGCCAACGGCGTCGATGCGGTCGTGAGCCTACGCGAGAAGGCCGCTGGCGATATCGGAGACCATCTGGCGGACGCGGGGCAGGTCATCTCGATTCAGCAGGCCCTGCATGATGGACTTTGCGCGGTATTCGAGGGCATCATCGCGATGCATCATGAGTTAGCCATTGCCCATCTTGAGCTCGTAGAGTTTGGCGGTGAAGGCCCTGGGCATGTTGAGCATCGCGATCACATCGGCGGCGATAGGGGGCGGTGGCCCAAATTTCATTGAGGGCACGGGCTTTGTCGGCGAGGAGGGCAACCAGGGGGAGTTTCATGGGAGACCTTTCTACTTCATCGCTGTCGGGCGGGTGTTTTCGTGGGAAGCGTGGGGTGGGGCCGGGGCAGCGTACGCAAAGAGGAGGATGTCCGGACGTGGCGGCAGCGGATGGTGAAGGCGAATCGATTCAGGGCCTGACCGTGTGTTTGAGAGGAGGGTGCAGGGTGGTGTACTGCACCCGATTGTTTGGACACACCTTTGTTCACGCTGCAATCGCCTGAAAGTACTCCCGGCGAGCTTGCGCCGGAGAGCGGTACCCCAGTTTTCCAACCAGCCACTGCTGGTTGTACTTGTTGATGAAAGCGGCCACGGCCGAGCGGACGTCCTGGATGTTTTGAAACACCCTTCCATAGATGACCTGCTCTTTCAGGGTCCGGTTGAATCGTTCCGCCACCCCGTTGGTTTGTGGCTCTGAAACAAAAGCAAAACTGGGCTGGATCCCCCAGAAACGGACCTGCTTCAAGAAGTGGTCCGCCAAATACTGCGTGCCATGATCCATGCGGAGCGAAAGCCCGCGCGCCACGCCCGCCCGGACACCGCCATAGA
>JAINDL010000003.1 GCA_019931245.1 Bryobacteraceae bacterium CoA2 C42
CATGTATGACAAAGATGCGCGGATTGCAAAAATGAAGGACGGCTCCACGCACATGGCGCAGAAAGCCGAGCACGCCGTGGATTTGGAGACGGGCGCCATTGTGGCGGTGACGCTGCAGAGTGCCGACCAGGGCGATACGACGACGATGAGGGAGACGCTGGCCGAGGCGGGGGACTGGATCGCCGAGACGGCGGCGGCGGTGAACAACGAGGCGGAGGGCGAGCGGGTGAGCGCGGAGGGTCCGCAAGAGGTGGTGGCGGACAAGGGGTATCACAGTAATGCGGTGCTGCGAAAGCTGAGCGAGAATGGTGTGCGCAGTTACATTCCGGGGCCGGAGCGTGGACGGCGCAAGTAGGCGGGCAAGGCGGCGGAACAGAAGGCGGTATCTGGGAACCGGCGTCGGGTGCGGGGCGCGCAAGGCAAGCGGCTGATGCGGAGGCGGGGCGAGTACATCGAGCGATCGTTTGCGCACCTGTGAGACGGGGGCGATGCGGCGGACGCACCTACGAGGGCGGGATAACATCCGGAAGCGGATTCCGATTCACGCCAGTGCGTTCAATTTGAGTCTGGTATTGCGGGGCCTGTTTGAGGTCGGAACGCCCCGGGGGTTCCAGGGCGGAAGAGCCTTGTTATCAGCGACATCTGCGCCTGGATCGACAGGTTGATGGCATGTTTCACGCAGAGATGGGTTGACTTCGGGCAGCAGAAGTCGGTTCGTGCGGAAAAGTACTTTTCAGGTCATCGGCAAATGCCGCTGGCGGCTTGAGACGCGAGCCCGAAAAATGGGCACTTTTGCCACGGGCTGTTACGCCCCTCAGCGAGCCCGTACCCGAACCCGCCAGCTTCGCCTTTCTGGGTGTCGGCCTGGCCGCCATCGTCTGCACCCGCCGCCGTTTCCGCTGACGGGCCTCGAGTCGCGCTAGCATAACAGAAGCAATATGGGTCTACTCATTAATGGGGAATATGTCAGCGACGCCCTGATCCGACAGGAGATGGCCTCCCTCCGGCCTCACTACGAGGCCATGATGGCCGACATGGAACCGGTGGCCCGTGAAGTACAGCTCAAGGACTGGAGCCGGGAAAACGTGATCGAGCGTGTTTTGCTCCGGCAGGAAGCCGCCCGCCGCCATCCCGCTATTCCTCCGGACCAGGTCAACGAACGCCTCACCTCACTTCTCCCGCCCCCGGGCGACCCCGACAGTTGCGAAGCCGGTGCCACCCGCGCCGGGGTCGACCTGGAGGCCATGAAGATCGAAGTCCTCTCCCAGATCCAACTCGAACGGCTTGTCCAGGAGATCGGCGACAAAGCCCCCAAGCCCAAGAAGCAGGAGTTGCTCGACTTCTACCAAGCCAACCGGGAGCGCTTCCTCCAGCCCCCCATGCTCCACGCCTCGCACATCGTCAAAAACGTCAACGACACCGTCGACGAGGCTACCGCGCACGCCGCCATCGCCGCCGCCGAGGCCGAACTCACCGCCGGCCAACTCTTTGCCGAAGTCGCCGATCGCCACTCCGATTGCGCTGGCCAGGGCGGCAGCCTAGGCTGGTTCCCGGTCGGGGAGATGGTCGAAGAGTTCGAGAACGCCCTCCTTACTCTTCAGCCCGGACAGACGACCCCAATCTTCCGCTCCGTCTTCGGCTTCCACATCGCGCAACTTCACGACCGCCGGCCGGAAGGCGTCCGCCCCTTCAACGATGTTCGCGCCGAAATCGAGGCTGCTCTCCAGGCCCAGTCGCGGGAGCGCGCCCTTGAAAACTTCGTCGACAAGTTGAAGGAAACCGCCATCGTGAAGTCCGCTAAAGCCCCGGCCGCCGCCCCCCCCGCCGCAAGCGTATGAGCGATCCCTTCCGCCTCCTCGGCGGGGTCAATCCCTGCTGTATCCCTAGCCGCCAGCGCGAAACCGACCTCGCCCTCTCGCGGCGCCTTGCCGAAGAACGCCTGGTCATCCGCGCCGGTTCCACCACCGGCATGACCAAACTCGATGGGGGAAGCTTTCTCATGGGCGCCGAGGATGCCGAAGGCTTCCCCGCCGACGGGGAAGGCCCCATCCGCGAGGTCCACGTCGACCCTTTCTACCTCGACACCACCCCCGTCACCAACGAACAGTTCGGCGAGTTCGTCCGCGCCACCGGCTATCGCACCGAAAGCGAGCGTTTCGGCTGGAGCTTCGTCTTCGCCGGCCACATCCCGGCGGAAAAATACCGCCGTCTCGTCGAAGATACCGTCCTCGGCCACGAATGGTGGTGCAAGGTGCCCGGTGCCGATTGGAGCCATCCCGAAGGCCCCGACTCCTTCCTCGACCAGCGCCACCACCACCCCGTCGTCCACATCGCCTGGAACGATGCGCAAGCCTACTGTGAATGGGCCGGCAAACGCCTCCCGCGGGAAGCCGAATGGGAGTACGCCGCCCGCGGCGGCCTCGTGCAGAAGAAGTATCCTTGGGGCGACGAACTCACCCCCGGTGGCCGCCATCTGTGCAACATCTGGCAGGGGGAGTTCCCCAAAATCGACCTCGGCGAAGATGGCTTTACCGCCCCGGGACCCGTCGACGCCTTCCCGCCCAACGGCTACGGGCTCCTTTCGGTCACCGGTAATGCCTGGGAGTGGTGCCAGGATTGGTTCCATGCCTCCTGGCACATGACCACGACCCACCAGAACCCCGTTGGTCCGCCCACCGGCCGCGAACGCGTCATGAAGGGCGGCAGCTATCTCTGCCACAAAAGCTACTGCAACCGCTATCGCCCCGCTGCCCGCACCAAGAACACGCCCGACAGCGCCACCACGAATATTAGCTTTCGCTGCGCCCGCGACCTCTAAAGTACTCCAGCACAATCGGCAGCACCGACACGAAGACGATTCCCACAATCACCTTCTCAAAGTGTCTCCGGACCAGCTCCACCTCACCGAGAAAGTAACCCGCCATCGTCATCGAGATCACCCAGCCGATGCCTCCAAAGATATTGAAGGAGAGGAAGCGCGGATAGTCCATCTGCGCCACCCCGGCGATAAATGGCGCAAATGTGCGGACAATCGGCACGAACCGGGCGTAGATGATCGTCTTGCCGCCGTGCTTTTCATAAAACGCCTGCGTCCGCACCAGATGCTCCCGCTTAAAGAACCGCGAGTCCGGACGGTTATACACGCTGACCCCGGCCTTCCGCCCAAGCAGGTAACCGACCCCGTCACCCACCACCGCCGCCACAATCAACACCCCGATAATCGCCCAGATATTCAGCCCACCCGCCCCAGCCACCACCCCCACCGTAAACAGCAGCGAGTCCCCCGGCAGAAAAAACCCCGCCAGCAGACCCGTCTCCGCAAACACGATTCCGAACAGCAGGGCATACCCCTGCCAACCCGAAAACATCAGGCTCAGCAGCTGCATCAACCCGTCCGGATTGGTCAGGCTTTTCAAAAAATCGAAGACCGTATGCAGCATTGCGCCTTAGCTGCGGTAGCTGCTCTGTAGTCGCTTGATCGCGTCCGTATTGATCTTGACCTTGCCCTGCTCGATCAGCCGGTGCACCAAGCCGTCTTCAAACAGATCCTTCCGCTCCTGCGATTTCCGCCCCTTGAGCGCACTCACCATGCCCTCGCGTTCCGCCGCCAGCTTGGCCATATCGGCTTCGACTTTCGCCGCCACCTTGGCAAGAACCACCTGACCCGGCATTGTCACCGGCCCGATCACCGTTCCGACCGGCTTCACAAAAGCCTCCACGAAGTAGGCCGCCTCGCCAATCCCTTCCGCCGCGCCGTCCCGGCCAAACTCGGCGGTCGTCTTTACCTCACCGCCAATCGACTTGGCCAGCTTCGCCAGATCGCCACCCGCCTGCGGCGCCGACCGCGCCAACTCCGCGCTCTTGGCCGCCAGCAATTCGCGCACCTTCACCCCGGTCGCCTGCTCCCGCACCTGATCCATCACTTCGGCCAACTCGGCCGGCCGCGCCGGCGTGACCCCGGTCAGAACACCAATCGCCACCTTATTCCCCGGCGCGGTGACCACCGGCGTCACCCCACCCTTCTGCAGGCCGAACATACTGCCGGCAAACTCGGCGTTGATCCCGATCTCCTGGATCGGATCATTGCTGCCGGCATTTTGCACGACATAGTGGCTCAGATTGAACTGCTGCGCGATCTGCGCACCGGAGGCGGGGCTCTTCACGAGGGCCGCCCGCGCCTGCTCAATCGAGCTCTGCATCCGGTCGAAAACCAGCTGCTTTTTGCTTTCGGTGGCCAGCTCGGCCTTCACCTCGTCAAACGGCTTCACGCGAGCATCTTCCCGCTCAGTCACCTGCACGATGTGGAATCCGTACTCGGTCTTGATCACGTTGCTGATCTCGCCCTTCTTGAGCGAAAACGCCGTGGCCTCGAAGTTGGGCACCATCTGCCCCTTGGTCACCCAGCCGAGGTCGCCACCCTTGGGCGCCGAACCCGGGTCGTCCGAATTCTTCTTGGCCAGTTCGGCAAAGTCGCCCCCGCCCTTCACCTGCTTCAACAGGTCGGCCGCCTTGGCCTCGAGTTTCTTCACATCATCCGCCGACTTATTCTGCGTCATCAGCAGGATGTGCCGCGCCATCACGCGCTCCCCGGTCCGGTACCGGTCCAGGCTCGCCGCGTACAGCTTCCGCAGTTCGTCATCGGTCAGATTGATCGAAGCGCCAATCTTCTCTTCATTCGCCACCAGAACCTCAAAGCTGCGCTTTTCCGGAATCCGGTACCCCGCTTTGTTCGCGGCAAAATAGGTGCTCAGATCCTCCGGCGTCAGGTTGACCTGCTTTCTCAGGTTCTCGGTGTTGAACAGGATGTAGTCCAACTTCACCTTCTCGTTGCGCCGACGGAACTCGCTCTCAATCTCGTCCGGCGTCACCACCACGCCTTCGAGTACGATGTTCCGCAGCTTGGTCAGCAGCATTTGCTTGCGCACGTTGCTCTCGAAATCGGCCACCGTCAGGTTCTGTTGTGCCAGAAAAGCGGCGTAGCGCTCTTTGTCAAAACCACCCTGCAGCAGGTTGCCGAGCATCGACCGCAGCGCGTTGCCCAACTCGTCCTCGGAAATCGTGAAGCCCATCCGCCCAGCCTGGTAGGCCACCGCTCGCTCGGCAATCATCTGGTCCACCAGCGTCGGAATGTAGTTCTGCATCATCTCGGGCGGGAACTGCTTGCCGCGCATCGCCCCCTGCAGTGTCCGCTGCACTTCCATCATCGTGATCTGCTCATTGCCAATCTCGGCGATCACCGTATCGTTGGCCCCCATCCCCGGCGCGCCGGGACCTCCGGGAACCAGATACGCCACCATCGAAAGGGCAACAAAACCCAACAGGATAGTCAAAAGAATGCGGACATTCCTGTCGCGCCGGCGGAAAAAGTCGAACATGGAAAAGGGAACTCCTGACTGAAGATACTCTGAAAATTATATCGCGACACTCACTCCCACTCGATCGTACCGGGTGGTTTGTGGGTCAAATCGTAAAAAACCGCCGCCACGCCGGGAATGGCCAGCAGCGTATCCCGCATCTGCCCCAACAGCTCCTCCGGCATCGCCACACTCTGCGCCGTCATCCCGTCGACGGAGTGAATCGGCCGCAGCACCACCGAATCCGGCCGCCCCTCCCCACCCAACGGAATCAGCACCACCGGAAACTGCCAAACCTGCGCCTCAAACCCCGCCTCGGCCGACAACCGCCGAACCTCCGCATCAGCCTCCCGCAGTCGGGCCATCCGCTCCGGACTGATCCCGCTCGCCACCACGCTCATCCGTTCCACCGGCAAGTGCAACCCGACGATGCCGATCACCCGGTTCACCCGTTGATTGGCGTTTATCGCTTCGGTCGCCCGCCCATGATCGAGATGGTCCACAATCAGCACCGGCCGGTAGCTGCGCGAATCTCCCTGCACCCCGACCGAGTGCACCGGCGCAATCCATCCGCCCGTGATCGCCTCGACCGGCTCATCCCGCTCCGCCCCTAGGCACCGGATGCCCAGCCCCGGGCCGGGAAACGGATGCCGGTCCAAAAACTCCGCCGGCAGCCCCAACTCCCGGCCAATCTCCCGCACCTCGTCTTTGTAGAACGATGCGAGCGGCTCCACGATGCGCTTGGCGTCAATCAGCTTCTGAATTCCCGCCACCCGGTTATGGTGCGTCTTGATTAAATCAGCCTTCGCCGTTCCGCCGCTCTCAATCGTGTCCGGATAGATCGTTCCCTGCCCCAGAATCCAGTGCCCGTCGAGGTAGGGGCCGCTCTCAAGCACCGCCTCCTGAATCTCGACGAACTTCTCGCCGATGATCTTCCGCTTCCGCTCCGGCTCGGTCACCCCGGAAAGCGCCCCCAGAAACTGCTCCTGCGCCCCTTCAATGCGAAAATGGCGGGCTCCCAGCGAGGCAAAGATCCCGCGCACAAACTCCGTCTCGCCCTCCCGCATCAGGCCCGTATCGACGTAGGCCCCGTGCACCCGCGCCTCGCCGAGCGCCCGCAGGCAGAGCGTGTAGGCGACCGTCGAATCCACCCCGCCGCTGACGAAGAAGAAGACGTTCCGGTCCCCCGCCGTCTCCCGGATCTGCTGCTCGACCACCGGAATCCGGCTCGCCGGCTCCCAGTCCTCCCAGCAGCCGCAGATCGAGAACACGAAGTTCCGCAGAATCTTCATCCCCTCGGTCGTGTGCACGACCTCCGGATGAAACTGCACCCCGTACTGCCGCTTCGCCTCGTTGCCAATGGCCGCCACGGCGCACGTATCCGTGGACGCCAGCACCACAAAGCCGGCCGGCGGCTCGGTCACCGTGTCCCGGTGGCTCATCCACACCTGTTGATGGTTGGCGACATCCTTGAACAACGGGCTGGACCCGGCAATATCCAGGTACGCCAAGCCATATTCGCCTTTCACCCCTTTCGCGACGGTGCCATCCAGACGGTGGGCCATCAACTGCTGGCCATAGCAGATCCCCAACACCGGCAGATCCGCCTCCAATAGGGCGCCGTCTATGGTCGGACTACCCGCTTCGTAGACGCTTGACGGCCCTCCCGAGATGACCAAGCCCCTCGCTCGGGCAATCCGCGCAACGGGTGTCTCACTGGCGACGACCTCAGCGTAGACCCCCAATTCCCGCACTTTCCGAGCAATCAGGTGGGTGTACTGCCCACCGGTGTCCAATATGTAAATCTGTGGTTCGAGTGCGGGATCGTTCACAAAGTCTGTAAGGCTATTCCCGCGGAGCCGTCCGCTGGACAATCAGTTTCTTGGCATTCTCGAGCAGGGATTTCGCTTTCGGCAGCGCTTCTACCGCCTTCAGCACCATCGGGTCGGTTTCAATCGCCAGCTTACGCGCTTCCTCCACTCCAAACGCCGTGAGGTACATCTCGCGCTGCAGCGACTGCCGGGTCCACTCCAGGTTTTCGGACCACTCGGCCTCGGTGAACGAGGCTCCCGCCTTGGTCACAAACTGCCGGAATTCGGACACCTGCGCCTCATCCGGCGACCAGCCCTGCGGCAACTTCGCCTCGCGGGACCCAAAATACTTGGCCGTGTAGCTGAAAAACACAAACTTGCGCAGCAGTTCGGTCTGGAACTTGTTGTATTTGGCCGGCGTGAACTGCTCGTCCGGCTTGATGCCCCCGCCGCCATACACGGTCCGACCGCTGTCGGTCATCTTGACGTCGTTCATGTTCGCCGTCGCCGTATCTTTGCGGTAGTAGTAGTCGAGAAAGGAGGTGTGCTGATAATCCCTCTGAATCAGCCGGTTGCTCGGGGTGTAGTACTTCTGCGTCGTCAGCGCGAGGCCCGTGTTGTCCCCCATCGGGTACACGGTCTGCACGAGTCCCTTGCCAAAAGTGTTGTCGCCAAGAATCCAGCCCCGGTCGTGATCCTGCAGTGCGCCCGCCACAATCTCCGCCGCCGAAGCCGAGTACCGGTTGACGAGCACCACAATCGGGTAATCGCGCTTCGTGCTCCCGTTCTTGGCCACGTACGGCCGCTCGGCGAAGGCCCGGCCCCGGTGCGAAACCACCGTCTGGCCCGGCGCGAGAAAACGGCCTGCCACGGCCACACCCTCGTTCAGCAGGCCGCCCGGATTCTCCCGCAGATCGAGCACGAGTCCCTTCACATTCTGCTCGCCCACCCGCCGGAAGTTCTCCTCCACTTCGCGGCTCGTGTTCTCGTTGAAAGATTCAATGTCCAGGTAGAGGATTCCCGGTTTGACAAAGAAGGCATCCTGGACGCTCTTGCGCGGAATCTCGTCGCGGGTAATGTTGAAAACAATCGGGTTATCCACGCCTTCCCGCGTCACCTTCACTTGAACCTGCGTACCGCGCGGCCCCTTCAGCAGATCCGCCACCTCGGTGGTCGTCAGATTGTCAGTCCGTTTATCGTTGACCTCAAGAATCGTATCTCCGGGCCGAATTCCCGCTTTGTAGGCCGGGGAACCCGGGAAAGGAGCGATCACCACCGTTCGCCGGTTACGCTCACTCACCGTCATGCCCACGCCGTAGTAATGGCCGCGCTGATCTTCGCGCAGCGATTGGAAATCCTTCGGGTCAAAAAAGCTCGAATGCGGATCGAGCGTCCGGAGCATGCCGCCAATCGCGCCTTTGTAGATCGCCTTGTCCGAAGTCACTTTGTCGGCAAAATTCTCTTCGACCAGCGCATAAACCTTGGCAAAGGTCTTGATGCTCTGCTGCACCTCGTCCTCGCCGCCCGCGGCGGCGACACCCGTCACCCCGGGGCCGAGAACGCCGCCCAACAGCGAACATAGGAACACCGTTGAGGGAATCAAAAATGATGAACGGATAAGCGTCATACCGGCGGACCTCCGCAGACCTATCGATGAGTATATCAGGTGAGCGGCGGTACCACTTGCAGTACACCGAGCACTACCGGTTAGACGGCGCGAACCTTCCGGACGGTGCCGGAAACTTCCGCCCGCACCGGTTTTCGCATGGCCCCCGGCGTCACCACGCCCAACCGCCGAGCCTGATCGGTCACACAGACAAGGAACATCGGCTGGTCCGCATTCTTGAACAGGTCGATAATCCGCTGGCTGCTGTCTTCGAGGAAAATCGTCTTCCCATCGGTGATCAGATGCCATTCGCTCTCGGCGCTAAAGATCTCGGCGAGGCGCTTACCCATCTCTTTCTGGAGGAACCGCAAAACCTGCCGGATCTTCTGCAGCGAGAACCCCTTGCGCCGCAACTCGGCGATCACGGCAATCTCAACGGCCTCCTCGGCTAGGTACACCCGCTTGTGCCCCTCGTGCCGGGGCGACACCACCTTCTGCTCGTCCCACCACTGCAACTGCCGTAAACTCACCCCGGTCATCTCGGCAATCTCGCTCGAGGTGAACGAGCGCCCGCCGGGCTCCGTCTCAGCCTTTACTTTTTTTGTTTTGAACATAAGTGGCCCAATCCGTTCGACTGCCGCGGACGTCTTCTCCATTGTACGGAAAGCGCCCGGTCTGTCAACGCCTTTGGGAGAACTATCTTCCACCCACGACATCTTGTATTTCCATGAACTTGCAACCCATTTGGTAGTCGTCCGGTTGCCGCCCCGCGCCCGCTTGCCCCGGCGGCGGTATACTCTCTAACATGCGCAAAAAAGTCACCGTCGTCGGTGCCGGCAACGTCGGCGCCAACTGTGCTCTGCGAATCGCAGACAAAGAACTGGCCGATGTCGTCCTCGTCGACATCATGGAGGGTATCCCGCAGGGCAAAGGCCTCGATATCCAGCAGTCCGGCCCGGTCCAGGGCTATGACGTCCGGATCACGGGCGCCAACGACTACGAGCCCACGGCCGGCTCCGACATCGTCGTCATCACCGCCGGATTCCCCCGCAAGCCCGGCATGAGCCGCGACGACTTACTTCTCGCCAACTTCGAGATCGTCAAAACCGCCGCCGAGAACGCGATGAAGTACTCGCCCAACGCGATCCTGATCCTCGTCACCAACCCTCTCGACGCCATGTGCTGGGCGGCCTGGAAGGTTACCGGCCTGCCCAAGAACCGGATCATCGGCATGGCCGGCGTCCTCGACACCGCCCGCTTCCGCACCTTCCTCGGCGAAGCCATGGGCGTCTCGGTTACCAACATCAACGCCCTCGTCCTCGGCGGCCACGGCGACACCATGGTGCCCATCACCCGCCTCACCAACGTCAGCGGCGTCCCCCTCAGCGAAATCCTCGACGCTGAAACCATCGCCAAAATCGTCGAACGGACCCAGAACGGCGGCGCCGAGATCGTCAAGTACCTCAAGACCGGCTCGGCCTACTACGCCCCCTCCGCCGCCACCGTCGAAATGGTGGAAAGCATTCTCAAGGATCAGAAAAAGGTGCTCCCCTGCGCCGCCCTCCTCGAAGGCGAGTACAACGTCAACGGCGTCTTCTTCGGCGTCCCCGTCAAACTCGGCTCCGCGGGCATCGAAAAGATCTACGAAGTGCAGTTGACCGACGACGAAAAGGCGCAGATCCAAAAGAGCGCCGCCGCCGTCCAGGAACTGGTCGACGTTCTCCAGCAAAAGGTGAGCTAACTCTCGCGCCGCCGGCGGGTTGGCCGTCACTTTCCAACCCGCCGCGGCTTCTTGTATAATCGTCTCGCTCAAGTCAAGGGAGGAGCAAATCAGCTTATGGAACCAGAACAGGTAGTACAGTTGGTCGCCGGGATCCTGGCGGTAGCTTGCGTTGCCATCATCATCGTGCGCCGCAAAGCAAAGGGCACCAAAGCCAAGGCCGACGAAAACGACTTCTAATGGCCCGCGCCAAATCCACCGCGGCGCCGGAAACACCGCGCATTAACGAAAAATACGCCTGCTACCGGCTCTCCGTACGCCCCTCGGCCATCCACCGCTGGGGTGTCTTTGCCGAGGAGTTCATCCCCCGGCGCCGCAAGATCATGGAGTACACCGGCGAACGCTGCAACCGTCGCGAAACCAAACGGCGCGTCTTCGAACGCGAGTTCAACTACATGTTCACGCTCAATAGCTACTGGTGTATCGATGGATCCACCGGCGGCAGCGGCGCCGAATACGTCAACCACTGCTGCGAGCCCAACATCGAAGCCCGCATCGTCAAGGAGCATATTCTCTATATGAGCCTCCGCGACATCCAGCCCGGCGAAGAGCTAACCATCGACTATCACTTCGGCAAGGACGTCGAACGCGTTCCCTGCGCCTGCGGCGCCCCCTCCTGCCGCGGCACCATCAACCTGCTGCACTAATCACCCCCCGGCCGCACATTCCACCGCGGCTCCTCCCGCTCGATCGTCTCCCGCGACTCCGGAGTCCGTCCCTGGTCGCCCGTCTGCTCCATCCACCGCTCCAAATCGGCCGTGAGCCGCTTCACCGTCCCCTGGTAGCGCTTCTCACCGGCCAGATTGTTCACCTCGTGCGGATCGGCCACGTGGTCGTACAGCTCAATCTCCGGCTTCCGCGGCGCGAGCCACTGCGCCTGCACGGGGGTAAGCCGGCCGGCCGCCCCTAACTCCTGCAAAACCGCCTGCGTCGGATAGTTCGCCCGGATGTACTCGTTGAACTGCGTGTAGGGTCGCTCCGGCATCAGGTTGCGGATCAGCTTGAACCGTTTGTCCCGCACCGCCCGGATCCGGTCCACGGTCATATCGCACCGGTCCCGCGCCGTGAAAATCTGCTTGCGCGGCCGAGCCCCGCTGAACAGCCCCTGCCCATGGAACAGTGCCGGCCGCGCAATCCCGGCCATCTCGAGACTCGTCGCGGTAATATCGAGCGCAATCACCGGATCCCGCCGTACCGCCCCGGCCTTCACCCGCCCCGGCCAGCGCACCACCAGCGGCACGCGCGTCCCGGCGTCGTACAGCCACTGCTTGCCCCGGATCAGGCATCGCCCGTTGTCGCCAAAGACAAAAATCGCCGTGCTGTCGAGCAGCCCGTCGGCCGCCAACTGCCGCAGCACCACCCCCACCTGCGCATCCCACAGGTTCACCGCGTCCAGGTAGTTCGCCACCTCGTTCCGCACCACCGGATGGTCCGGATAGTAGGGCGGCAGGGTCACCCGCGCCGGATCCACCAGCTCCTTCTGCCGCCGCGCCGCCGGCCACATCGGCCCCTTATGCGGCGCCGTAAAGTTGATCTGCGCAAAGAACGGCTGCCCTGGGGCCCGCTGGTTCCAGTGCGTCCCGTCAAACGGACGGTCCACCGTGAAGTTGAAATCGGTCTTGCCCGACCCGCGGACCCCGGGCGCAATCTCCGTCACGTTCGCCGTAAAGTAACCCGCCTCCCGCATCCGGTGCGAAATCAGCTGCACACCCTCCGGCAGCCGGTAGCCGTCCTTGCGGTGGCTCCGGTGGTTGTGCGCCCCGAGCGTCGTCTGATACACCCCCGTGTTCCAGGCCGAACGCGCCGGCGAGCAAACCGGCGCCGTCGTGAAACAGTGCGTGAAGCGCGTGCCCTCCGCCGCCAGCCGGTCCACGTTCGGGGTCCGGACGAGCGGATGGCCGTAGCAACCCAGCTCCGGCCCCAAATCGTCCCCGAGAATCCACAGAATGTTCGGACGCTCCGGCCCGGCGCCCCGTAACGGCAGCAGAGGGGCGGCAGCGGCGGCCAGAGCAGCGCGGCGGCTAATCGTCATAGAGTTTCTGGTCAAAAGGATAATCCATCCCAGCCTTCCAACTCGAGCAGGCGGTTATACTTGGCCAGGCGTTCGGACCGGGTTACCGAACCGATCTTGATCTGCCCCGCCCCGGTCGCCGTCGCCAGGTCGGCCAGAAACGAGTCTTCGGTCTCCCCGCTCCGCGCCGAAATCACCGCCCGGTAGCCCCCGTCCCGCGCCTGCCGGCACACGTCGAGCGTCTCGGTCAGCGTGCCGATCTGGTTCATCTTGACAAGCACCGCATTGGCCGCACCGCACTCCAGGCCCCGCCGCAGCCGCTCCCCGTTGGTCGTGAACAGATCGTCGCCGACCAGTTGCACATGACCCAGCCGCTTGGTCAACCGCACCCAGCCCTCCCAGTCATCCTCCGCCAGACCATCTTCAATCGAAACCACCGGAAACCGGCTGCACCACCCCTCCAGCAGCTCCACCATCTCAGTGCCCGTCAACGAACGCTTCTCGCTCGCCAGATGATATCGTCCCTCCCGGTAGAAGTGCGTCGACGCCACATCGATGGCGATCGAAACCTCCCCGCCCGGCGTATACCCCGCCTCAGCAATCGCCGCCGTCAGAAGCGACAGGGCCTCCTCATTGCCCGGCAGCCACGGCCCCCAGCCCCCCTCGTCCGCCACCCCCGTCAACACATACCCGCTTCGCCGGACCAACTCCCCCGCGGCGCCATGAATGCGCACCGCCGCCGCGAGCGCCTCGGCCATCGTCGGCAAGCCATGCGGAATGATCAGGAAATCCTGGAACTCCACGTTGCCGCCGGCGTGCATGCCGCCTGAAAAAATATTAATCATTGGCATGGGTAGCCGCGGCCCGCCCAGCGCCAGCGTCCGGTAAAGTGGCTCGCCCCGCGCCGCCGCCACCGCCCGGGCCACCGCGCAGGAGATACCCAGCACGGCGTTCGCCCCCGTCCGCGACTTGTCCGGCGTGCCGTCAATCGCCAGGAGCCGCCCATCGAACGCCCGTTGATCTTCCACCGCCCCCCCCCGCAGCGCCGGCGCAAAGATCTCGGTCACGTGCCGCACCGCGCCGAGGACGCCCTTGCCGCCGTACCGCGTCCCGCCGTCGCGCCACTCGTGGGCCTCGTGGGTTCCCGTGGAGGCTCCGGAGGGCACCTGCGCCACGGCCCGCGCCCCGTTTGAAAGCCCGGCCTCCACCTGCAAAGTAGGACGCCCACGGGAATCCAGAATCTCGAGAGCGCGCAAATGGGTCAGGGTCAGGGTCATCATGTCCACAGCTCCAGCACATCGCCCGGGGGCGTCAACAGAATCGAGCGGGCCAGCGCCCGCAGCGTTGGCTTCGTTTCGCAAACAAGGTATTCGGCCGGTGACTTGCCGTCCACCCTCGCCAGCAGCAGGCAGCCGAGGTGCAGCTTCACACCCTCGACATCCACCACGGGCGCCGCCTCCCGCCAGAAAGCCGCCGCCACCTCGCCGTAGCGGCTCCGCCACTGCGGCCGGTGATAGCTCTTGAGCAGCAGATGATTTAACAGGAAGGCGGCGTCGAACGCCGCATCACCATAGTGGACGACTTCGTAGTCGATCACCATCGGCCGCCCCCCGGCAATCAGCAGGTTCTTGGGCGACCAGTCACCGTGCACGAGGCTCGCCGCCCGCCCCCGGCAGCGCGCAGTGGCGCGCGCAAAGCAGGGCGCCAGGTCCAGATGGCGCGCCGCGGTGAACCGGTAGTAGGGATCGAGGCGCAGCTCGTCAAACACCCGCTGATCCCCGTAGCGTTCCCGCCAAGGCACCACTGCCCGGGTCGACGCCACCTGCCGAGCCAGCAGGCGGCCCACGGCCCCGCCCACAGCCGGATCAATCACCCCCGCCAGCAGTAGCGTCTTCCAGTCCTGCGCCCCCTCCGGGGCCGCCTCCATGGCGTAGATGTAATTCTGCTCGTCGACGAAAACAACGCCCGGCGTCGCGCCTGCCGGCAACAACCCGGCCACGTCCCGCAGCGCCGCCGCCTCGCGCAGCGTCCGCGCCGGATCCGCTCGCCACTCCTCGGCCACCCGCAGCCGCTCGAGCGCCTGCTTGATCACAAGACGGCCATGCACGGTCTCGGCCAAAAGTACCGTATTCGACACCCCGCCTCCGAGCGGAGTAACCACCCCGCGCAGCGGATAACCGTGCGCCTTCAGATATTCTGCGGCGTTCGAGGGCGTCAGAAGCTCCAAACACCAGCATACCAGTTAACCTCGGGAGAACGCTTTCAAAAGACTGCTGAGGCTCCCTGACAGCATGCCGCCCGCCGCGGGCCGCCGGCCCACGCTTTCGGACTCCGGGGTAGTCTTGCCGATCAGCCCCTGCGCCAGCGCGAGCAGGCTCCGGCCAATGGCCGTGGACGGCGGAATCGCCTTTCCGTCGAGCAAGGCCCGCTGCACGCTGGCGTAGTCGCTCGGAACCACGTGATACACCTCGGTATGCAGCGCCATCTCGATCAACTCCCGGGTCAAGCCGGAGTCGGGATTCAGCCGGTTGATGAGGAGCTTTGTTTTTTGCACCGGAATCCCCTCGGCTTCGAGATAGTGCATCCCGCGCGAGGCCGCCTGCAAGGCCCCCAGTTCGTTGGTGGAAACCACCAGCACATCATCGGCCACCCGGGCCAGCGCCACCGTCCACTCCCCGAAGATGGATCCGAGATCGATCACGACGTGGTCATAGATGCGGCGGGCAAACTCGAGCACGGCCGTTGCCGGAGGCAGCCCTTGAATGCTGTCCACCGGGTTCTCGGGCGGCAGCAGCACGTCGATCCCCTGCGTCGATACCACCATGCCCCGCCACAGGTCGTCATCGAGACTCGCGGCATGCTGGAGCGCATCGAGGAAGCTGTAGGTTGACCGCAGCTTCAACAGGAACGAGACGGTACCGGTGAGCGGGTCGAGATCAGCCAGGAGCACCCGCCCCTCGCCCACCCGCCGCAGGTGTACCGCCAGGTTGGCCGCCACCGTGGTCGCCCCGCAGGCGCCCTTAGCCGGAACCACCACCGTCACTCGCCCGCGCTTTATCCGTAGCGACGGACTCAGCCGGCTCAGCTTCTCGACCACCTGCCGCATCTGCTCGACAGTGTAAGGCTGCGTCAAAAACTCCTGCGCCCCGGCCCGTAAGCACTGCAGGATCAGATTCGGGTCCGCCCTACCGACCAGGGCCACAAGATGGAGATTCGCCTTGAGGGCGGCCATCGCCGTCAGCAGAGGCAGCGCCACCTCCGGGTTGCTGGCCGCGTCGAGAAAGCACACCGTGGGCAGACTGTTAAGCGGCAATTCGTGCAGCTGCTCCGCGGCCGGATACCCAGCAATCTCCACAACGGGCGCCCCAATCAGCTCGCTCGCCAACACCGGACGCAACGCAGCTACCGACTCCGCATGCGGACTGATAATGAGGACCTGCCAATTCTCCTGCGGCAAACTGTTTTCCTTCACGGGTTAGATCGGCGGTACCGCCGGAAAACATGAGGATGATTCCGCCCGAAGGACCAGGATTTCTACTAAAACCTCGAAGACCGGGGTCGATATGCCCTGTAAATAGGAGTGATTCCCCCACGGGAAACAAGCATATGGAATATAACCAAGACAAGAAGTCCGTGCTTTTATGCGAGACTCAGCCGCTGACCGCCGAAGGCCTCCGCGCGATCCTTTCGTCCTCGTCGGACCTTGAGTATATTGGGCGCACCGAGACCCTCGCTGGAGTCAGCGAGATCGTCCGCCAGCAGGCCCCCCATCTCGTTATGATCGACAAATCCCTTGGAATTCAGGCGGTTCTGGACTGGCTCGCACTGGCCAAGGTGGTCCTGCCGCCCAAAACGCAAGTGGTCATCTGGGGCGTCTCCGTGACCGAAGCCGAAGCGCTGCGCTTCTTGAAATCCGGTGCCCGGGGCATCCTGAGAAAGACCTCTGACCCGGAAACCGTCCTCGCCTGTCTCCATGCCGTCGCCGAGGGCAGCAGCTGGATGGCCGATTCCATCTTCCAGGAGTCCACCCGCCACGAACGGAACTCGCGCAGCGAACTGACTCCCCGCGAACAGCAGGTGCTCGAACTGGTCGAGCAGGGGATGAAGAACAAGGACATCGCCCGCGAACTCGGCATCCGCCCCGGCACCGTCAAAATCCACCTCAAACACATTTTCGAGAAGACCGGCGTCCGCGGCCGCTACGGCCTTGCCCTCTCCGTCATCCGCCAGCGCGGCGGCCTCGACCAGCTTGCCAAGGCCTCCTAGCCCCCCCCCCGCCCGCGAACGCCAACCGCGGGAACCGCACCCCTTGCATGCTATCCTGCTAGGGGTGCGGTTCCCGTTCCTGATTGTTCCCCTTGCTCTCCTTCCCGTCTGTCTCTCCGCCCAGGCCCCGCCCCAGCCGCCGCTCGTGAAGATCCTGGCCACCGAAATGGAACGTAACTTCGCCGCCCTCAGGTCGAAGGCCGACCCGGCGCCCTACTTCCTGGCCTACGCCGTCACTCAGCAGGAGACGCACCTGCTGGCCGCCACCGGCGGAATGCTCGCCTCGAAGGACGGTTCGAAGACCCGCACCCTCGACGTCACGCTTCGCGTCGGCTCCCCGCAGCTCGACAACTACCACCGCGTCAGCGGCAACGCCCCCTCGTTCACCAACGGCTCCCTCCTCTCGCTCGACGATAACCCCAATGCCCTCAAGCGCCGCCTGTGGATGGACACTGATGCCGTCTACCGCTCCGCCTCGCAACGCCTCTTAAACATCCGCACCAACAAGGAGGTCAAAGTCGCCGCGACCGACCAGTCCGGGGACTTTTCCCCCGCGCCTCCCGTCCTCTCCTTCAAACCGGTCAACGAACTGCAGTTCGACGCCGACAAATGGGCCTCCCGCGCCCGCCACTGGTCCAAACGATTCCAGGAGTATCCCGAGATCCTGAACTCTTCGGTCGCCGTCCTCGCCCAACACGAAGTCAAAACCTTCGTCAACACCGAAGGCACCCGTCTTCAGCACGGTCGCACCTTCGCCCGGATCCTCATCTCGGCCCGCTCGAAAGCCGCCGATGGCATGGATCTGGCCACCTCGGAGACCCTTGAAGCCGACGACCCCAACCGCCTCCCTTCCGACAAGGCCGTCGAAGCCGCCGTCGACCGCGTTGCAAACGACCTCCGCGGCCTCCTGCGCGCCCCCGAAGTCGATCCCTTCGTCGGCCCCGCCATTCTTTCCGGGCGCGCCGCCGGCGTCTTCTTCCATGAAATTTTCGGCCACCGCATCGAAGGGCACCGCCAAAAAGACGACACCGAAGGCCAGACCTTCACTAAAAGCATCAACGCCCCGGTTCTCCCTCCCTTCCTCTCGGTCACCTTCGATCCCACCGTCAGGCGCATCGCCGAAACCGATCTCTACGGCTGGTACGACTTTGATGACGAAGGCGTGGTCGCGCGCCGCGTGCCGATCGTCGAGGCCGGCGTTCTCAAGACCTTCCTGCTCTCTCGTTCCCCAGTCGCCGGGTTTGCCCAGTCGAACGGCCACGGCCGCCGGCAGGCCGGCGCCGAAATCGTGTCCCGGCAGAGCAACCTCATCGTCACCTCCGAGAACAGCGTCCCCGCCGGCCAACTGCGCGAACTGCTGATCGCCGAAATCCGGAAGCAGCAAAAACCCTACGGCCTGTACTTTGAAAGCGTCACGGGCGGCTTCACCACGACGGGTCGCGCCGGCCTGCAAGCCTTTACCGTCATCCCCCTGGTCGTCTACCGCGTTTACCCCGATGGCCGGCCCGACGAACTCGTCCGCGGCGCCGACATCGTCGGCACGCCCTTGGCGAGCTTTGCCAAAATCATCGCCACCGGGAACCAGCCGCAGGTCTTTAACGGCTACTGCGGCGCGGAGAGCGGCAGCGTGCCGGTCTCGGCCATCTCTCCCGCTCTGCTGGTGAGTGAAATTGAAGTGCAGCGGAAAAGCCGTTCGCAGGAGCGTCCACCGCTGCTCGGACGCCCCAACCCGGCGGCCGGGGGCGACCGGTGAGGCGCCGTACCTTCAGCCTCCTGCTGGGCGCGGCGGCGGCCGCTCCGGCCCAGGAGAAGCTCAACGATCCCATTCTTGAAGCCATGCGGGCCGAACTCACCCGTTCCCTGCGGCTCAGCCTCGCCGGGGAAACCCCGTACTACATCCAGTACGGTCTCGACCAGGGGGCCAACTTCACCTGTTCGGCCACTCTCGGTGGGCTGCTGCTGTCCCGCCGCTCCAACTACCGCGTGCCGCGCGTCCAGGTCCGCGTCGGCAGCTACGAGTTCGATAACACCAATTGCGTTTACACGGGCATGGTCCGTGGCGCGCGTTTCGACAACGAAAACTGGCCCCTAGAGGCCAACGTCGACCAGATCCGGCAGGACCTGTGGCTCGCCACCGACCGTAGCTACAAAGCCGCGGTCGAAACTCTGTCGCTTAAGCGCGCTGCCATCAAAAACATCAACCAGGCCGAGAAGCTGAACGACTTCGCCAGGCAGACCCCGGTGGTTAAGGTGCTGCCCGTCCCCACGGTCCGCGTGGACGAAAAGCGGGCCAACGAACGCGTTCGGGCCTTTTCGGCGCTGCTCGCCGGCTACCCCAAGATCCTCGACTCCCGTGTCGAGTACGAAGAGGGCGTCTCCTCTTCCTACTTTGGCGACTCCGAGGGCACCTTCTACCGCTTCCCGGAAAACATGGTCACGTTGCGGGTTCGCGCCGAGGCGCTTGCCGACGATGGCAGCCCCCTGCGCGACTACCTCACCTTCCACGCCTTCTCCCCGGCCGGACTTCCGGCGGATACGGAAATCGGCCAGGCCATCCACACCATGGCCGCCCGGCTCACCGCGCTGTGCGCGGCCCCGCTCGGGGAAGCCTACAATGGCCCGGTTCTGTTTGAAGGCGAAGCCGCCGCGCAACTGCTCGCCCAGATGCTGGGCGGCAACCTGTCTCCCGTTCGTTCCCCCATCTCGGAACCCGGCCGCCCGGTCAACCTTCCGCCTTCGGACTTCGAAGGCCGTCTCGGCGCCCGCGTGATGCCGGAGTTTCTCGATATCACCGACGACCCCTTTGCCCGCGACAGGCAGGGCCGCCCCCTTTTCGGCTACTACCCCGTTGACATGGAAGGGGTCGTGCCCCAACCTCTGCCCATCGTCAGCAAGGGGGTCCTGAAGAACTTCCTGCTCACCCGCCAGCCCGTCCGTGGCTTTGAAGGCTCCAATGGCCGCGCCCGACTCCCCGGCGGCTTCGGGGCCAGCACCGCCCTGCCCAGCAACCTGCTCGTCACGGCTACCGAAACCGTGCCGCCGGCCGCGCTCAAGGCCAAGCTCCTCGATGCCGTCCGCCAGCGCAACAAGCCCTACGGTCTCATCGTCCGGAAGATCGACTTCCCCAGTTCAGCCAGTGTCGGCGAACTGCGGCGCCTGGCCGCCTCCCTCCAGGCCGGCGGCGGCGGCAGCCGCCCCGTCTCTCTCCCTCTCGCCGTCTATCGCATCTATCCCGATGGCCGGGAAGAGCCGGTCCGCGGCATGCGCTTCCGCGGATTGACGGTCCGCGCTCTCCGCGACATTGTCGCCGCCAGCAGCGAGTCCTACAGCCTCAACCTGTTACTTAACAGCTATCCGCTGGCCCTCATGGGAGCCGGCGGGTTCGTCACCGGCGTCTCCGTGGTCACCCCGTCGCTCCTGTTTGATGAACTCGATCTCGACCGGCCGCAGGAGGAACGTCCGAGTGCTCCCCTCGTGCCGCCACCGCCCCTCGAGGGCGAAGACTAGCCCGTCGCCATGAGCCTGCTGAGCCGCGCTATTTTCCGGGAGGTCCTGGCGGGAGCCGGCCTCGGCACTCTTCTGTTCAGCTTTGTCCTTTTCCTGCAGCGCATCAGTCTACTGTTTGAACAACTGGTGCGTGGCGCCGCCTCCGCCGCCACAGTCGGCTATTTGTTCCTGCTCGTCATGCCGTTCACGCTCATGATGACGCTTCCTGTCGGGGTCCTCGTCGGGGTCCTGATCGGCCTCAGCCGGATGTCCTCGGACGGCGAAATCATCGCCCTGCGCGCCGCCGGCGTCCCGGGACGGCGCGTGCTTGCCCCGGTGCTGGTCTTTGCCTCCCTCGGCTTCCTCCTCACCGCCGCCTGCTCGCTCTACCTCACCCCGTACTCGATCCGCGAAACCGTCCGCATCCTCAACCAGATCGTCGCCGACCAGATGACGGCCGAAATCCAACCCCGCGTCTTCGCTGAACAGTTCCCCAACAAAACCATCTACATCGGCGACGTCATCTCCGGCCCGGCGACGCGCTGGCGCAACGTCTTCATCGCCGATATGACCCCGCCCGGGCAGCGGAAGCGCAGCACGCAGGAAGCCGCCGCCGACGCTCCCCGCATCACGATCGCCACCGCCGCCGTCGCCGTCCCCGACTCGGCCAACAACCGCATTCGCCTCCGGCTCCAACAAGGCAGCACCCACGAGGTGGGCAAAGAGGGCGGCCAGTACTTCAACACCGCCTTCCCTCTCATGGATCAAGCGCTTGAAGCCCAGAAACCGGCCGAAAAACAGGCCCGCGCCTACTCCGACATGGAGACCGGCTCCCTGCGCGCCGAAGCCAAACTCTCCCGCGAGGCGGATATCGAACTGCAGCGGCGGCTCTCCCTGCCCCCGGCCTGCATCCTGCTCGCCCTGGTGGGCATTCCGCTGGGCGTCTCCTCCCGCAAAGCCGGCAAGTCGGCCGCCTTCGTGCTCACGGTCTTTCTCGCCTTTCTGTACTTCATGGCGCAGGTCAGCCTGCTCGGCCTCGCCAAGCAGGGAACGCTGAGCCCGGCCGTGGCCGCCTGGACCCCGAATGTCCTGTTCGCGCTCGTCGGCCTCGTCCTGCTGGTCCGCCTCGAAATCCCGGGGGACCGCGACCTGATTGGCGCCATTCGCGCCTGGTTCCTTGAAGCCTTCAGCGGCTGGGCCGAACGCTACCGTTCGAAGCGTGAACGCCTCGCCCGGCGCGCCCCGCGCGTTACCATCCGTCTCCTGCCTCAGCTGATCGACACTTACGTCCTCGGCGAGTTTCTGTTCTATTTCTTCCTCTGTCTCGTCAGCTTCGTCGTCCTGACCCAGGTCTTTACCTTCTTTGAACTGCTCAGCGACATCATCCGCCATCAGATCCCCATGGCGAAGGTCTTCCGCTATCACCTGTTCCTCGGGCCTAAGTTTCTCTACGACTACTCGCCCGTGGCCGCGCTCGTGGCCGTCCTGATCACCTTCAGCATCATGGCCAATCAGAACGAGGTCACCGCGTTCAAAGCCTCCGGCGTCAGTCTCTACCGGCTTTCCGCCCCGGTCCTCCTGGCCGGCGTGGCGCTCAGCGGTGCCCTGTTTGCCTTCGACCACTATGTCGTGCCCGACGCCAATCTCATTCAGGACGGCATCCGCGCCGAAATCAAAGGCAAGGCGCCGCAGACCTACCTGCGGCCCGACCGGAAGTGGATCTTCGGCCACAACTCCCGGATTTTCTACTACAAGTACTTCGACCCGGCCGAGAAAGTCATGGTCGGGGTCCACGTCTACGAACTCGATCCGGGGACCTTCCGCCTCGTGCGCCACATCGCCGCCGAACGCGCCCACTGGCAGCCCAACGTCGGCAACTGGGTCTTTCAAAACGGGTGGGTGCGCGACATGGAGGATATCCGCATCAAGGGTTACGAGGAGTATCAGGTCCGCACGTTTTCCGAGCTCGACGAGCAGCCCGACTACTTCCTGATTGAAGAGAAGCAGTACAAGCAGATGAACTTCCGGCAGCTCGACAGCTACATCCAGGACCTGAAGCAGAGCGGCTTTGACACCATCCGGCTGCAGGTGCAGTTCCACCGCAAGTTCTCCGTTCCCCTGTTTGCCTTTATTCTGGCCGTCATCGCCGTGCCGTTTAGCTTCCTGGGCGGCCGGCGCGGCGCCATGGCCAGCGTGGGCGCCAGCTTCGGCATCGCCATCGCCTACCGCGCCTGCGACGAACTGTTCGTGCAGGTTGGTAACCTAAACCAGCTGCCGGCGCCCGTGGCCGCCTGGAGCCCCGACGCCATCTTCCTGCTCGCCGGGCTCTACATGATGACTCGAATGCGCTCCTGACGCCGCCCTACTCTGGCAGTCCGGCCAGCGCCTGTCGCGCCAGCGCCTGCAGCTCCGCGCTCCCTGTCCGCGCCGCCTCGGCCAACTCGGCGCGCGCCTCCCGGGTGCGCCCCGCCACGGCGTACAGACGGCCCAGCCGGTAGTGCAGCGTGGCATCTCCCGCGGGCTGATGCCGCAGGGCCGCTTCCAAGTGCCGGATGGCCCCGGCCACATCGTTCCGCTTGAACAGCACCAGCCCCCAGGCCGCATACGCCCGTGCCGTCAGCGTTTGGACAGCCGCGGTCCACTCGGCGGGCCCCACCCGCCGCGGCGCCTTCACCCGGTCGAGCACCGCCAGCACACTCCGCGCCGGCGCTTCGGCCTCCTCCCAGCCCGTCGCCCCGTTGGCCAGCAGGTCCGCCAGTTCCACCAGCAGCGGCGCGTACTCCGGCGCCACGGCCAACCCGCCCCGCGCCGCCCGGATCGCCGCCGCCGCGTTGCCTTCAGCGCGCCGGGCTCTGGCCAGCAGCTCCCAGACGGGCAGCCGCAGCGCGGAGTCCGGAAACTCGCGCAGGAAGGCCTCGCTCCGCGCCACGCCCGGCGCCTCAAGCACGTCGAGATAGGCGTCAAACTCAGCCGGCGTCCGGGCTTGCAGATCGGGCAGAAACTGCGCGTAGCATAGGATGTTGCCCGCCGTAATCCAGCCTGCCAGAACCGCGATTGCCCTCATCCTGCTCGTAGTATGTCACACGCCTCTCGGCGCGCAGCGGCAGGACCTGGAGGCCCTGCTGCCGCCCCCGGCGACCGCCACCGCGGCGGTGCGGCAGGCGGTACTGGCCGGCGACCTACCGCGCGCCGCATCGCTCGCCGCGGCGCTGCCGGCCGCCGAGCGCCCGGTCTGGCTCGGCCTGCTCGCCATCCTCCGCCGCGAGGCCCCGGCGGCCATCCGCCTGCTGCGCCCGGCCGGCCAGCCGAAACTGCTGGGCGTCGCCTACTACCTCGCCGGCCAGCATCTGCTCTTCCGCGATCAGATGACCGAGGCCATCCGGCGCGACCCCCTCGACTTCGGCCCCTACTACTACCTCGGCCGCCACTACGACACCGACGGCAACGACGCCGAGACCGCCGCCGGCTGGTTCCGTCGCGCGCTCGAGCGCCACCCCGGCCACGCCCGCTCCCGCTCCTATCTCGGCTTCTGCCTCGAACGCCTCGGCGAGACCGGGGAGGCGGCCGCCGCCTACACGGCTACCCCAACGCTGCTGAACTCCCAACTCGGTCTAGCCCGACTCCGCCTCGCCGCCGGCGAGCCGGCCGAAGCTCTGCCCTACGCCATCCGCGCCATGGCCATCGACCCGGCCGACGCCGCCGCCCCCAAGCTGGCCGCCCGCCTCTACACGGCGCTGGGGCGGCGGGAGGAGGCGATCACGGCGCTTGAAACCGCCGCGCGCCTCGCCCCGACCGATGCCACCCTCCGCTATCAGCTCTTCCGGCTCTACCAGGCCAAAGGCGCGGCCGCGAAGGCTGCCGCAGCCCGCGCCGAGTTCGAGCGACTGCTCCGCATCTACGGTTCGCAGCCCTCGAATTGAACCGGATCGGTCAGAAGCGTACAGGCCGCGCCGGCCCGGCGCCAACGGGCGAGTTCCTCGCCCCTGGAGTTTCTACATAAATTCAAGCGGCGGCGGCGCGGGTCATTGCTGGCGCGGAGATTTCGAAACCAAATGGTTCTAGCAATTGGGGTTGTTCGGCCATTTCGATTCGGAGCAGAGCAATGAGATCGAGACAGGACGGGCGGCGAGCGCGGCGTCTCCACTTGGGGAGTTTGGCGTAGACTGGTCCACGGCCGGCGCCGAATGCGCGAATGGAAGCAAACAGCAGCGCGCGGTAAGCCGCAACGGCGAGGACCGGCTGTTTGGGCGCCGCAGTAAAGTCCCCAAGCTGCGCTTGGCCGACGCCGAGAGTGTCCTTTTCTTCGCGGTGATTGACCTGTCGGCTAAAGGGACTGGCGCGGTGCTGAGATTGCCCGCCCGTTTCCAGCCCCTCCCCATAAAAACTGCTCGTGAAGTTTTCCCTCAAGCAGCTCAGCCAGTGACTTTAGTCGAAAGGGTTATAAGCTCTATTAACCGGCAGCCACTATCACGTGCCTTTACCGACTCCGGGGAGCGGTTGGATCTCCCAATCCCAGTGCAGCCCCAGCACATCGGGAAGCTATTCGTTACTCCATCGCCGCCAACCAACACTGCGCTTTCGCCGCCGTGTCCGCCGCGTCAACAGAGTGCGGACTTTCATCTCGACATAGTCGCGGACCTCGCTAAAAGCACGACTCGAGTTACCAACCCTGAAGTAAGTCACTCACCCGGCCAGCGCGGCGTTGATCCGATTCACCACCTCCGCCGCCGGGGTTGCTCCCCCGCGCGCGATGATGTCGCGAATCTTCGCTTGGACAGCCTTGCGGGCCTTCTTTTTCGGCGTCATCAAGATGAAGTTTCCGTCTCCGCCTCGCTTGCGCACACGGCGCAGATCGAACCCCAGGAACCCGAAGGCCTCCCCGTTCAGCGTGTTCACCATCTTGGTTTTCTCCAGGTTCAACTCCACACCCAACGGCGCGATCTGCTCCTGAAGCCGTTGCAGCGCCCGTTCGGCCCAGCCCCGTTTGGTATGGTGCCCGCTGACGGTGATCACAAGATCATCGGCAAACCGATGATAGTTGACCGCCTCGTATGCCCCCTCCGCCGTTTTGCGGCGAATCGCGTCGAAGAACCAGTCGAGCTCGTTGAAATAGATGTTCGCCGCCAGCGGGCTGAACGGGCCCCCTTGCGGGACCCCGACACTTCCGCCAGCCTTGATAATCTGCTTCACGAGGCCCATGACTTCTGGGTCCTGGATCCGCTTGGCGATCTTATCCAACAGCACCGAATGCCGGATCGTGTCGAAGTAGCGCGACAGATCGACATCAATCACTGTCGACATCCGCCGCACCACACTCCGCCTGACTTCCGCCAGTGCTTGGTGTGGGCTCCGCTGCGGTCGCAATCCGTAGGAGTTCGGGCAAAAGTCCGCCTCGAAGACGGCTTCGAGAATCAGCTTCAGCGCCCCCTGCACCACGCGGTCGCGGATACAAGGAGTCTGAAGCGTTCGGAATTTGCCGTTGCCTTTCGGGGTCTCTACCCGGCGGTTCGGCATGGGTTTGTATCTGCCTGTGTCAAGGTCCTCCCGCACTGCCGCAAGAAACGCGTCCCGTCCCGCGGACTCAATGTCCCGGAAACTCTGGCCGTCGATGCCCGAAGCACCGTCGTTTCCCTTCGCCATGCGATAAGCCTCATCGAGAGTCTCAATCTTCGTGATAGGCACGAACAGACCCCAGAAACGATGCGTCGTTTCTGACTTCGCCTTTCGATAGATCCGCCGTCGCAGTTCCTGCCGACTGCCGGGCGCCTTTGTCATCTCGACCCTGCCTCGCCTTGACGAACGGCATTACTCACCGGTCCGGGCCCTTCCCTCCGGGCGCGTTTTGCCGCACGTACATCGCCAGTACTACGACCCGATCCGTCACCCTGGCGCCTATGCCAACATTTCCCCCTCACGGTTATAGCCGGCATCTCCTCGACGGGATTTCTCCGCCGGGCACCGAGGGCTTCTCCAGTTTCTACATCATCCTTCCCGCCATGTCGCCGCTGATACCCCGCCGGTGAGGGCTGTCGCAGCGGACCCGTTTCGGCCGGCCCTTTCTGCTTTCGCGCGTTATCGACCGCCTCAGCCACCGGAGTTTCGTGTTATGAGGCTACCGCTGCGTTCACTTTACATTGCAACCTGGTGGGTTGCGCATACTCCTTTCCGGGTATGTTGCCGGAGGGCTCCACCGTCTTGTTTTCACGCCACGGTGCCTCCCAAGCTACGAGGCCTGAGTCTGTTGGCCTCGGCCGGACTTTCACCGGCTGGACAATCTGTCCTTGTCTGGACACGCCGATCTGCCACCGGTCGAAGTAGATTTGCAATAACGGCTTGGCGGAACTGCCAAGGTCGGTAGTGAGCAAGTACCCCTGCTGGGGATAGCACAGCTTCTTGCTTTTGCTCTTGCGATACGGAGTCGGGGCGATCACGATGAGGCGAAGCGGGCGCTGTTTGGCTCTGCCTTGCCAGTACACGCCGACCAGCGGGAATGGTTGTTCTGCCGCTTGTCGTTCCTGCTTCGCGCCGCCTACTTGCCGTTCCCATCAACCCCTTGCGGGGACCGTTCGGGCCTTCAGCGTCTTCACGCCTACTACGCGCTCTGCTGACTTCTGCCGCCCGGTCAGGGCCGATCGCTCGGCCCTCAGTAGTGATTCCACGACAAACGTCAGATCTCCCGAGGTAAGTTCGACCGCCTTCCGCACGCAATTGCCGAATTTACAGCCAACTCCTTTGATGGATATGGACTTCGTTGTCATTCGCCAACTCGTCCAGTCGCTGCCTGCCTCTGATCCGGTTCTTGTACATCGACTGGTGCGTTTGCTCCACGCTTCTTTCAGACCCCGCCTCGCGGCGTCGCCCTTGCGCTTCGCTATCACTTCACCTCCATCAGGTTGTGCAAAGGACTCTCGCCTTCGAGCTGTCGAACAGGCTCGGCACACAAAGACAAGTGCCTTCCGCCCTGGTGGGCGGAAGGCACTTGAAGCAGCCAAAGAAAAAACCGTCAGCACTCGTTGAGGGTATTGACTGGTCGTTTCTTATCAGAAGTAAAACTTAGCGGCCACCATGATCCGGCGCGGCGTGCCCTGCTGGCCGGTGATCACCCCGAAAGTCCGCGAAAGAATGGCATTTCCGGGACTGGCGGGATTCATCTTGTTGAACAGGTTCTGCGCCTCCATGCGCAGCTGCAGCGACCGCTTCTCCGAGAAGATTCGGAAGCTCTTGAGCAGCGACAGGTCCCATTGCGAGAAGCCCGGCGCGCGGAAGTTCGGCATCGTTGAGGGCACATCGCCGATCTCGAAATCGCGGACCACGCGGAAGGCGTCCGGGTTGAAGAACGGACGGAAGCCGGGGGCGCCTTCGAGCGCCGTATGGCCGCTCACGTTGTTGCGATAGTCCACACCGGGCACAAAGACGGGCTGCGAATCGCGCCCGTGTCCAATGTTGTACCAGTTCGAACCGAGGCCGCCCACGGTATTGGAGGGGGTACGGGCCGTAATCGGCACGCCGGAGCGGAGCGTGGTGGTCCCGGCCAGAGTCCAGCCGCCGACGACGTGATCGAGGACGTTGGCGCCGAAGCCACTCGGGGAGTTGAGGAAGTTGCGGCCGCGGCCAAACGGGAGTTCGACCGAGTAGTTGAACAGTAGCTTGTGCGTGATGTCGGTGGTGGCCACGCCGTAGGTATTCGAGACCGGGAGGCCCGCCTGCGGATAGGGCATGCCGAAGCCGCCGTCGTAGGAGCCGACGTCATTGAGCAGCTTCGAGAAGGTGTAGTTGATCAGGAAGCCGAAGCCGCGCGAGAAGCGATGTTCGGCCTGGACGTAGCCGGCGTGGTAGTTTGAAGTTCCGAGCGGTTCGCCGAGAGTCCAGATTTCGGTCCAGAGCGGATTGCGCTGGAAGAGCCGTCCGAAGGGAATCGTCGCCGAGCCCATACCGGTAAATTGCGGAACGAAGCCAACGTAGGGATTGGCGACTTGATTGTTCAGCCGCAGGCCGAGGGGGCCGATCTTGCTGTAAGCATCGGGCAGAATGTGCTCGCCGGTACCGAGGTAGTAGGGGAGGGTGCGGCCGAGGTTGCCCGTGTAGTTCGCCTCGAGCAGCCAGGCGTTGGCGCCGGAGCCGACTTCGCGCTGCAGGCCGAAGTGGAAGGCGTGTTCGTAGCCCGGGCTCAGGTTGGTGGCCGAGGAGACGAACCAGTTGCCCATGACGGAGCGGTTAAGGGCATCAATATCGCGGGTCAGCCGGACCAGGCCCGCGCCACCCGGCATGGGGTTCGAGAAGCGCAGCGGGAAGGTCAGGCCGCCGTCGGGCGTACCGCCCTGAATCAGGCGGGCAGCGTCTCCGTAGCCGATGTTCCAGGGGGAGCCGTTCAGGTGGAAACTGCCGGTGAGGGTCATCCAGATGAGGCCGTAGCCGCCGCGGATGACGGTCTTGGGATTCACCGACCAAGCTACTCCGAGCCGCGGCCCAAGGCGGTCCCACTGCTGTTGCTGCAGGGTGCGGCCGGGGTACTCTTTGGTGCCCATCAGCGCGACGCGGCCGAGGATGCCCTGCTGCGTCCATTCGGGCGTCGGGGCGTTGGCGCCGGTGGCGCCAGCCTGGGCCAGCGCGGCGTTCCAGTTCCAGCCGGCCGCGGGATTGACCGGCCACTTGTAGCTGCGGTCCCAGAAGGTCTGGCGGTCGAAGCGCTCCGTGCGCGGCGGTTCATAGTCCCAGCGGAGGCCGGCGTTGATGGTGAGATTCTTGGTGACCTTGAAATCGTCCTGGATGAACAGACCATGGTAGTTCTGCAGCGAGGCGGGGCCGGCGAGTTGGGTGCCGGAGCCGCCGCCCACCACTCCCAGCATCCAGGAGGCAAAACCCGAGCCCTGGCCGTTGTTGGGCGCGTCGAAAAACTGGCTGGTGGCGCTGCGGATGGAGGCCGAAGAGAAGGAGCCGCCCGAGTAGATATTGGAGTAGTAGCGGCGGTGTTCGTAGCCAAACTTGATGGTGTGGCGGCCGGTGAGCTTCTGCAGCGAGAACTGGCCGGAATAGATAGTATCGCGGTTATCGGCCACGGAGCCGCCGCCGAGGGCGTTGATCGTGTCGGCCGTGCCCAGCGACGGAACGCGATTTTTGGTACCGCCCAACAGGTTGACGACCTCGGGCGAGAGGCCCCAGGCGGCCCCATCGGCATCCACCTGCGCACCGGAGAAGGCCACCGAGCGGACGGCGCCGAGACGGAAGTTCAGGATGGTGGAGGAGTTGAGCAGGTAGTTGTGGTCAAAGGCCATGGTGAAGGCGCGCGTATCGTTGGTGGTAACGGGCTGCAGCGCCGAGAGCCAGCGGACGCCGGCGGAGAACTCGGAGAACTGCGTGATGGTGAAGTGGGAGTTGTGTTTGGAGGACCAGTTCTGATCGAGGCGGCCGGTCCAGCGGTCGTTGTCGAGGGGCGTGGAGGCCGAGCCGATGAAGTTCTGGTCGTGCGAGGAGTTGGGGCGGGGCGGGGTGTTGGGACGGGGGTAGAAGTCGAGGTAGATCTTGGCCAGCGGGTCGATGCGGGAGGCCGGGATGCGGTTGCCGGGGAAGGCGGAGCGGACCACGCGGCCGCCCTCGGCGCGGGCGGTGAGGGGATCGGAGATTTGCACGCGGGCGCCGTTGTCGATCAGCGACTGGGAGAAGTCGCCGGCGCGTTCGAGGTCGGAGGGTACACCGGCCAATTGGGCGTTTGAGCCGGTGCGGCGGCGGGTGCCTTCGTAGTTGACGAAGAAGAACGTGCGGTCTTTGCCCTTGTAGATTTTGGGGATCCAGACGGGTCCGCCGAGGGCGCCGCCGAAGACGTTGTCGTGGAAGACGCCCTTGGCACGGCCGAAGCGGTTGGAGTTCCAGTCGTTGGCGTTGAGCTTGTCATTGCGGAAGAATTCATAGGCGGAACCGTGGAATTCGTTGGTGCCGCTGCGGGTGACAAGCGTGACGGCGCCGCCGGAGAGGCGTCCGTACTCGGCGGACAGTCCGTTGGTGATGACCTTGAACTCGCCCACCGCCTCCATGGAGGGCACCGACGGAGGAACATCGTGGCGGAAGCCGGTGGTGACCGCGACGCCGTCGATGATGTATTCGGCCTTGGCGGTGCGCCCGCCGTTGATCCGGAAGTCGGTCGAGTAGCCCTGCTGGTCCGCGGTGCCGTTGACGTTAGGCGCGAGTTGGGCAAAGGCGAGAGCGTTGCGATTGTACTGGGGTAGTTCCTGAATGCGCTTGTTGTCGATGACGAGGCCGGTCTGGGCGTCGTCTTTGCGGAGCAGCGGCATTTCGGCGACAACGTCGATGGACTGGGAGGAGGCGCCCACTTCGAGGCGGATGTCGAGGGTGATGAGGTCGCCGATCTGGAGGACGAGATTTTTCTGCTGGACCGATTTGAAGCCTTCCCGGGTGACGGCAATCATGTACTTGCCGGGGGGCAGGGTGGGCAGGGTGTAGAGGCCTTGTTCGTTGGATGCCGTCGAACGGGCCACACCCGTGGCCATGTTGGTAATGGTGAGCGACGCACCAGGTACGGAGGATCCGGAGGGATCGGAAACCAAGCCCCGCAGTTGTGCGTTCTGGGCTTCGAGAGAGAGGGCGAGGAGCGCCAGGAGTAGGGAAAGGCGGGCCATAAGTAAGGTGGAACAGAGTTATCACTATCACCTACACGGTGTCAAGGGAGGAATCTTCACGATAGGCTTGACCTGCGCCCCGGATTATGATGTGATCGAGGCCAAATGGCAACTAACCGTGGCGTTGTATATATGGGACCTGGCAAGGTCGAGGTCCAGTCAATTGATTTCCCGAAGTTGGAGTTGGATGTCCCGGGCGCACTGCCCAGGCCCTGCCAGCACGGGGTGATTCTCCGTATCGTGACGACGAATATCTGCGGCAGCGACCAGCACATGGTGCGCGGCAGGACGACCGCGCCCACGGGCCTGGTCCTGGGCCACGAGATCACGGGCGAAGTGATCGAGTGCGGCCGCGACGTCGAGTACATCAAGAAGGGCGACATTGTGAGCGTTCCCTTCAACATCGCCTGCGGGCGCTGCAAGAACTGCAAGTCCGGCAAGACGGGCATCTGCCTCAACGTGAATCCCGCTCGCCCCGGCGCCGCTTACGGCTACGTCGACATGGGCGGCTGGATCGGCGGACAGGCCGAATACGTGATGGTGCCCTACGCCGACTTCAACCTGCTGAAGTTCCCGGATCGGGACCAGGCGCTGGCCAAGATTGGCGACCTGACGCTGCTGAGCGACATCTTCCCGACCGGCTTCCACGGCGCCGTCACGGCGGGCGTGGGCCCGGGTACGATTGTCTATGTGGCCGGAGCCGGGCCGGTGGGTCTGGCTTGCGCCGTTAGCTGCCAGTTGCTGGGCGCGGCGTGCGTCATTGTCGGCGACCTCATCGACGAGCGGTTGGCCCAGGCCAAGAGCTTCGGCTGCGAGGTGATCGACCTCAAGAAGAGCGCGAGCCTGGCCGAACAGATTGCGCAGATTGTCGGGGTGCCGGAAGTGGATTGCTCGGTGGACTGCGTGGGCTTTGAAGCGCGCGGCCACGGGGCCGAAGCCAGCGTGGAGCGGCCGGCGACGGTGCTGAACTCGCTGATGGACGTGACGACGGCCGGCGGCGGCATCGGCATCCCGGGGCTGTACGTGACGGGCGACCCGGGCGGCGTGGACGCCAACGCCAAGATCGGCATGTTGGGCATTCGCATCGGCCTTGGCTGGGCGAAGTCGCATACCTTCTGCACCGGCCAGTGCCCGGTGATGCGTTATCACCGGAACCTCATGAATGCGATTCTCTACGGCAAGGTGCATCCGGCCAAAGCCGTTGGCGTGACCGTGATCGGTCTTGACGAGTCGCCGCGGGGCTACCTGGACTTCGATAAGGGTGCGGCGAAGAAGTTTGTCATCGACCCGCACAGTATGGTTCACTGATCCGGCGGCCGTCCCTGGGGTCGGCGATCATTGGGTGATTTCTTGGTCCGGCGGTTCCCTGAACCGCCGGCTTTTTTGTTTATCGGGCGGTTGGGCGGGAAAGCGCGCCATGCGCCCAACCCGATCCGGATCATCTCCAACGGTTTTGATTACGCCGATCTGCCGTTGTTTGGAGTCTCAGCACCCCGCACCTGGACCGCTTGACCATGTCCGGCATGGTATTCCGACGAGCCTCCTTCACGGCGCCGAACCGGTTACCCGCTCGCATGGGCATCAAGACCGGCGGCTACCCCAGCGACTTGGCATCTACGACAACCTGTACCCGCCGCCCGAGGTTCGGATCTTCTTTGCGGAGACCGCGCTGGCCGAGCCTATTCTCAAGCCCTTTGGCTAGGCCACCGGAGTGCCCGCCAAGTAAGACCTGAAGATCCGCAGAGCTTCGACGAATGGGTCGGCATCGCAGGGGCATATCGCGCCACTTGCCGACGGTGCGACTTTATCGATTTTCGGCAAAGAGGCCGAGCCGATTGTGCGGCGGCATCACGGCCGGCAGTTCCTTTGTCACCTGGGCGTCAATGGGCCGCAATCTCCGCTGGAGGCGCCGGAGGGGCACGGGGTCCGGGAGGAAATCCGTAAGTCCCGACCGGCGCACCGATGGCGGGATGGTCCATGCGCTGGAACGTAACGCCGACCGACTGCACGACGCCCCACTCGAACTCCGATTGGATCGCGACACGCAGGGAGTTCCAGTCAACAACAACGACGGAGGCGCTCCGCGCCGCGCAGCCGAAGTGCGGCGCGGAAGGCGCCATTGCGCGGGGACAAGTTGGCTTTGTAAGAGGGCGGCATCCGCGTGCCGATGGCCACGAACGGGTTGGGCGGGATGCTGGCCGCGGCCGGGGCCAAGCGACCGACGCAGCGCCCGTTTGACGGGGTTGTTTTACTGCCCAGTCTGACCGGGGCGCGCGATGGCACTCCCCATTCGTTCCGCTGTCGGGAGAACCGATCCTGGCTCGGCCCACGCGGCGAGCATCGGCCGTCGGCGGGTCGATGCAAACGGGCCATCCGCAAAGGAGGCTGGAGGCTGATCCGCGTGGCCTGTGGGGCGGAGCGGCAGTTGTTGGATTTCAACGCCGGCAGGGGCGAGCAGCAAGATCTAGCGGCGGCACGGCCAGGCGTGTTGGCGGAACTGACGGCCGAGTAATGGCGGGGGCATGGAAAGCGCACGCCGGCCGGGGCGGTTCTCCGGTCCGTTACGGATTCCGTCCGGAGGGGAGAAAGTTGCATGGGGTCTGCTGGTATGGCAGACTGAGGTCGAGAAAGTTAGTATGTCACGAAAAATACTCTTACTGTTCCTGAGCGTTGGGGCCCTGCTCGCCCAGACTAATACATCTGCTATTTCCGGCACCGTGACGGACGAGTCCGGCGCTGCGGTACCGTCAGCAGCTCTTACCTTAACCGAGGTGAATACGGGCTTGAGCCGCAAGGCCAATGTGGACGGGAGTGGCGATTATGGCTTCCCGCAGTTGCCTCCCGGGCGCTACCGTATCTCAGTACAAGCCACGGGATTTCAGAATTATGTTGTCGAACAGATTGATCTTGGCATCGCGCAGGCGAGCCGCGCGGACATCAAGCTGCGCCTCGGTCAGGTAACAGAGACGGTGACAGTTTCCGGCACGGCGGCCCCCCTGCTCGAACCCGACACTGCATCGCTCGGCCAAACGGTGACCCGCAAGGCGATTAACGATCTTCCGCTGAACGGCCGAAACTATATAACACTGGGCTCGCTGTCGCCCGGCGTGGTGCCGCAGATTCCCGCCGCCCAGGGGCCGGCCAGCTTCGTCGGTTCCACGACCAGCCGCTCCGACCGCTCGATCCTTGTTGGCGGACAGCGCGAAAGCTCTACGTCCTATCTGTTCGACGGGGTGGAGTTACGCAACCCCCGCGTTGGGGACTCATCCATCACGCCGTCCCTCGATGCTGTGCAGGAGTTCAAGATCCAGCGCAATTTCTTTCAGGCCGAGTTTGGTAATTCTCCTGGCATTATTAACGTGGCGAGCCGGGGCGGGACCAACCAGTGGCATGGCAGCGTGTTCCACTTCCTGCGGAACAATGCTCTGGATGCACGCACCTTCTTCGCCCGCAGCGTGGAACCGTTTAAGCGCAACCAGTTTGGCTTTGCGGTGGGAGGTCCGATCATCAAGGACCGCCTGTTCATCTTTGGTAACTTTGAAGGTTTCCGGCAGCGGCTCGGGATCACCCAGCGAGGCTTGTTTCCCCGGCAGAATGCGGAGTTGGCTGGTAACTTCACTCAGAACGTCTTTGCCGACCGGCCAGCCCAGATAATCCACGATCCGCTGACGTTCAACCCCGCCACGAATACGCGTACGCCGTTCCCGGGTAATACGATTCCGTCCAACCGGATCAACCGCGTCAGCCGCAACTTTTTTCCTTTCATTCCTGTGACCAACTCGGCGGCGGTGGAAGGGGTCAATCTGATCGGCATTCCCATCCAACGGCTCGACGATGACCAGTTCAACATCCGCTCCGACTACCGGCTCAACGATACGCATCAACTCTTTTTCCGCTACAACGAACAGGACGCACCTCTCTCGCCGGCCGCGCTTCAGCCGCTCGGTGGGGCGCAGGTCATCAGCTTCGGGCGCGCCGCGGTTGCGCAGGTGTCGTCGACGCTCCGGCCTAACGTGATCAACGTCTTCCGCTTGGCCTACAACCAAGCCAAGCTTTTCGGCCAGCAGGTTCCTGTCGACCGGAACCTGGCGTCTGAGATTGGCATCACGGGGGTCTCGGATGTCGCCCGTAACTTTGGGGTGCCAAACGTATCCTGGGTGGGTTTTTCGGGCATTGGCTCAAACGGGCTGACTCAGGGTAACAACCTGCACAACTATCAGATTTCCAACGCCACTACCTGGATTAAGGGCGGACACACCGTCAAATGGGGTTACGAGATTCGGCAGACCCGGAATTTCAACAACTCGGATAACGGTCCGCGCGGCAGTTTCACCTTCGGCAGCCCCGCCTACACGTCCGCGCTGGACCCGGTCAGCGGAAACCCCGTTGGCGGCACGGGGAACCCGGTGGCCGACTTTTTGCTGGGCTTCCCGCTTAACGGATCTGGCGCTGTTGGATCATCGGCGACGAACTTCCGGTACTACACGCAAAATCTTTTCCTGCAGGACGATTGGAGGGTCTCCCGCTCATTGACGCTCAACTATGGGCTTCGCCACGAGATGATCACGCCGCCGTCCCCCCTTGAACAGGAACGGCGGAACGTGTATGGCTTCGATTTCCGCACGGGGCGCCAACTGTTTCCCACGCTCGGACAGGTACGGGACTCGGTCGTCAGCCCCGATTACAGGAATTTCGCCCCGCGCCTCGGTTTTGCCTACAACCCGACGTTTGCGCAGTCCTGGGTAGTGCGTGGCGGCATCGGCATCTACTTCGACCAGGGGCAGATGAACGAAACCCAATTCATCACCAACGGTCCGCCGGTGTTTGCTCAACAGAACAACAACTTTACCGGCCGGGGCCTGCCGGAGATGACTTTCGGTGTCAACGCCCTGCCAATTATCCAGATTCCTCCCATTGATGCCAATTACCAGACGCCGCAAGGTATCTTTCTGTTTGCGCAGGAGATGGATGGTCGAAAGCCGCGGGTTTATATGTGGAACGTTTCTGTGCAGCGTTCACTCGGCAACAAGTGGGTGGCCGAAGCAGCTTACGTGGGCTCTCAGGGGCGCCGCCTGACGAAGCGATTCAACTCCGATGCTGACGCTACTCCCGGCGTGCTCTACCGCGTGACGCCCGGGGTGCGCCGCTTCTCCCGTTTGAACGGCATGCTGTACTCCTCGCTGGCCGGTATGAGTGAGTTCCACGCACTCAACCTGCGTCTTGATCGTCGCTTTGAAAATGGTTTCTCGCTGCTGACCGCCTACTCCTGGTCCAAATCCATGGATAACGATTCGGGCGGTGCTTGGGGCACCCCCAACTTAAATCCGGCAAATTTTCAACTGGACTGGGGGCCCTCCGACTTCAATATCGCCCAGCGGTTCGTCCTTTCCGGCACCTATGAGATTCCCGTTGGCAAGGGCAAGCGCTTCGGGGGCACGTGGAACCGGACCACCGATCTACTGCTGGGCAACTGGCAGTTGAACGCCATTGCCGTTATGCAGTCCGGCGTCCATCGGGTGATTGGTTCGCCCAACAATACCGGGATCGGTTTCGTCACCCAGCGTGCCGATGCCACCGGCATCGACCCCAAATCCAGCTTTAACGGCATCACCCCCGGCGAAGGATTCGGGTCGAACAACACCAACCTGTTCTGGATCAATCCTGGGGCCTTCCGTGCCGCCGCACCGCTGACGTTTGGCAATTCGGGACGCAACGTTATCGTCGGACCGGGCTTCCGGAATTTTGATCTGTCGCTGTTCAAGACCTGGAACTTCACCGAGCGCTACAACCTCCGGTTTCAGTTCGAGGCCTTCAACGCCTTCAACAATGTCCGCTTCAATCCGCCGGACGTCAACGTGGCCAGCCCGACTTTCGGGCGCATCCTCGGCGCTCTCGAAGGGCGGAGGTTGCAGTTGGCGCTTCGCTTCAGCTTCTGATTGAGAACGGGCTATCACTGCCTTAATCGGGTGTTGACAGACGGATTTCCTGCTGATCCCGGCGCCTCCCGCCCCCAAGCCGGGAGGCGCCTTTGTTTTTAGTGAGAAGGAGCCGCAGGGTCCCGTAGGAATCGCGACCAGGCCGCGCTCTGTGCAGGCAGGGCTCCCGCCGAGTTCCCGCAATTTCCAGAGGCGCAAGCGGACTTGCGGTTAGGGTGCGGCAGCTACAGCCAAGGCCTTCGGCCTTAGCGTTTGCGTTGCCAGATGGGGAAATTCAAACAGGATGCGAAGCCACCCAGCCCAGATAAGTCACCAGGAGAATCGCCGCCACCGGAGAGGTTTTGGAACAGCCGGCATGGTCGCCGCGATACAAACGGCCAACAGCACAATTTCGACAAGGGCGACGGCAGGCATCTCCTAACCGAAAAACAGGAAGGACCGGAGGGTATTCCACGCGAGTTGGAGCCAGAAGATCGTCGGGCCGCGGCGGCGCAACGATGGCGGCTTTTCCCAGACGAACCTGGTGGCCAAGCCCATCAGGAGATAGAGCGTGGCGAGTCCAGGCGGGCTTCTGGAGCGCGGCATACCGGGTGCGGATTTGGGAAGCGGTGGCGAGGCTGCCCGCTGCTCCCGCAGCCATGCATACGGCGAGGAAGCCGCAGAGAGCAAGGGCGTGCCGTCCAGAAAACAACGCCTGGGTTGACACTAGGGGCGAATCTCTCGTACGGTATGACCAGTCCTCAGGAGCAACCAGAGATCCTATGCTGCCCTATCGCGTCCTCGTCACGGATGGCCGCCCCGTGACCCCCAGTCACCAACTGGCGATTTTCGAAGGCCTTGCGCACGTCGATGTCTGTGAGGCCGTCACCGAAGACGAGCTTCTGCGGCACCCAGCGCTGGCCGAAGCCGATGCGCTGCTCGTTTATCACACGATGCGCATCAGCGAGAAGACCATCAGCCGACTGAAGAAGTGTCGCGTCCTGGTCCGGTGCGGCGTAGGCTACGACAACGTGGACCATGCGTGTGCGCGTGAATACGGAATCCCGGTCGCTAATGTGCCCGACTACGGCACTGACGAGGTGGCCGACACGGCCATCGGCCTGATGCTGGCGATGACCCGCGGCATCAACCGGTTGAACACGCGGCTGCGCGACGCGACGCCGCCATGGGCCTTTACTGCCGCCGCGCCGCTGCACCGCCTGCGGGGCCGCCAGCTCTCCATCGTGGGCCTGGGACGCATCGGTACCGCCGTCGCCCTGCGGGCCCGCGCGCTGGGCATGCAGGTGGCCTTCTTTGACCCCTACAAGCCCGACGGCTACGACAAGGCGCTGAGCCTCCATCGCATCGAAACCCTCGAAGAGCTGCTGGACACCTCCGCGGTTCTGACCCTCCACTGTCCGCTAACCCATGAGACCGAGCGCCTGATCCAGGACAAGACGCTGGCGCGCCTGCCCGCCGGCGCCTATCTGGTCAACACGGCACGCGGCGGCCTCGTTGATACCGGCGCCGTTGCGGCCGCCATCGCTTCGGGCCACCTCGCCGGCGCCGCGCTCGATGTCCTCGCGCAGGAGCCGCCCCCCGATGACGACCCGCTCCTGGTCGCCTGGCGCGACCCGAGCCAGGCGGCCTACGAGCGCGTCATCCTCAACGCCCACACCGCCTTTTACAGCGAAGAGGGGCTGCTTGAAATGCACCGCAAGGGAGCCGAAACCTGCCGCCGCGCCCTGCTTGGCCTCCCGCTGCGGAACGTCGTTAACGGCGTAGGCCGCTAGCCGCTAGCCGCACCTGCTCCACCATCGCTTTCTGCCGCGCCTCCACCCCGGCCATGATCCGCTTCACCTGCGCCCGCGCCTCCGCCGGGCGTCGCACGACACGGTCCAGACGCTGCCACAACAGCGCCCCGCTCGTCTCGTCCACCTCAAAAAACCAGTCGTCCGCCCCCATGTCCCGGTACATCTGCCCTTTGCAGGTATCCGTCGGCTGCCGCACGTAGAACGCCGGGGTGCCCACTTTGTAGGCGATCAACGGCGAGTGGCACTCCACGCTCACCACCGCAGCGGCCTTGGCGTAAATGGACGCCGCCTCATCCGGCAGCCAGTAGCTCTCGCGCCAAACGACGTTCTTTTTGACGTCCTCCGGTAGCGGATCCACCAAAACCTGCTTGCCCAACTCGACCTCGTAGGTCATCTCCGCGCACACCATCACCTTGTGACCGGTTGCGCGGACATAGCGCACCATCATTTCGCGGAGCTTGGCGTGGTCCGCCTCCGTCGTGCGGTTGTTGATGGCATCCCGCACGTCGTCAGCCGGCACCCGCGGTACATTGCGGATCTTGTAGTAGGGCGTGTAGCGCAGGCGGGGAATCACGCTGATGAACCGCCCCTCCTGCAGGCCCCGGCTCTGCAGCCAAGCCCATCCCTTCTCGTCATCCCGCAGCTTCATGCCCAGCTGCGCGTCCGGCCCGAACTCCACGACCGGCGCCTTCACCCGCTGCTGCCGGAGATAGTCCCGCGTAATCGTATCCCGGCAGTAGAAGAACGCGACGCGATCCATCACCGCGCGTAGATCGGCCTCCAGATGCCCCGCCGGCAGCGCCATCGCCCGCGCCCGCAGACTCTGGAGCGTCCCGCCCTCGGCATCGCGGCCCGGCGTCAGGCCGGAGACCGGATCGAGGCTCACCCCAAACACCCCCACCGGCTTACCCGTCGCCCGCAGAAACGCCAGCGCATTCGCGCTCGCCGGAAAGCCGGATCCCGAGCCGCTTACATACACATCCGTTTCGGCCCAGGCCCGGGCTAACTCCGGGGTGGTGGGTTTCCCGTCCTCCCCCACGGCTCCTTCCACGATCTTCAACTTCGGGAAGCCCCGCTCGAGCAGGCCGCGCGATCCATGTTCGAGCCGGCCCGGCCACAGCGTAACCTCGGCCTCCGGCAGATACTTCTCGAGCAGGCTCAATGCCCCCGGCGTATGCCCGATATCTCCGATGTTGACGCTCTGCCACGAACTGCGCAGCAGGATCTGCGGAGCGGTCCGCCTACCTGCCAGCGCCATCAGCATCGTTCTTCTCTGCATCCCCAACCTCCGGAATTAAACCCTGCGGGCTATTCCCCCCGCAGTTCGTTATACTACCTAACCATAGCCGTGGCTAGCCACGATCCTGGCTACGCGCAGATTCCCCGTTGCTCTGGCCGACTAATCGACTCTGGGAGGATGTATGATGCGTCTCGCACTGCAGGCCGTTTTCACCGGCTTCGTCTTCTGTTCTTTTGCGCTGGCTCAAGAGGTCACCGCCGGTATCTATGGAGTGGTGCAGGATGCCAGCTCCGCCGTCATCCCCGGAGCCACCATTCGGGTTACCAACACCGGCACCGGTCTCACCCGGCAGACTACCACCGACGAGTCCGGAAACTACTCGCTGCCGCTGCTGCCCATCGGCGCCTACTCGGTCACCGCCGAAGCCAACGGCTTCAAAAAATCTCTGGTCAACGATATTCTCCTGCGCGTGAACGATAACCGCCGCCTTGTCTTCTCGATGGAGGTCGGTCAGATCGCCGACCAGGTCACCGTCGAAGCCGCCGCCGTCACCGTCAACACCACCTCCGGCGCCACCTCCCAGCTGCTCGACGGCAAGGACATGGTCCAACTGCCCTCCCGCGGCCGCAACGTCATCCCCTTCGCGCAGCTCATGCCTGGCGTCGTCTCCACCACCCCCTACGACCGCCGCGCCAACAACTCCGCCGTCAATGGCATCCGCCCCACTCATAACGCCTGGCTTCTCGACGGCGGCTACAACGTCGACACCGGTGGCAACTGGAGCACCCCGCTCGCCCCCAACATCGAAAGCGTTGCCGAGTTCCGCGCCATTCGCGGCAACTACTCCGCCGAGTTCGGCGTCGGCGGGGGATCGCAGTTCAACGTCATCACCAAGGGCGGCACCAACCAGCTCCACGGGTCGGCCTACTACTTCCACCGCAACGACAAGTTCAACGCCCGGAACTACTTCCTGCCCACCCGGCCGGCCTTCCGCGGCAACGACTATGGCTTCACCATCGGCGGCCCCGTCGCGTTGGGCAAGCTCTACAACGGCCGGAACAAAACCTTCTTCTTCGCCCTGATGGGATGGATCAAAGAACGCCAGCGCCAGGAGTTCTTTGGCATCGTCCCCACCGAAGCCGCCAAGCGCGGCGACTTCTCCGCCACCGGCCGCCCTCTGTTTGATCCCGTCACCGGCCTTCCCTTCCCCGGCAACATCATCCCCGCCAACCGCATCGACGCCAACGCCCGCGGCTACTCGCGCATGTACCCGGCCTCCAACTTCTCCGATACGGCGGGACGGAACTGGTTCGCCCTCCAGAGCCGCCGCGATGACACCGACGAAGAGAACTACCGCATTGACCACAACTTCAACTCGAGCCACCGCCTCATGTGGCGTTACACCCCGGAGTTCCGCCTCAATAACTTCGCCACCTCCTCCGGCTTTGAGTTCCTGCGCCAGCAGAACGAAACCCCGGCCCGCAACATGACGGTGAACTACAATGCCACCTTCTCCCCCACCCTCATCATGGACTTTAACTGGGTCCGGTCCCACAACCGGATCAAGCAGTTCCCGCCCGACCTGAGCGGCGCCACCTGGGGCATCAACATTCCGCAGCTGTTCGCCGATAACGAAAAAACTTACCCGCTGGCGAGCCTCAACCTCTCCAATGTCCCGGACCGCGTACCCACTATCTCGCTCACGGGCTACGCCGCCGTCGCCCCCGGCGCACCCTGGAGCAACTACCAGACCATCTACGAATTCCGGAATAACTTCACCTGGATTCGCGGCGCTCACACCATTAAGACCGGTTTCAACTACTCCTACGAGATCAAGTTCGAACCCACCAACACCAACGTCTTCGGCGCCTTCAGCTTCGACGGCCGCTTCACCCGCCAACCCGGCGCCGCCAGCGGCGGTGACGCCTTTGCCGATCTCCTCCTCGGCCGCGCCGCCAACTATAACGAGACCGACACGGTCGCCTTCAACGACAACCGCCGCAACTCGTTTGAAACCTTCATCGACGACTCCTGGAAAGCCTCCCGCAAGTTAACCCTCAACTTCGGCCTCCGCTACTCCTACTTCCCCCCGGCCCACGAACCCGACGACCGCTTCCGCGTCTTCGTCCCCAGCCAGTACGACCCGGCCCAGGCCGTCACCGTCAACGCCGCCGGCCAGGTGCTCCGCGGCGCCGGCAACCGCTTCAACGGCCTCGTCAATCCCAAGGCCTTCTGGCAATCTTCAAAGAAGAACTTCGCCCCCCGCTTCAGCTTTGCCTACGACCTGTTCGGCAACGGCCGCACGGCCATCCGCGGCGGCTACGGGCTCTTCTTCTCGCGCGAAATTCTGGGTGCGTTCATTCTCATGTCCGGCAACCCGCCCTTCTCGGAACTCCTCACGATCGACAACACGCTGCTGTCCAACCCCGGCGGCGGCACCGCGCGGAACTTCGACCTGCCCATCACCCTCGGCTCGATCGACACCAACCAGCTCACCCCCAACACCCAGCAGTGGAACCTCAACATCCAGCACGGCTTCGGGCAGAACACCGTTCTCGAAGTCGGCTACACCGGCACGCGCGGCGTCCACTTCATGCGCACCCAGGATCTCAACCAGCCGCTGCCGAACCCGCTCATCGCCCAGGGCCGCCTCAACCCCAACACCGTCCGGCCCTACCTCGGCTGGGCCGTCATCAACCACCGCGAGCAAAGCTACGCCTCCAACTATCACGGCCTCCAGGTCGGCCTGAACCGCAACTTCACCAAGGGCCTCATGTTCCAGACCGCCTACACGTGGTCGAAAGCCATCGACAACGCCGACTACACCGCCGGCATCTACGGCTTCTATCCCAACACCCGCGATGCCTCCGGCGAGCGCGCCCGCGCCTCCTTCGACGCCAACCATAACTTCATCGGCAGCCTCGTCTGGGAGATTCCCTTCCTCCGTGGCCGCAAGGATCTCCTCGGCCGCACCCTCGGCGGCTGGCAGGTGTCCACCATCTACACCGTCCGCACCGGCCTGCCCATCAGCCCCGAACTCGGCCGCGACAACGCCGGCGTCGGCTCTGCTACCCGCCAGCGTCCCTTTGCCTCCGGCACCCCGTTCCTCGGCCGCGGCCAGCGCACCGTCACGCAGTGGTTCAATCCGTCCGTCTATTCGGAACCCACTCTCGGCACCTTCTCCCCGGTCGCCCGCAACATCCTCTCCGGACCGGGCTGGAACCAGTTCGACATGACCTTTATGAAGTACTTCCAGCTCGCCGAAAAGGTCCGGTTCGAATTACGCGCTGAAGCGTACAACTTTTTCAACCACACGCAGTTCGCTGGCGTTGGCACCGTCTACACCACCCCCTCTACGTTCGGGCGCGTGACTTCGGCCCGCGACCCGCGTAGCATGATGCTTGGTGCCCGTCTGCAGTTCTAATCCCGCCTGGCTCGGGGCCGCGGCAGCGCTGCTGCTCGCCGCCGCCCCGGGCGAGGCCTCCCCGGAAACCTGCCGCCCCTGCCACGCCGCCATCACCGCGGCCTACGAGAAGACCGGCATGGGCCGCTCCGTCCAGCAGCGTCCCCTCACCCCGCCCGCGGCATTCTACCACCGCCTCTCGAACCGCCATTACACCATCGACGGCGGCCGCCTGCGCCGGCACCAACTCGACCCCGCCGCGCGGCCCATCCAGGTCCTCGAAAAATCCATCGATCTCGCCATCGGCTCCGGCAACCACGCCGTCACCTTCCTCCACCGCTCCCCGGCCGGGCCGCTCCTCGAACTCCCGCTCTCCTGGTACACCAGCCGCAACGGCTACGCCATGTCTCCCGGCTTCGACCGGCCCGACCATCCCGACATGCGCCGCGAAGTTTCGCCCACCTGTCTGTTCTGCCACGCGGCCTACCCCGACTCCCCCTCCGCCGCCCCGCGCAGCATCGACTGCGCCCGCTGCCACGGCGACGCCCAGGCCCACCTTCACAAGCCGGAGCGCGGCACCATCCTCAACCCCGCCCGCCTCACCCCGGCCCGCCAGCTCGACCTCTGCCTCCAGTGCCACCTCCAGACCGCCTCGAGCAGCATCCCCGACTCCCTGCTCCAACCCGGCCGCGGCGTCTTCTCCTACCGGCCCGGCGAGCCCCTGGCGGACTACAAAATGGTGTTCGATCGCACCGACCCGCCCGCCGCCCGCTTTGAAGTCAACCACGCCGGCTACCGGCTCCTCCAATCGGCCTGCTTCCAGAAATCCGGCGGCGCGCTCACCTGCACCACCTGTCACGATCCGCATTCCGCGCAGGCACGCCCCGCCTGCGCCAACTGCCACCAGACCGAACACGCCCGCCAACCCGCCGCCAATTGCACCGGATGCCACATGCCCCAACGTCGCCCCAGCGACGCCATCCACGTCACCGTTACCGACCATTGGATCCAGCGCGAGCCCCGCTTCACCGACCCCGCCGCCGAGGACCACAGCCCCTACCGCGGCCCGGTGATCCCTTTCTACACCCCCGCCGATGCGCTCTCCCAGGCCATCGCCAACGTCGGCCCGCTCACCCCGGCCGTACCCGCGCTATACCGCCGCCAGTTGCAGCGGGATCCGAACGACGTCGCCACCCTGGCGGCGCTCGGCAACGCTCTCTTCCGCCTTGGGAGACGCCAGGAGGCCCTGCCGGTGCTCGAAAGGGCGCTCACGCTCGATCCCCGTCACGCCGGCGCGCTCAATACCCTCTCGGTCGCCAGAGCCTCCAGCGGTGACTATCCCGGCGCCCTCGCGCTGCTCGACCGCGCGCGCCGCGCCCACCCGGACAACTCGCTCGTCTGGTTCAACCTGGGCGTCACCCACGCCGCCCGCGGCGACCGTACGGCCGCCGCCGCCGCGTTCCGCGAAGCCATCCGCCTGCAGCCCGATCTCTCCGAAGCCCGCGCCCGCCTCGCCGCTCTCGCACCCTGAACGACCGCCTCCCCCGCTACGCCAGTATCCCCTTCACCAGATGGGCCGGCTCCACGCCCGTCAGCCGCGCCTCCAAGCCCTGGTGCCGGTAGCTGAACCGCTCATGATCGATGCCGAAGCAGTGCAGCAACGTCGCCTGGAAGTCCCGCACATGCACCGGATCCTTCACGATGTTGTACGAAAACTCGTCGGTCTCGCCGTGTACCACCCCGCCCTTGATCCCGCCTCCCGCCGCCCAGATGGAGAAGCACCGCGGATGGTGGTCTCGCCCGTAGTCGGTTGGGGTCAGCTTGCCTTGCGAGTAAATCGTCCGCCCGAACTCGCCGCCGAAAATCACCAGCGTATCGTCGAGCATACCCCGCGACTTGAGATCGGTGAGCAGCGCGTAGCAGGCCTGGTCGACGTCCTTGCACATCGCGGGCAGCACCTCCGGCACCTCGCGGTGCACGTCCCAGCCGCGCTGGTAGACCTGCACAAACCGCACGCCGCGCTCGGCCAGGCGCCGCGCCATCAGGCAGGTGTTGGCAAACGATCCGCCCTTGCGCGCCTCCTCGCCATACAGCTTCCACGTGCTCTCGGGCTCCTTCGACAGGTCGGTCAACTCCGGCACCGACGACTGCATTCGAAACGCCATCTCATACTGCGCAATGCGCGACCGCGTCTCCGGGTCCACCGACTTTTCGTGCTGAATCTCGTTCAACTCGCCCACGGCGTCCAGCATGCGGCGCCGCACCTCCGGCGCCACGCCCTCCGGATTGCGCAAAAACAGCACGGGGTCATTCCCGGACCGCAGCGCCACCCCGGCGAACTTCGAAGACAGAAAGCCCGAGCTCCACAGCTTGGCCGAAATGGCCTGCACCCCGGCGCGCGGATGCGTGTGCGAAGCGTTCAGCACCACAAACGCCGGCAGGTCGGCGTTGATCGAACCTAGCCCGTAAGAGATCCAGGATCCCGCGCAGGGCCGCCCGGCCACCTGCTGCCCGGTCTGGATGAAGGTAATCGCCGGTTCGTGATTGATCGCCTCGGTGTGCATGGACCGGATGATCGCCATCTCATCCACCACCTTGGCCGTCCACGGCAGCAGCTCCGAGATCCACGCCCCGGACTTGCCGCTTTGTTGAAACGAGAAGACCGAGGGCGCAATCGGAAAGCGGCTCTGCCCCGAAGTCATCGTCGTCAGCCGCTGCCCGCGGCGGATGGACTCGGGCAGATCCTTGTCGTACCACTCCTTCATACCAGGCTTGTAGTCGAACAGATCAATCTGCGGCGGCGCCCCGACCATGTGCAGATAGATCGCCCGCTTGGCCTTGGGTTTCCAGTGCGGTAAGCCGGGGAGCGCGCCGTCGGCGGCGCGCACTTCCCGGCCCAGCAGCGAGGCCAGCGCCAGTTGTCCCAGTCCACGGGCGCCGCGGGCGAAAAACTGGCGGCGGGTTTCAGCGAGTATGCAATCGTCAAGGATCATGGCGCGTCCTATTTCACCAGTACTTCGTCTATATTGAACAGTTGATTGGCGGTCATCGTCAGCGCCGCGAGTTCCACCGCCGGCACCGACTCCTCCGCCTTCGATTCGCCCTGCGCAATCAGCTTCCGCGCCTGGTCCGGATGGCTGTCGTAGTAGCGCAGGAAGTCCTGATGCGCCTTCCGCGTCACGCCCAGTTCGCGGGCGTCCAGGTCGCGGGCCGCCAGCCGCAGCGCCATAAACTGAATCTGCTTTTCGATGCTCCCCGGCGCGGCCAGCCGCGCCCGCTGCGCCAGGTGCCGCGCCGCCTCGACAAACTGCACGTCGTTCATGGTCACCAGCGCCTGCAGCGGCGTGTTGGTGCGCTCCCGCCGTACGGTGCAGTTCTCCCGCGTGGGCGCGTTCAACACCTCCATCGCCGCCGGCGGTGCGCTCCGCTTCCAGAACGAATAGAGCGAACGGCGGTACAGCGACGGGCCGCTGTCGCGCTGATAGAAGCGCGTGTTCGAGCCCAGCATCGCCACCGCTTCCCACACGCCCGGCGGCTGATACGGCTTCACCGAAGGCCCGCCAATCGTCGGGGTCAACAAGCCGCTGGCCGCCAGCGCGTAATCCCGAATCATTTCGGCATCCATGCGAAAGCGCGGCCCGCGCGACAGCAGCCGGTTCTCGGGATCCTTCTCGATCTTCAAAGGTGTCGCCACGCCCGCCTGCCGGTAGGTAGCCGAGGTCACCATCAGCTTGTAGAGGTGCTTCATGTCCCATCCGCTCTCGCGGAACTCGACGGCGAGCCAGTCGAGCAGCTCGGGATGCGAAGGCGGCTCGCCCTGCGACCCGAAATCGTCCGACGTCTTGACGAGCCCGGCGCCGAACAGCTCCTGCCACATCCGGTTCACCGCCACGCGCGCCGTGAGCGGATGCGCCGGGTCCACCAGCCACTTGGCCAGCCCCAGCCGGTTCTTCGGCAGCGCCGCGCTCATCGGCGGCAGCGCATACGGCGTATTGGCCGCCAGCTTCTCGCGCGGCTGATCGTACATGCCGCGGAAGAGAAGATGCGCCGATGGCATCCCGGCCCGTTCGTGCTGCACGTGGGTCAACGCGCCGCGCCGGACGATCTCGAGCCTCTCGGCATCGAGACTCTGGAGCTCGCCCGCCAGGTCCATAGGGTCGGCAGATTCGCGCGCCAGGTAATACTGCCGCAGCCCATCGCGCTCCGCCGCGCTCAGCGCATCCACGCTCTTGCCGCGCGCCAGCTCAATCGCCGGCCACTGCGCGAGCAGCGACGCGTCAGCCTCGGACAACACGCGGCCATAGACCCGCAGATCCGCAATGGCCCCGCCGTCAAAGGATTGGTCGCCCATCCGGCCGAGCAGAAACGGGGAGAAGTTCCGCAGCTCGCCCTTGAGCATGCCGCCGCGGCCGCTCCCCTGCGTACCCACCTCCCGGCCGTTGACGAACATCTTGAACCCTTCGGCGGTGCGCTTGCCGTCGTAGCTGAAGGCCACGTGATACCAGCGCGCGGGTTCAAACCGGTCGACAATCAGGTTGGTGATGGTCAACGCCCGCCCCGCCTGTCCCACCAGCCGGACGCTGGGCGACCGCCGCGTCAACTCGAAGCTCCAGCCGCGGCCCTTGCTCTTGGCATCGGTCTGGCTGGCCACGATAAAGCTATCCTCGCTCTTGGGCAGGTAGAACCACATCGCCGCCGAGAACGGCCGGTCGGCCTGCAGCGCCTCGACATTCGGCAGTTCGAGAAATGACTTGCCGGAGAAGTGAATCGCCTGCCGTCCTGGGATATGCGCCTCGCCCAGGGTGATCCCCGCCGGGAGTTTCAATTCGGCGGGCTTCCCCTTCACGCGCAGCCGCGGCTCGCCCTGCTGCACCGTCACCGCCATCAGCTCATCGGCCGGCTCAAGCGGCGCTTCGATTGACTTCCGCGCCGCGCCCGCCAGCCACTCGGCGAAGGCCGGCTCGGCGCTCGCGCGTGCCGCCTGCAGCCGCTCCCGCAGCCGCCCCTCTTCGGCGCGTATCTGCTTCCAGCGCTCTTCGTCCTCGCTCTTGGGAATCACCAGCACCGGCGGCGTTTCGGCGATATTGCCGTCCAGCGGCCCCTGCTCCGTGTTCCGGAAGAACGCCGACAGCGCGTAGAAATCGCGCTGGGCAATCGGATCGAACTTATGGTCGTGGCACGCCGCGCAGCCCACGGTAAGCCCGAGAAATACTGCACCGGTCGTATCCACGCGGTCCTTGGCGTAGATGGCCTCCACCTCCTCGGCAATGGCGCCATCTTCGTTCGTCGTCGGGTTGCAGCGGTGGAATCCGGTGGCGACAATCTGATCCCGGGTCGGGTTCGGCAGCAGGTCACCCGCAATCTGCTCGACGACAAATTGATCGAACGGCAGATTCCGGTTGAAGGCGCGGATCACCCAATCGCGATAGGGCCACATCTCCCGGTAGTTATCGATGTGAATGCCGTGCGTATCGGCATAGCGCGCCGCGTCCAGCCAGTAGCGGGCGCGGTGCTCACCCCATTGGCTGGTCGCCAGCAGGCGGTCCACGTACTCTTCGTAAGCCTTGGGCGATTTGTCGGTCAGGAACTGCGCCAGCATCTCCGGGGTGGGCGGCAGCCCGGTCAGGTCCAACGCCGCCCGCCGCGCCAGCGCCCGCCGGTCGGCCTCGGCGGCCGGTGGCAACCCCGCGGCGTCCAAGCGGGCCAGTACGAAACGGTCAATGGGATTCCGCGCCCAGCGCACGTTGGTCACCGCCGGCGCCGCCGGCCGCGACGGCGCGGCAAAGGCCCAATGCTCCTTCCACGGCGCCCCCTGCTCAATCCATCGTTTGAGCGTGTCCTTCTGCGCCGCGGTCAATAGCTTTTTGCTATGCGCCGGCGGCATCGTCCGGGCCTTGTCGCTGCTCACGATGCGTTGATAGACCAGGCTCGCGGCCGGATCTCCGGGCACGAGCAAGCGCCCCGTCTTGCGTTCGGCGAAGGCGCCCTCTTTGGTATCGAGGCGCAGGTCCATCATCCGCGTGCCCTTGTCCGGCCCGTGGCAGTAGAAACAGTTATCGGAGAGGATCGGCCGGACCTCGCGCTGGAAGTCCACGGCGGCGGGCTTGGCCGGCGGTTGCGCCTGGATTTCCCAAAACGTTAGCCCGGCCAGCAAGGCCACTCCCCCGATCAGCATCTTCCTGTGGAACATCACTCTCACTCCTCTCTCTAGAGACCTACCCCCGGCGAAGCTCCGCCTGCGCCAACCGCCCCGCCAGGTTGGCGTAGGAGCGCCGGGCCGCGTCCACCGGATCGAAGCCGGGCTGCGTCTGCAGCTGGCGGCTGATCTCCACGAGCATCCATCCACGGTATCGCTTCTCGCGGAGGATCGCGAAATACTCCCGGTAGTCAATGGTCCCGTCGCCCGGCAGCAGAAAGCGCGGCTGCCCCTCCACCATGCGGCCATCCTTCACCGTCAGAAACGAACTCCGCGGCAGCAGGGTCTCGAGCGTCGCGCGCAGCGGCAGATCCAGCAGTTGAAAGTGCCCGTAGTCATAAATGCCCGACAGCGCCGGATTCTTCACCTGATCGAGCAGCCAGATCAGCTTCTCGGGCGTGTTCGAAGCGCTGCCAATGTGCGATTTCACGGCCAGCGGAATCTTCACCTCCGCCGCCACCCGCGCCCAGTCGGCGAGGCGCGCGGCCATCTTCTGCTTCACCTGCTCCCACTCCGCCGGCCTCCCCCCGAGCACCGTTTGCAGTATGGGCGGCCGCTTCGGCGCGATATCGTGGGCCAGCGCCGCCGCCGCGCGAATCCGATCCAGCGTCCGTGCGTGCTCGGCCTCGCTTACCAGCGTGTTGCCATTCTCAATCAGCGTCGGCACCGGGAATCGCGCCTCGCGGATCCGGCGCCGCGCCGCCGCGTCAAGCCTCGCCGGCTCGCTCGGCCAGCCCGCCATCAGGCAAAGCTCCGCGCCATCGTAGCCAATCTCGCGAATTGTCGCCAGGGCGCGGTCCACCGCAATCGGCTGCATCGCGTAGGTGCTTGCGTGCAGCCGCACGGCGCCCTTCGTCGCGGCCGCCAGCGGCGCACCCGCCGCCAGCGCCAGCCACTCCCGCCGCCGCGTCACGCCGCGTCGCGCAGCATCTTGATGAACTCGCGCATGAACCAGGGATTGTCGTGCCATGTCCGGCCGCTCACCATGTTACCGTCCCGCACGCAGCGTTCGTTGACAAACGTGCCGCCGCAAACCTCCACGTCAAAGCGGCATTTCGGCACCGTCGCCATTCGCCGGCCGCGAATCACGTCCGCCGTGGCCACAATCTCCGCGCCGTGGCACACCACCGCCACCGGCTTGTTCTCCGCGAAAAAGTGGCGCGTAATCCGCAGCAGGTCCTCGTCGTAGCGCAGATACTCCGGCGCCCGCCCTCCGCTCAGAAACAGTCCGGCGTACTCCTCCGGCTTCACGTCCCGGAAGGCGATGTGCGAAGCCAGATGATAGCTCGGCGACTCCTTGGTCACATCCCAGCCCGGCGGAATCTCGTGCATCACCAGATGGTAGACCCGCTTCTCCGGACCGGCCACGACAGCGTCGTAGTCCTCCTCCTCCACCCGCCACAGCGGATAGAAGGTATCGAGCGCCTCGGCGGCATCGCCAATCACAATCAGAATCTTTTTGTTCACTCGGTTCTTAACTCCTTACGGCTTCCACTTCTTGAGCACCTGCTCCAGCGCTTCCACAGGGACCTCATACGTCGTCATGCCCTTGCCGCCCACGTAGCCCACATCGCGGTAGCCCGCCGGCGACGTGTAGTACCCATCGAGGGTCATCCGCCGCGCCCAGTTGAAAAACTCCGCCCCGGCCTTCCACTCCGGCGGTGTCTTTTCGCGATAGGCCAGCTTTTCGAGCATCGCCACCTGCGCCGGCTCCGCCGCCTCCGCAAACGCGACCCCGTGCAGATTTCGGCACGCGGCATCGAGCCACGCCAGGCCGCCGTGATAGATCCGCGCGATCCGCTCGTTGCCGCGGCACAGCCGGTCAATATACTCGGGCGTTCCCGTCGCCGAGGCCGCCGGCGAGGTCTCATCGGCCGGCAGGATCAGGTCGCACAACTTCCGCAGCGTGGCGAACTCGTGCGGCGTCAGAAAAATCGACTGCCCCGCGGGCGCTGCCGCGGCCGCCGGCGTGTGTCCCTCGTGCTGCGCCACCAGCGGAGCCGCCAGCGCTGGCGCCAGGACCGCTCTTCGCGAAACCCCTTTAGACATTGCCTTTCCTCATCTCCTCGGCGAGGTACTCCGACATCCGCCACGCCAGCGCGATGATCGTCAACGTCGGGTTCTTGTCCGGATTGCTCGCAAACGATCCGCCATCGGCCACAAATAGATTCTTCACCTCATGCGCCTGCGAGTATGCGTTCAGCGCCGAAGTGCGCGGGTCGCTGCCCATGCGCACGGTCCCCACCTCGTGAATCACCTCTCCCCCGGTCGTAATGCCGGTCGAGGCGATCGAGGTCGCGCCCAGGGTCTCCAGCAGACTCGTGAAGCTCTGCCGCATATGCTCGGCCTGCTTCCGCTCATGCTCGCTCCAGGCAAAGTGAAAACGCAGAACCGGGATGCCCCACTCGTCGGTCACCGTGGGATCAATCTCGCAGTACGACTTCTCGTTCGGAATCATCTCGCCCCGTCCGGTGCAGCTGACGGTGGTCCCGTAATCCTGCCGGATGCGCTTCTTGAGCTCTTTGCCAAAGCCCTGATGCTGCGCCGCCACGCCTTGGAACGAACCCACCTGCGGCGCCGCGAAGCCCGTGCCTCCGAGTTCGATGTGGTATCCGCGCGGAAAATCGTTCTTGCGGTCATAGAGCCACCAGGGCACGTAGACGTGTGAACCGCGGATGCCGTCGGTATCGTAGCGCATCAGCCCTTCGAGCGCGGGTACGTGGCCCCGCACCGTCAGCCCCACCGTATCGGTCAGATACCTTCCCACCACCCCGGAGGAGTTCGCCAACCCGTTCGAGTTGAGCAAGATCCGCGCCGACTCGCACGCGCTCGCCGCCAGCACCACCGTCCGGCAGCGCACGCGCCGCTCCTGCCGCGTCGTCTTGTCGATGTAGGAGACGGCGGCCACCTGCCCGTCCGCTCCGCGGATCAACTCCCGCACCATGGCGTGGTTCACAATCTCCAGCCGTCCCGTCTTCAGCGCCGGGAAGATCTGCACCTGGCTCGACGAATACGCCGACGCCGTCAGGCATCCGCGCCCGCAGTGGCCGCAGTAGTGGCACGCCGCCCGCCCGTTGTGAGCCTTGGTGATCATCGCCTTGCGCGCGGCGATCACGGGCATGCCGAGCTTGGCTCCCGCCCGCTGAATCATCGTCTCGTGCACACGGAGAGCCGGCGCCGGCTGAAAGATGCCGTCCGGCGCCGACCGGATCCCCTCGCGCGTACCGTGCACCCCGATGAAGGCTTCCGCCTTGTCGTACCAGGGTGCGAGATCGTCATAGGAGATCGGCCAATCGGCCCCCAGGCCGTCCATTGACCGTGGCTTGAAATCGTAGTCGGCAAAACGCAGCGAGACCCGCCCGTAGTGATTCGTGCGCCCGCCCAGAATGCGCGAACGGAACCAGTCAAACTGGTTGCCGGCCGCGACCGTGTACGGTTCACCCGGAATCTGCCAGTACCCGTTCGGGGCTTCAAAGAAGCCGTACTTCATGCCGCCAAAGTAGAATCGGCCATCCTCCCCGGCCCCGCGGTGCGGCACCTGCCAGGGCATCATATGCTCTTTGAAATCCTTGGCCGGGTTAAGCGGACCGCCCGCTTCGAGCAGCAGCACCTTGACGCCAAGCTTGGTCAAGGTATGGACCGCCGTTCCGCCGCCGGCCCCGGAGCCGATGACCACTACGTCGTAGAGAGGCGCACTGCGCTGAACCTGAGCCATGGGTCTACCACTGTACCTTGAGCGAGAGCTGGAACTGCCGTTCGTTGCGCGCCGCCGAGATCACCCCGAAGTCCGGGTTGCCCAGCGTCTGGCCCGGATTGCCAAACGGCGTGTTCGCGCCCCCGAAAAACGGCGTGTTGGTCAGGTTGAACGCTTCAGCGCGGAACAGCAGCGAAACCGGCTCCCGCACCACAAACCGTTTGGACAGCGCAATGTCGTAACCTGCCAGCCCCGGGCCGCGCACGTTCAACGTGCGGCCCAGGTTGCCGAACGTGAACGCCGCGGGAATAGAAAACTGGGTCGTATCGAAATAGCGGTTTAGCCGCTGCTGAATCGGACCGGTCAACTCCGCCGATTTGCCGGTGGTGTTCGGGCGCAGACGCCCGCTGAACACCCCGCTGTTGCCCGTCGAGGCCAACGCCAGCGGGAAGCCGGAAACCAGCGTCAACTGCCCGCTCGCCGACCAGCCGCCCACCAGATAGTCAACCGCCCGCGGCGCGTTGCTCAGCATCCGCTGCCCACGCCCGAACGGCAGATCCACTGTATGATTCAGCACGAACCGGCTCCGGACGTCCCCTTCCGACAAAGCCCGCTCCGCGCGCAGGTTGTAGTTGTTCTGCGGCGTCACCGCCAGATTCACCCCGAAGATGCGCGCCGAGGCCTCATCAATCACCTTGCCCCGTGTGTACGCCGCTACAAAATTCACGCCGTGGGTGAACCGCTTTTCGACGCGGATCGTCACCGAGTGGTAGATCGAGTTGCCCGCGTTGTTCCAGCGGGACGGATTGTTGTTGCTCACGCTCAGATACTGCGGATACGGCCGCAGCAGTTGGCCGCGCGCCACCGTGGCCGCCGAAAGCGCGCCGGTCGGCACGAGACCAAAGAACGGATTCGCCACCCGGGTGTTCAGATCCTGCCCCAACGATTGCAGCCGCGGATCGAGCTGGTTGAACTCAAACGGCACCGGCAGCCGCGTGCCTTTGTTGGCCGCGTAGGCCACCTCCACCACCATATTGCCCGGAATCTCGCGCTGCACCCCGAAGTTCCACTGCTGCGTGTAGGCGTTCGACTTGTTGCCGCGGTCAATGATGTTCAGGTTCTGTCCGAGCTGCACCCGGAACGCTTCCGTCGTCAGCGGCTGCAGGAATCCGTTCGGGAATGGATTGCTCAACAGGTTCACCGGCGTCACCCCGTCAATGGAAGACAGCCAGTCGGTGGTAATCTCCTCGCCGGTCACGCCGAATCCGCCCGCCGAAGTGGTGCCCCACAGCGGGGAGTAGAAGATGCCGTAGCCGGCCCGAATCACCGTCTTGGGATTCAGCGCGTAGGCGAGGCCGACGCGCGGCCCCCAGTTGCCGTATGACGTCTCGGTCTGCGCCCGGTCGAGGCCGTTGCGCCCCGGCCGAGTCAGCACTCCCTTCAGGTTCGCCACCCCCGGCACCGCCAGCGGAAAAGGGCTGTTGAAGTCAAACGACGCAAACCGGTTGTATCTTTCCGTGCGCGGATTTTCGATCTCATAGCGCAGGCCCACATTCACGGTCAGCTTGCCCAGCTTGATCTCATCGTTCAGGAATACGGCCCAGTAGAGGTTGCGAATCGCCAGCGCCGGCGTGTTGCGGATCGATCCCGTGCCGAATCCCGTGAGGAAGGACGCAAAGCCATCGCCCGCCGTCAGGCTCTGCTGCAGCGGGTCCGGACCCTGCGTCTGCCCGCGGCCGAAGCTGTAGCTGTGACCAACCGGCCAACCCTGCAGCGGCGTCTGATCATAGAGACGGAAGTCCGCACCCAGCTTGAACGTGTGCCGTCCCCGCACCTCGGAAGCGTCCGCCACCAGCGTGTAGATCGTGTTGCCGCGGCGGATCGGGTCGCCGCCGTCCATGCCGAACGTGGCGTACCCGGTCGCAATCGTCGGGAACATCGCGAACTTCGAGTCGAACGCGCTGGCCATCGCCGCCGGAAAACCCAGCGCGGCGATATCCACCTTGCCCTGATTGATCGGCTGACGGCCCTCATAGCGCCGCGTAATGCCGGTCCGGTAGTTCAGGATCCGCGTCGGCGAAAGCAGATACGTGCCGTTCACCACCCCGTTGGCCACCCGGTTCTCGATGTTCCCCAGCGTGTTGTCCGCAATCGTGCCGAACTCGCCCGTGTTCTTGCTGATGCCCTGGTTCCGGGTCAATCGCCCGAAAATCGAGTGTTTGTCCGAGATCCGCTGGTCGATCCGGATGGAATACTGATCATCGTCGGTGGCGTTCGAAGGCGCGAAGGCCCAGTTGTTTACCCGCGCCGGACCCTCCCCGGGCAGGTTCGGAGTGGGAAGAAAAGCTGCCATCCGCGATGCCGCCCGGTCCTGCCGCGTGGCGGGAATCTGGTTCCCCGCAAAAGGCTGCCGCAGGAACCCGCCGCCGGGTAGCGCCTGGGTCGAGAACGGATCGTAGATCGTAATCGGCTGCCCGTTGGTGGCCCGGACATCGCTGAAGTTGCCCGCCCGCTGCGCGGCCGTGGGGATGGTCAGCACCCGCCCGCCGAAAGAGGTATCCTCGCGGTGCCCCTGGTACTCGGCGAAAAAGAACGTGCGGTCTTTCTTGATCGCGCCACCCGTCGCCACGCCAAACTGGTTATAGTGAAACACGCCGCGCTTCTGGTTTCTCGCGTTGGCAAAGTAGTTGTTGGCCCGCAACCGGTCGTTGCGGAAGAACTCATAGATCGTGCCGTGGAAAGCGTTGCCCCCGCCGCGCGTCAGCACGTTCACGACGCCCCCGCCGCTGCGCCCGAACTCCGGGCCGTAGGCGTTCGTCTGCACCTTAAACTCCTGCGTCCCGTCCGGCGTCGGCGAGATCGCATAGTTGTTGTTCTCCGGCAGCATGATCGTCACGCCGTCGAGCATGAAATCATTGGTGCGGAACCGTCCGCCGTTGATCGACATATCCGAAAAGACAAACAGCGGCGCCGCGTTGGTGCCCGTCGACGCTACGTCGCCCAGCGCGCGAATATTCGTCTGCACCCCCGGCGCCAAACCCACCAGGTCAAACACATTCCGGCCGCGAATCGGCAACTCCTGCACGCTGCGCGCGCTGATCACCTGCCCCAGTGACGCCGTCTGCGATTCGACCAGCGGCACCTCCTCCTTCACCGAAATCGTCGTCGCCGCATCACCAATCTCGAGCGCGAAGTCCACCCGGACCCGCTCCTCCACGAGCAATCGCAGGTTGTCCCGCAGCGCCGTCTTGAACCCTTTGGCCGCCACCTTGATCGAATACGAGCCCGGGCGCACATACAGCAACTGAAAGCCGCCCAACTCGTTCGTCTTCGCCGCCAGCGTCTGATTCGTTTCCAGGTTGGTCGCCGTCACCTCGGCCCCGGTCACCACGGCGCCTGAGGGATCGGTCACCGATCCGCTAAACGAGCCCGTTATGTTTTGCGCCAACAGGGGCGAGGCCATCAGGGTAGCCACCAGACATGACAAGTAAAAACGCATCGTGGGTTTCCTTTGCAGTTCCGTGAAGTAGATATATCGTGATATATCAGAGTTGATTTGTCAACGACTTTTGGCTAGACTTTTATTGTTCATGGCTCATTCCCGGGGTGGTGCCCCTGCCAGTCTCTCCGATCAGGCCTACAGGGTCCTCCGGCGCCGGATCCTTACGGGAGAACTGCCGATGGGGGCCGCGCTCTCCCGCCGCAAACTGGCCGCCGAACTTGGCATGAGCATCGTTCCGGTCGCCGAAGCCCTGCAGCGGCTCGAAGCCGAGGAACTGGTCGAAAGCCGGCCGCGCGTGGGTACGCAGGTGAAGGTGCCGACGCCACAGGACGTCCGCGGCCATTACATGGTGCGCGAAGCGCTCGAAACGCAGTCGGCCCGCCTGTTTGCTGAGAAGGCCACCGCGGCGGAGAAAGAAGAGATCCGCGCCCGGGCCGCCGAACTCGACCAGACCTACTCCGCCGCCGCTGCCGGGAAACTTTCCCGCGAACAGATCTTCGACCTCCACCAGCGGCACATGGGCTTCCACATGCGCGTGGCCGAGTGCACCGGCTATGACGCGCTCTGCCGTGCCATGCAGCGCAATCAGATCCTGACCCACAACTGGCTCTACGACACCGCCACCGACTGGCATCGCCTGCCCGCGCGCTTTCACGCCTCCCTGGCCGACGCGCTCTGCGTGGGCGATCCCGCCGTGGCCATGGCCGCCATGCGCTCCCATGTCACCTTCGGCATGGAGCAGGTCGTCGGCGAACTCGAAAAGGTGCTGCGGCAGCGCGAACCGGTCCCCGGATCAAGCCGGATTGCGTAGCCCGGCGCTGCGCTGCACCGGACTACGCCATTTGGGTCCTGCCGCCCCACCAAACGTCGGAACGCGATCCCGTCAGAACGTCAGCCGCGCATTGAATTGCACAACGCGCGCGCCCCGCGTCCCGGTGAATTTTCCAAAGTTCGCACTCCGAATGTTCGAGTCGAGCCCGCTGAAGTTCGTATGGTTGAACGCATTCAGCAGGTCACCGCGAATCTGCAACCGGTACCGTTCACTGATGTGGAAGTTCTTCGCCAAGCCCAAATCCAGGTTCCAGAACCCCGGCAGCCGTAGCGCGTTTCGACCCAGGTTGCCGGGACGAATCGGCGCGCCGCTCGCCGTCACCTGCGGCACTTCCGCGAAAGCCGCCCGGTTCAGATAGAACAGATTCGTCTTCGGGGTCGACGCATACACCGGCCCGCCTACATAGTCCAACCGCTGTCCCGGGATCGAGGAGGGATTGCCGATGCTGAACGGTCCACCCGTCGCCGCGAAATAGACGCCACTCAGTTGCCACCCACCCAGCGTCAGCCGCTGCCACGCGGACTTGCTCGTGCGCGCAAACGGCAACTCATAAAGGAAGTCGCTGTTGAACCGGTGCCGGACATCCGTCGGGCCGGGACCCCACTCCGCCCGCAGGTTGTCATTATCCTGCGGCCGCTGACTGTTCAACAGCAGGTCGCCGTCGCTGAACGTCAACTGCTTGGCCCACGTGTGGTGGACGTTGAACAGGAAGTTGTTCGAAAGCCGCTTCCGGACCGACGTCTGCCAGGATTCGTAACGGCTCCGGTCGCTGCCATCATAGCTGCGATAAGTCCCCAGCGCCGGATTCGGCCGCACACCGGTAATCCGATTCACCTGGTTCAAATCGCGCACCATGTTCAGTTTCAATCCGCGGGTTCCCACGTAGCTGGTTTCGAGGACAATTGTGTTGGTCAACTGACGCTGAATCCCCAACTGGAACTGCAGCGAATAGGGATTCACATAATCCTCGCTCAACACGGCGGCCGGCGCCAGCGCCGCGCCTTTCACGAGCGGCAGCACCTTGGCGTTCTCCACCGGGTAACGGAGGACGCTGAACTGTAGCGCATCGGCCCGCGAAAAGATGCGCCGGAACGGCTCGTCAATGGCGTTCTGCACCAGATCCACGGGCCCGCCGAACATGTTCCGCGGATTGACGAAGACGCCGGTGCCGCCCCGCAACACGGTCTTCGAGTTTTCGTCGAGGCTATAGGCAAACCCGAGGCGGGGGGAGAAGTTGTTCCGGTCCGCCTGGTAGATCTGATCCGGCGGCAGCAGCTTGCCCGCCCCGAAATTGGCAATGTTGAACAGCCGCTTGTCCCGCTCCTGCGGCACCGAGAAGTAGTCGTAGCGAATGCCGAGATTCAGCGTCAGCCGCCGGTTCACCCGGAAGTCGTCCTGCACAAAACCACCCAGTTGCCACTGCGTCATCTGGAAGGGCAGCACGCCAAAGGTTACCTGAATATTGCTCGGAATATTGGCCAGGAAGTCCGCCTCATTGGCGTATCTCAAGTCGGGCGATTCAATGTTTACCCGACGGATTGCCCGGGTCAAATAGATCATGCCCATCTTCAAATTATGCCGACCAATGGTCCGGGCTGAAATGTTTTCAAACGATACCGTCTCGCCCGAACGGCCGAGCGTCTCGCCGCCCGCGCTAAAGCCGAGATTACCCGAAATCCCCGCCACGCCCAGGGTGTATATGTTATCCACCCGGTTGACGACATTATGGTTCACACCAAACCGCGTTTCGTTCGTCCAAGTTGGTCGCGTATAGATCAGGTTCGCCGTTCCCGATTCCGTGATGCCGGTGAACGTCTGCGGATTTTGCAGCGCAATGCGCGGATTCTGCACATAAGGACGGCCGCGCGTGTACCGCGCGCTCATGATCAGGTTGTCCTTGATGTGATAGTCCACGCGCGACACCGCATGGTTATCCCGCCCCGGATTCGCCGCGTTGGTCACGAAAAAGGCGTTGACCGCCCCCGGCGCGCTCGGCGCCGTCGGCAGGGGAAACAGGTCAAAGTACGGCTTGTAGGCCGGCACTGCCGCAATCGCCCGGGCGCGGAACTCCGCGGTCGGAACGTTGCCGCTGATGGTCAGCGCGCGCACCTGGCGATAAGCCTCGAAGACTCCAAAGACAAACAGCTTGTCCTTGATGATCCGCCCGCCAAAGGAGCCCCCAAACTGGTTGTACACGAGCGGCCCTTTGATCGCGGCAAACTGCGGACGCGCGGCAAAGTTCTCCACCTGATTGTTCAGGAACAAACTTCCGTGATACTCGTTTGTCCCGCTCTTGGTGATAATGTTGATCCCACCCGACATCGTGTTGGCCACCTCGGCCGACGGGATGCCTTTGGTTACCGCCAGCTCCGAGATCGCCTCCATACTCACCGTCTTGATCGGGTTGAAGTTGCCCGACATGCCCAACGACGGCGCCTCCGGGTCGGCTTCGGCGTCCGCGCCGTCTACCGTCAGTCGGAAGCCCGAACCCGGCAAGCCATTCATCGAAACTCCGTTGCCTTGGGTGGTAATCCCGGTCCCCAGGCCAACCATGTTCGTCCAGTCGCGCCGTGCCAGCGGCAACTCTCGCACCTCGGCTTCAATCTTCCCCTCCCGCTGCTCGGCGGAAACGGTATTGATCTGCGGCGTCGAGGCCGACACCTCCACCACTTCCGACACGTTCCCCAGATCCAGCTTGTACTCGAGACCCACCCGCTGACCGGCGCTCAACTCAATGCCGCTGCGCCGCTGCTGCTTGAAGCCTGTGGCCTCGATGCTGATGGTGTACTTGCCCACGGCCAGAAAGGCGGCCGTGAACTCCCCGGCGGCATCCGAAACGGTATTGACGCGGGCGTTCGTCCCTTCGTTGAGAAGAGCAATCTTGGCTTGCGCGATAGCCGCGCCGGAGGGATCAATCACCCGTCCGTACACGGTAGCGGTAGTTACCTGGGCATGCGCGGGCAAAAGGCTCACCAGCGCAATCAAAGCGGCGAAATGTCTGCAGTTCATTCGATCAGTTTCCTGGGGTTAGAGTCGGAGTGAGAGTGGATCAAGGATCGCTGAAAGACCTTGATAATCGCGCTGTTGTCGGACGCACCCCACCCGGCCTCGGCGGCGGCGCGCAATAACATCTCATGAACATCGGTCAACGGCAGGCTGGCGCCGTGGGCCCGTCCCTGCTTTTGAATCAAGTCAACATCCTTCCAGTGCTGCGCCAGCCGGGCTTCCGGAGTAAAGTCCTCGTCGAGCATCTTCCGCCCCTTGCTATCCATCGCTCGCGAGTACGCGGGGCCGGCCCGCAAAACCGCCAGCGCCAGTCCCGGATCAATCCCGCAACTCCGCGCAAACTCGAGCCCCTCGGCCAGCACCGCGCGCTGCAGGCCCAGCACCAGGTTCAGCACCAGCTTCATGCTGCTTCCGCTGCCGGCCTCGCCCGTATGAAAAACCGTCGCGGCAAAGCTGCGCAGCAGCGGCTCCACCGCCGCAAACGCCTCCGCCGACCCGCCGCACATCACCATCCCTTCCCCCGCCGCAATCTGCCGGCTCGACCCGCCCAGCGTCGCGTCCAGATAATGAGCCCCCTCGCCCCGCAGCCGCCGGGCCGCCGTCGCCGCACTGTCCGGATCCCCCGTCGTCGTGTCCACAATCAGGCTGCCTCCCCGCACCACCGGCAGCACCCGGTCCACTACCGTGGCCACCTCCGCCGGGCCGGGCAAACTGAGCAGCAGGCACGAACAACGCGCCGCCACCTCCGCCTCGCCAGCCCCCCACGTGGCCCCGGCCGCCTCAATCCGCCCCCGCGCCTCGGCCGCCGGATCGTACGCCAACACGCTCCATCCCGCCGCCATCACCCGCTGCGCCAGCGCCGTGCCCACCAGGCCGTAACCCAGCAGGCCGATCGACTCTTTTTCGGATAGCGAAATTACTTTCGGCATTGCCCAAGGCAGGCTATCATAGGCGTGTGAGCAAGGTCAATGGCGCCGCCAGCGCCCCCTCCGATACCAGAAATCCGGATACCAAAAGTCAGGTGCTGTCCCTCGCCAAGGGCTTCCGCGTTCTCGAAGCCTTCGATAGCGATCATCCCGAACTCACCCTCAGCCAGATCGCCGCCCGCACCGGCCTCGACCCCGGCACCGCCTTCCGCCTCACCCGTACCCTCGTCGACCTCCACTACCTCGCCGAAGTGCCCGGTGCCAAGCGCTACCACCTCAGCCTCAAAGTCCTCGCCCTCGGCTTTCACGCCATCGCCCGCATGAACCCCCAGGATAGCGCCCGCCCTGTGCTTCGCTCCCTCGTCGGAAAGGTACGGGAAGCCGCCAGCATCGGCATGCTCGACGGCGCCGACGTCGTCTACGTCGATCGCGTCCACGCTGGTCTCGTCCGCCTCGGCGTCGATGTCCGTATCGGCTCCCGCGTTCCGGTCTACTCCTCGGCCATCGGCCAGGCGCTCATCGCGCATCTACCCAAGGTCGAACGCACCCGCATCCTCAACCTCCGTCCCCGCGTCAAAGTTACCCCTTCCTCCCCCACCACCCTGGCCGAACTCGAAACTCGCCTCGCCGCCGTTCGGGAAAAAGGCTACGCCCTCTCCGACCAGGAATCCGTCCCCGGACTGCGCATCATCGCCGCCCCCGTTCTCGACGCCGACGGCATGCCCTATGCCGCCGTCAGTGTCGCCAGCCCCGCTCTCACCCGATCGCTCGAAGAGTTCGTCTCCGCCTCCGTCGAACCGGTTCGCAAAGCGGCCCAGGACCTCGCCACCATCTATCGCCTCTCGGGCGCCATCTCCAACCCGGTTTCCTAAGGAGCATTCCCCCGTGCAACGTCGTACATTTCTCGCCGCCGCCGCGCCCGCCATCCACGCCACGGCGAAATCCGGCCACCGCCGGCCCGTGCTCGGTAGCGGCGCCTACACCTACGAAGCCATTCACGACTGGGCCCGCCTGCCCCGCTCTCTCGCCCTCGGCAACACCCACGGCATCTGCGAAGACGCCCAGGGCCACCTCTACGTGGCCCACACCGTCCATCGCTCCAGCCAAGCCCGCGATGCCCTCCTCGTCTTCGACGAAAAAGGCAAACTCGTCCGCCGCTGGGGCAGCGAATTCCAGGGCGGCGCCCACGGTCTCCACCTCGCCCGCGAAGGCCGCGACGAATTCCTCTATCTCGTCGACACCGGAAAAGGACGCCAGTCCGGCATCGACCCCGCCCACACCTGGATGGTCAAGATGACGCTCCGCGGCGAAGAGGTCTTCCGCATCGGCTACCCCAAAGAGTCGCCGCACTACAAACTCGACAAAGACGGCCGCCCCGCCACCAAATTCTCGCCCACCAACGTCGCCCTCGCCCCCAATGGCGATATCTACATCGCCGATGGCTACGGCTCCTACTTCATCAACCAGTACGACGCCAAGGGCGCCTTCCTCCGCTCCTTCGGCGGCCAGGGAACCGCCGCTGGACAATTAGCCAGCCCCCACGGCCTCATCCTCGACCGCCGCGGCCCCGCCCCCTCCCTGCTTGTCGCCGACCGCAGTAATCACCGTCTGCAGCGCTTCACCCTCGACGGTCGCCACCTCGCGTTCCACACCGGCGTCAATCTCCCCTGCCATCTCCATGAACAGAACGGGGTCATGGTGATCCCGGACCTCGCCGCCCGCGTCACCCTGCTCAGCCCCGGCAACCAGGTCATCGCCCACCTCGGCGAAGACACCACCGGCAATTGGATGGACCTCCGCAAACGCCCTCGCACCGAGTTCCTCGCCGGCAAGTTCGTCTCCCCGCACGGCGCCTGCTTCGACCATGCCGGCAACATCTTCGTCGTCGAATGGGTCGAGGTCGGCCGGATTACCAAACTCCGCAAACTCAGCGCCTAGCCCACTCCCCGTGCAGCTTTTCGATGGCGGCCGGCTCGAGCGGCCCCTCGTGTACCACCACGCGGTACCGCAGCCGCAGCTGTTTTCCCGCCGCCAGCGTGTAGCTGCCGTCCGGCCCCTTGCCCTTACTGAAGCTCTTGGTCGCAAACGGATTCGCCGCGCACAAGCTATAGCCCCGCGCGTGCCACGCCGTCGGATACCGCAAATTCCCGGGATGATCAAAAATCGCCACCCCCGTAGGCACCCCGTCAAGCACAGCCGAATAATCCACCCAGTGCGCCGCCTTGCCCCAGATCTTCTCCGTCGTTTCGAGGCCGCTCGAGTTACGCAGCTTCGCCCCGCGGTCCTGCCGGAAGGCGTCATTCAGCCGGAACGCGAAACCGCCGTCGTCGGTATCTCCAAACACGAGCGGCTCACCCTGGTCGGCGTCCATCGTGATCGTGGCGTCAATCAGCCGCAGACTCCCCCGGTCGGCAATCATCCACTCCTGCCGCATCGACCCGAGCGCCTTCCCGGCCGGCGTGACCATCGAAAACGCCGCCGTCACCGCCGCCCCCCTGCCCCGCTTCCGGACCACCGGAGCGCCCTTCTCGACCAGCCGCGAAGTCTTCTCCCGGCCCTGCTCCCGCCAAAAGTCCTGTCCGTTAATGATCCCGTGGCCATACCAGAGCCCGCGATGCCAGATGTGGTCCGTCTGCTCCCCGGCTATCTTCTCAAGCGGGTACCCCCGCGAAATCGCCTTGCCCGATACGGTCCGGATCGGGTACAGAAACGGCTTGTCCCACTCCGGCCCGCAGTAGAAGGAAGCGGCCTCCTTCCCGTTCACGACAAGCGGAACACGCCCCGCGGGTTCCGCCGCCAGCAGGGCGGAGCCGGAAGAGAGCAGCCAGGGAGAAGATAACAAAAATGTTCGGCGATCAATCGGCATTAGAGCATCTCACAAGCAGTCAAAAGCGTCTGCTGAATTTCCAGTTCCTGTTCGAGCGATACGACCAGCTTCCGCTCGCCGCGTACCGCCGCGGCCAAGTCCATAAAGTCCGCGGCGTAACGGGTGTAGGGCGGCAGCGGAACCGTCTGCAATCCCTTCTGGTAAGGACCCGCGGCTTTGGCCAGATCAATGGTTAACACCGGGGCCTCCAACGGCCGGATCACCGCCGTTCCGTTCGTCCCCAGCACCTCAAAGCAACGGTATGCGCCGGAGCTTGGCTGCAACGTGGCGCTCTGGATAATCGCCATCGCCCGCGGATATTCAAAAACCGCCGCCGTGTTGTCCCGCAACTCATCCCGGTGGTCGCTGTCTTTCCGCAAAAACGGCGTCACTTTCGACGGTACGCCCAACAAGCGCACCAGCGCATCAATCAGGTGTGCCCCCAACTCAAACATCAGCCCGCCCCGGAACATCCCCCACTCCGGTCTCCGCGACGCGTCGATCAGCGTGTTGATCTGCCCCCGCACCATGTAAACCTCGCCCAGGTAACCCGCCCGCACCGCGGCAATTACCTTGTCAAAGCCCGGGTGATACCGCCACATATACCCGCTCTGCAGCAGCAGGTTGCGCTTCCGCGCCGCATCCACCAACTGCTTCATGCCCCCTAAGGTATCCGCCGGCGGCTTCTCCACGTGCACATGCTTGCCGTTCTCTAGAGCGCGCAGCGCCAGCCGGAAGTGATCTTTCACCGCGCCCTCCACCGCCACCACGCGGGCGCTCCCGCCCAGCGCTTCGTCGGCCGCCAGCAGCCGGATCCCCGCCGCCGCGTACTTCTGCCGCAACGCCGGATCTTCCTCCCAAACCCCCAGCAGTTCGAACTCCGCCGAATCCTGGCACAGCCTCGCCTTGGCAAAAGCGTGCGAATGGCTCCCGCCCGCGAATGCAATCGGAATCTTGGCCGCCCCGTGAGCGGACCGCGCCGCCGCGGCCGCCGCCAGAAAAGTCCGCCGGTCCATCGGCCTCATACCCCCTTCGGCGTGCCCCAATGCTCCCGGTACTTGCGTTTCAACATCGCCGCCGCCGCCGGATCTCCCGGAATCGACTCGTTGGCCGGGTTGAAGGCAATGTTCCGCCCCGTCCGGTGCACAATGTTGCCCAAATGGCACATCGCGCTCGACAGATGACCAATCTCGATCTCGCAGTTCGGACGCTGCCGCGACTTCACGCAGTCAATGAAGTTCTGCATATGGAAGTCCGGCTCTTTGTCCTGATACTCCGTCACCATCTTGCCGGACTTGTCGAAAATGCGGTAGCCCCAGTCGCCCTTCCACCGGCCGATGTGCAGAAAACCCTCCGTTCCGTAAACCGCCACGCCATTGTCAATGCCCTCCAGCCCGTAGTCGTGCCAGATGCGCATCTCCCAGACGAGACCCTTATCCCCGTAATCAAAGGTCAGGTTCATGGTGTCCGGAGTCTCCTGATCGTCTTTGAAGTAATACTTCGCCCCCGATCCGCTCACCCGCTTGGGCAGCCCCACGTCCAGCGCCCAGCGCGCCTGGTCCACCTGGTGCGCCCCGTCGTTGCCCATGTCGCCCGTGCCGAAGTTCCAGTTCCAGTGCCACTTGTAGTGGAAGCGGTTGGCGTTGAACGGAACCATCTCCGCCGGACCCACCCACGTGTCATAAGTAACCCCGGCCGGCACCGGACTGTTCGGCTTGGCGCCAATATCATCCCGCAGTTGCGAGTTCCACGCCTTGGCCATCAGCACCCGGCCCAACACGCCCGACCGCACCACCTCAATCGCCTTCATCGTGCTCGGGCGGCTCCGGGACTGCATCCCGGCCTGCACCACGCGATTGTACTTCCGCGCCGCGTCCACCAGCAGACGCCCCTCCCGCAGATTGTGCGAAACGGGCTTCTCCACATACACATCCTTACCCGCCGCGCAGGCCAGAATCGCCGCCGGCGCATGCCAGTGGTCGGGCGTCGCCACAATCACGGCGTCCACCTCTTTATCCTCAAACAGCCGCCGCATGTCATCGGTGCCCCGCACCTTCCCGAATCCCGCCTTCTCAGCGTTCGCCTGCGCCTTCTCGAGGCGCGCCTGGTCTATCTCGCAAAGGTGCGTCACCTTCGCGTTCTTCACCCGCGTCACCTCCTTGGTCAGCAGATGCGTGCCCCGGCCGCCCAGGCCCACAATACCAATCCGCACGCTGTCCGACGGCGCGGCACTCACCGGCCGGTTCGCCATCACGGAGGCGCCCACGGCGCCCAGAAAATACCGACGACTGTTCTGGTCCATACGATTGCCCATTAGTGTACATTCCGCCGTCGTTCCTCCCAAGTTCCCTCGTCGTTCCATCACGTTCCCCCGGCCGGCCGCATGATAGACTCATCCCACAGGCACGATGGTCCACACGACCGCTAACGTCGAACTCTTTCGCCAGCAGTTACAGCGCATCCTCTCAAGCGCCGAGTTCGCCTCCTCCCGCCAGCTCCGCGAGTACTTCCAGTACCTGGCCGAAGCTGCCTTCTCCGGGCGCACCCAACTCGAACAGGCCGAAATCGCCGAAGGCGTCCTCCACCGTGGAAAAGACTTCAATCCCGTCGACGACGCCTCCGTCCGCAAGCTGGCCACCCTCCTCCGCCAGAAACTCGCCGCCTACTACGCCGGCGAAGGCACCCAGGACGAGATCCTCGTCACCCTCCCCACCCGCTCCTATATCCCCGTGTTCCGCTCCCGCGAAAACACCCCCTCCGCCGATGCCGTCGCCCCCGCTCCCGTCCCCGCGGCCGCCACCCCCGCCCCGCGGCGCCGCGGGGCCCCCGCCGCCTTCCTCGCCCTCGCTCTCCTCGGCCTCCTCCTCATCGCCCTCGCCGCCTACACCCGCCGCCCCGCGCCGCTCCCCCATCTCGTCTTCCACTTCGCCACCGCCGCCGGCGACATCATGCATCGCGACAACTCGCTCAGCGGCAACGCCCTCCAACTCGGCCCGGAGATCGGCCCCTACGATCACGTCACCGTCCGCATGACCTTCTCCCCCGAACGCGCCACCCAGCAGGCCGGCCTCATGCTTTACGCCGACGCCGACCACTACATTAAGCTCGGCCGCCAGTTCAACTCCCGCGTCCAACTCGAATTCGGCGTCGAAAGCGCCGGACGCTACCAGAAACCCGCCGGCACCTTCGCCTACGATCCACTCGGCCAGACCGGCGCCCCCCTCTGGCTCTCCATCCGCCGCCAACAATCGAATTTCTCCGCTCTCCTCAGCACCGATGGCATCCACTGGGAGCCCTTCGGCAACCAACTCGAACTCCCCGTTCCCACCCCGCTCCGCGTCGCCCTCTACGCCCACAACGGTCGCTCCAACGCCCCTTCCACCCACGCCGCCTTCGACCACCTCACCATCGGAACCGAGTTTCACAGCTTCCCCCCCGCCACCGCCTTCGCCGACGCCACCGCTGGCTGGCGCCTCCTCCGCAGCCCCGAATCCCCCGCCGCTCTCTGGGACAACCACACCCTCCTGTTCCCCTTCGACGCCCGCGATAAAAACTACACCACCAGCCTCCTCCGCCCCGCCCCGCCCCAAGACTGGACCATCTCCACCCGCCTCGACTTCCAATCCCTGCACGGCGCCGCCGCCGGACTCACCGTCCACGGCGAACGTTCCCACTTCCGCCTCATCCGCTGGGATCTCGACGGCGGCTCCATCACCGCCGAACACCTCGGCCACAAACAGGCCAACCTCCCCGACTACGGCGGCGAACCACCCGTCCTCCTCCGCATCCAATGCCGCAACGGCATCCTCCTCTCCTCCTTCAGCCGCGACGGCCTCACCTTCGAAGAACTGCCCTTGCGGGTACCCCTCCGCGAGTTAGGGCAAACAATCGAGTACGGCCTCGAAGCCTCGCGCAGCACCTGGAGCGCCCCGCAGGAGTACCCGCCCGCCCGGTTCTCCTTCTTCCATCGCGAGATCAGTTCCCTCACCCCCTACCGGTAGAACGTCGAAGAACGCGAGGGAACGCGGATGTTACGCACCGATCCCGTATGATGTTTGGGGTATGTGGCGGCTTTTTATCCTCCATGGTGCTTCCTTACTCGCGGCCGATTTCACCACCCAGGTCGCCCCCGTCCTCACATCCCGCTGCTTGAGCTGCCATGGCGCCAAAACCCAAATGGCCGGCCTCCGCCTGGACTCCCGGGAAACACTCCTCCAGGTCATCCAGCCCGGCGCCGCCGCCGCCAGCAAACTCATCGCCCGCGTCGAAGGGCACGGCGGAAAAACCATGCCCCCGGTCGGCGAACGCCTCTCTCCCGCCCAGATCGCCGCCCTCAAAGCCTGGATCGACAACGGCGCTCCTTGGGCCGGCCCCGCGCGCCTTGGCGCTACCGCCGACCACTGGTCCTTCCGCCCCGTCGAACGCCATCCCGTTCCGCCCGGCGCCCATCCCGTGGATCACTTCGTCCACGCCCGCCTCGCGAGCGAAAACATCGCCCCCGCCCCGGAAGCCGCCAAATCCACCCTCATCCGCCGACTCTCCCTCGACCTCACCGGCCTGCCACCCTCCCCCAGCCAACTCGCCGCCTTCCTCGCCGACCAACAGCCAGGCGCCTACGAACGCCTCGTCGACTCCCTCCTCGCCTCCCCCCACTTCGGCGAACGCTGGGCCCGCCCCTGGCTCGATCTCGCCCGCTACGCCGACAGCGACGGCTATGAAAAGGATTACGTCCGCCCCCACGCCTGGCGCTATCGCCAGTGGGTCATCGACGCTCTCAACAACGGCATGCCCTTCGATCGCTTCACCGTCGAACAGATCGCCGGCGACCTCCTCCCGCAATCGACCGTCGACCAGAAGGTCGCCACCGGCTTCCACCGCAATACCCTCACCAACCGCGAAGGCGGCGTCAACCTCGAACAGTTCCGCACCGAAGCCATTAAAGACCGCGCCGCCACCGTCTCCACCGTCTGGCTCGGTCTCACCGCCGGCTGCGCCCAGTGCCACGACCACAAGTACGACCCCATCTCCCAAAAGGAGTTCTACCAGCTCTACGCCTTCTTCGATAACGCCGACGAACGGAACATCGACGCCCCCCTCCCCGGCGAATTCGGCCCCTATCTGGCCGGCCTCGCCGAATACCGCCGCCAACGCACCGCCCTCCTGCAACAATACGGCGTCCCGGACCGCCAACCCGGCTGGGAAGACCAGATCCGCGAAGCCCGCGCCAACCCCGGGAAATGGACCGACCGCGATCACGCCTACGACGCCGTCCAAAAATACCTCGACCACTCCGACGAGATCCTCGACACCCCGCCGGCCCGCCGCACCGAAAAACAGGCCGATTCCCTCACCGACCACTTCGTCATCAACTACCACCGCATCATCAGCAAAGAGCGGTGGGCCGAACTCCAATTCCCCGAACTCCGCCGGAAGCTCGAGGCCCTCAAACGCGACTTCCCCGGCCTCACCGAAGCCCAGACCATCGCCGAGCGCCCCGCCGCCCTCCGCCGCCCGAGCTTCGTCCACCTGCGCGGCGACTACCGCAAACGCGGCTCCGCCGTCCAACCCGGCACCCCCGCCTTCCTCCCACCCCTGCCTCCCGGCGAGTCCTCCCGCCTCGCCCTCGCCCGGTGGATCGTTTCGCCGTCCAACCCGCTCACCGCCCGCGTCACCGTCAACCGCATCTGGCAGGAATACTTCGGCAGCGGCCTCGTCCGCACCCCGGAAGACTTCGGCACCCAGGGCGAACGCCCCACCCATCCGGAACTGCTCGATGCCCTCGCGGCGCACTTCATCGACTCCGGCTGGAACGTCAAGGCTCTCCACCGTCTCATCGTCACCTCCGCCACCTACCGCCAGAGCTCCCACGCCCGCCCCGAACTCGCCCAGCGCGACCCCGATAACCGCCTCCTCGCCCGCCAAAACCGCCTGCGCCTGCCGGCCGAACTCATTCGCGACTCCGCCCTCTCCGTCTCCGGTCTCCTCTATCCCGCCATCGGCGGCAAAAGCGTCCGCCCCCCGCAGCCCCAAGGCGTCGCCGAACTCGCCTACTCCGGCTCCGTCAAATGGAACGAAAACACCGGCCAGGACCGCTACCGCCGCGGACTCTACATCTTCTTCCAACGCACCGTGCCCTACCCCCAACTGATGAACTTCGACGCGCCGGACGCCAACACCGCGGCCTGCAAGCGCGAGCGTTCCAACACCCCGCTCCAGGCCCTCAACCTCCTCAACGATCCCGTCTTCGTCGAAGCAGCCCGCGCCTTGGCCACCCGCCTGCTCCGCGAAACCGCCCCGGACGCCTCCCCCGCCGCCCGCATCCGCCACGCCTTCACCCTCGCCCTCGCCCGCCCTCCCGCCCCCGGCGAACTCCCGCCCCTCGAACAGTATCTCCACGCCCAAACCGAAATCTTCTCGCAAGACCCCGCCGCCGCCGCCCAGTGGTTCCCCCCCGCCCTCGCCGGATTCTCCCGCGCCGAATCCGCCGCCTGGGTCGGCCTCGCCAGCGTGCTGCTCAACCTCGACGAGTTCATCACCAAGGAATGAAGACTATGGACCAGTCCCTCGCCAGCTATCAGCGGCGCAGTTTCCTCCGCCGGGCCATCGGCGGCGTCGGCGCGCTCTCCCTCGGCGAACTCCTCGCCGCCCAGGATTCCGCCCCGGCCACCAGCCACCCGCCCCATTTCCCCGCCAAAGCCAAAAACGTCATCTTCCTCTTCCAGGAAGGCGGCCCCAGCCACATCGACCTCTACGACCCCAAACCCGCCCTCCGCAAATGGCACGGCCAGCCCCTCCCGGCGTCCATGACCAAGGACCTCAATCTCGTCTTCGTCAAACCCGACGCCAAGGTCCTCGCCAGCGATCGCGTCTTCACGCCCCACGGGCAGTGCGGCACCGAGTTCTCTGACTACCTGCCCCACATCGCCGCCAATGCCGACCAGATCTGCCTCATCCGCTCTCTCTACAGCGAAGCCTTCAATCACCATCCCGGCCAGTCCCTCCTGTTCAGCGGCTCCACGCAGTTCGGACGGCCCACCATTGGGGCCTGGGTCTCCTACGGCTTAGGCACCGCCTCCCGCGATCTGCCCGCATTCGTCGTCCTCAGCTCCGGCCGCGGCACCAGCGGCGGCTCCATGAACTGGGCCAGCGGCTTCCTCCCCTCCTCGCACCAGGGCGTTGTCTTCCGCAACGGCGGCGACCCCATCCTTTACCTGCCCAACCCCGCAGGCCTCAGCCGCGACTCCCAGCGCCTCCGCCTCAATGCCATCCGCCAACTGAACGAAACCAGAATGGAGGCCACCGGCGATGCCGCCATCGCCTCCCGCATCCACTCCTACGAACTCGCCTTCCGCATGCAGATGGCCGCCCCCGGCCTCCTCGACTTCAGTAAAGAATCCCCCCAAACCCTCGCCAGCTATGGTGTCGGCAAGGAACCCACGCACCCCTACGCCGTCAACTGCCTCCTCGCCCGGCGCATGGTCGAACAAGGCGTCCGCTTCGTCATGCTCGCCCACGCCAGTTGGGACGACCATCAGGAACTGAACAAAAAACTGAAGAAAAACTGCGCCATCACCGACCAGCCCATCGGCGCCCTCCTCACCGACCTCCGCCAGCGCGGTCTGCTCGATTCCACCCTCGTCGTCTGGGCCGGCGAGTTTGGCCGCACCCCCCTCGGCCAACTCGAACGCACCGACGAGGACCCCGGCCGCGACCACCACCCCAACTGCTTCAGCGCCTGGATGGCCGGCGGCGGCATCAAAGGCGGCCAGGTCATCGGCAAAAGCGACGAACTCGGCCTCAACATCGCCGAAAACCGCGTCCACGTTCACGACCTCCAGGCCACCATCCTCCACTGCCTCGGTCTTGACCACACCCGCTTAACCCACCGGCACGCCGGCCGCGACTTCCGCCTCACCGATGTCGGCGGCCAGGTCATCCGCCAAGCCCTTGCCTAAAAAGGAACCCCTTATGAACCGCCGCGAACTCCTCACCGCTGGCTTAGCCGCCACCGCCTCCGCCGCCGCCACCAACCCCGTCAAAATCGACTGCCAAAGCCACCTGTTCTCCGCCGAGTTCCTGGCCCTGCTCGAAAAACGCCAGACCGCGCCCTACGTCTACCGCAAAGGCCCGGACCGCTTCGTCGTCGTCGGCCAGTGGCATCGCAAACTCATGCCCACGCACACCGACGTGCAGGCCAAACTCGCCGTCATGGACCAGGCCAACATCGCCATGACCGCCCTCTCCATCAACGACCCCGGCCCCGAACTCTTCGGCGACGACTCCCCAGCCATGGCCCGCCTCCTCAACGATTTCATCGCCGCCACGGTCCGCCAGCATCCCACCCGCTTCTTCGGCCTCGCCACCCTCCCCTTCAACTCCGCCAAAGCCATGATGGACGAGTTCGATCGCGCCATCAACCGCCTCGGCATGAAAGGCATTCTGCTTTACTCGAATCTCAACGGCCGTTTCAGCGACGAAGACGAGTTCCGCCCCCTGTTCGCCGAAGCCGAACGGCGCGGCGTTCCGCTCCTCCTCCACCCCGCCTACCCCCTCACCTACGAAGCCACCAAAGGCCGCGAAATGACCGGCGGCCTTGGCCTCATGTTCGATACCACCATCGCCCTCGGCCGCATCATCATGGCCGGCATCCTCGAACAACACCCCAAGCTCAAGCTCGTCTGCCCCCACGTCGGCGGCGCCCTGCCCTATCTCATCGGCCGCGTCGACCACCAGGCCATGGTCCTCAAACGCGGCGCCGAAAACATCAAACGTCCCCCCAGCGAATATCTCCAGAACATCTGGCTCGACACCGTCTCCCCCCGCGCCCAGGCCATCCGCTACGGTTACGACTTCGTCGGCCCCGACCGCCTGCTCTTCTCAAGCGACCACCCCTGGGTCGAACCCGCCCTCATCGCCGGCGAAATCGCCAAACTGAAACTCCCGCCCGCTGACGAAGCCAAAATCTTCGCCGGCAACGCCCGCAAACTCTTCAACCTCTAATGCCTCCCCTCACCCGTCGCTCTCTCCTCCTCGCCTTGGCCCCCCGGCCGGCTAAGTTCCGCTGGGCCATCTGCAGCGAAACCTTCGCCGGCATGCCCTTCCCGGACGCCTGTCGGGCCGCCGCCCGCTGCGGCTACGCCGGCATCGAAGTCGAACCCGCCCACCTCGGCCCCGACCCCGTCCAACTCCCCCCCGGCGCCAGAAAAGCGATCCGCCAAGTCATGGCTGCCGCCGGCCTCCAATTCACCGGCTTCCATAACGCCCTCAAAGCTCCCGCCGGCCTCCACCTCACCAGCGCCGACGCTGCCCAGCGGGCCCGCAGTTGGGACTATCTCCGCGGCATTGTCGACCTCGCCGCAGACCTCGGCCCCTCGCCCCTCATCGCCTTTGGCTCCAGCCGCCAGCGTAACGCCCTCCCCGGGGTCGCCCCCGCCGACGCCACCCAACGCCTCGCCGATGGCCTCACCGCTCTGGCCCCCCACGCCCACGCCCGCGGCGTCACCATCGCCCTCGAACCCCTCGCCCCCCACTTGTGTAACATCATTCATACCCTCGCCGAAGCCCTGGCCGTCGTTCAGCCATCTCAGAGCCCGGCCCTCCAAACCATGTTCGATACCCACAACGCCGTCGCCGAAACCATTCCCCACGCCGACGCCGTCCGCCAGTTCAAAACCTCCATCCGCCACGTTCACCTCAACGAACTGGACGGCCGCTACCCCGGCGCCGCCGACTATCCCTTCCTCCCCATCCTGCAGGCACTACGCGACATCCGCTATCCCGGCTGGGTCTCCGTCGAAGTCTTCGACTTTAAACCAGACGGTGAAACCGTGGCCCGCCGCGCCCTCGAACACCTCCGGAAACTCGAAGCCTCTCTGCCATGACCCGCCGCCAGTTCGCCGCCGCGCTCGCCCCCGCCCCGCGCCCTAACGTTCTTTTCCTCATCGCCGACGATCTGAACGACTCTCTCGGCTGCTACGGAAACCCCATCGTCAAGACACCCCACCTCGACGCCCTCGCCCGCCGCGCAACTGTCTTTGAAAACGCCTACTGCCAGTTCCCCCTCTGCCAGCCCTCCCGCACCTCCCTGCTCAGCGGACTCCGCCCGGAAACCACCCGCGTCTGGACCCTCGCCACCCCCACGCGCCAGCACATCGGCAACGCCACTCTGCTCCCGGAACTCTTCCGCCGCCACGGCTACTTCACCGCCCACGCCGGCAAGGTCTTTCATACCGGTCGCCACGCCGAAGACGAGCGCTCCTGGGACGAAGAGAAACGCGAATTCGGCAAAAATCCGCCGCCCGCCGAAGTCCTCCGCAGCGGCGACGATCCCGAACCCACCGGCCACACCTTCCGCTGGGACGTTCTCCGCACCGCCGATGCCAATACCCCCGACGGCATCCAGGCCCGCCAAACCGTCGCCTGGCTCGAACAGCGCGCCCAGGACGGCCGCCCCTTCTTCCTGGCCACCGGCTTCCGGCGCCCCCACGCCCCCTACTCCGCTCCCGCCCCCTACTTCGACCTCTACCCGCCCGATCAAATGCCTCTGCCCCGGCCGGACCCTCCTCCCGATGTCCCCGCCGCCGCCAATCATCCTCATCCTGTCCGCCCCCTGGCCCCCCGCGCAGTCCGCGAACACCTCGCCGCCTACTACGCCTGCGTCTCCTTCGTCGATGCGCAGGTCGGGCTAATCCTCGAAGCCCTCGATCGCCTCAACCTCCGCCGCAATACGATCATCGTCTTCCTCGGCGACCACGGCTACCACCTCGGCAACCACGGCGGGCTCTGGCACAAGCAGACCCTCTTTGAAAGCTCCGCCCGCGCGCCCCTGCTCATCGCCGCGCCCGGCCTGCCGCCCGGCCGATGTCGCCGTCTCGTCGAATTCGTCGATATCTACCCCACCCTCGCCGAACTCTGCGGACTCCCGGCGCCAGCCAATCTCGAAGGCCTCAGCACCGTCCCGCTCCTCCGCCGCCCCGCGCGCCCGTGGAAAAGCGCCGCCTTCTCCATGGTCGGCCGCAGCGAAAAACCCGGCGAAAACGCCAAGGATGTCGCCTTCACCGGTCGCACCATCCGCACCGAACAGTGGCGCTACACCGAATGGGACGAAGCGCGCCGCGGCGTCGAGTTGTATGATGTCCGCCAGGACCCCTCCGAAATCCGGAACCTCGCCGCCAACAGCGCCCTCGCACCCGTACGGGCCGATCTCGCCCGGCGCCTCCGCGCCGGTTGGCGCGCCGCCCTGCCCACCCCCAAATCATGACCAATCCATCCCCCCTCTCCCCCGGCGCCCGCTCCGCCGTCCTCCTCGCCTCCTTCCTCGGCCTGCTCTTTGACGGCGTTGAGCTCGGCCTCATGCCCATCGCCTCGCTCTCGGTCTCCAAAAGCCTCCTCGGCTCCGCCTTCACCGCCACCGCCGGCGGCGACTGGTTCGCCTGGTTCACCGCCTCCCTCATGCTCGGCGCCGCCGTCGGCGGCATCGCCCTCGGCAACCTCGGCGACCGCATCGGCCGCACCCGCGCCATGGGCATCAGCATTCTCTTCTACTCCGTCTTCGCCACCTTCGGCGCCTATGTCGAAACGCAGGAGCAGATGCTCGTCCTCCGCTTCCTCGTCGGCCTCGGCGTCGGCGGCATGTGGCCCAACGGCATCGCCCTCGTCTCGGAGTGCTGGCCCTCCGCCTCGAAGCCGCTCGTCTCGGGCACCATGATGGCCGGCCTCAACGCCGGCATCCTCCTGCTCTCGCAACTCGCCCGCCTCTGGCCCATCACCCCGGACTCCTGGCGCTGGATCTTCCAGCTCTCCGGCGCCCCCGCCCTCCTGGGCGTGGTCATCCTTCTCGCTCTGCCCGAGTCCCCAGAATGGCTCGCCGCCCGCTCCACCCGCCCCCGCAAAGCCACCACCCCGCTCGCCGACCTCTTCCGCCCCACCCTCCGGCGCACCACCCTCTCCGCCATCGTCGTCAGCGTCATCCCCATGGTCGGCGCCTGGGCCGCCAGCAAGTGGATGATCCCCTGGGCCGACAAAGTCGCCGGCGCCGGCAACGCGCAGTACAAAGCCGCCACGCAGGGCTGGTGGGCCTTGGGCGCCATCCTCGGCGCCATCGCCGGGGCTGAACTCGCCAGCCGCATGGGCCGCAGCCGCAGCTACCTCTGCATCAGCCTCGGCGCCAGCACCCTGACGGTTTCCATGTTCACGCTCACCGCCCCGCTCGAACCGGCGTTCCACTATGTGGTCTTCGCCCAGGGCATCGTCGCCACCCTCTTCTTCGGCTGGCTGTCGCTCTACCTGCCGGAGATCTTTCCCGTCGAAGTCCGCGCCACCGGCAGCGGCATGGCCTACAACTTTGGCCGCTTCGGCACCGCGGTAGGCGTCCTCGGCGCCGGCTTCCTGTTCAGCGCCCTCGGCGGCGACTACCCCCGCGTCGGCGCCCTCTGCGCCCTCGTCTACGCCCTCGGCGTCCTCGGCAGCTGGCTCGTCAAGGACACCCCCACCGCCTGACCCGGCCCTCGGCGGCTTCTCCCAAAGCGCACAGGCCGCGCAGGGACGGCGCCAACGGGCGAGGAACTCGCCCCTACCACCGGGCCGAAGCGAGTCCGTTGTGCGCGGGTTCCAAAAGAGCGCACAGGCCGCGCAGGCACGGCACCAACGGGCGAGGAACTCGCCCCTACCACCGGGCCGAAGCGAGTCCGTTGTGCGCGGTTCCTCAGAGCACGTTGGCCAGATGGCCCTCAATCGATGCCGCAGACACCCCGGCCTTTCACGCCACACCGGGAAGACAGTACGCAAGCCATATGGCACCTGTTCCAGGTTTCACCGGGATCTTGTTACCTTGCGATACGCCATCGGATTCCGATCGTTTCGTTTGTCGTCGTAGCGGCGCACCCGGTTGCGGGTCCCCCGGTCTGCATCGCCTACGCACCAGGGCCGGCGAGTATCACATCCCCGTTATCCTGCGGCCCCCCTCCCGCGCCCGGATTTCTCACAAATCACTGAAAAAAGCCGTCCTCTACGGCATAACTGATCTTCGAAACAAGCAGTTACCGTCCAACGGAGAACGGCTCTTGCTATGACAGCGCGAACCCAATCCGAGTTCCCTTTTGCCGCGCCCCACGGCCGGCCCGTCGTTGCCGATTTCAGTGGCCCGGCCACCACCTCCGACGGCGGAGCCCTGCTCCCGCGCCAAACCGCCACCAAACTCAACCCCCTGCCCTGCCTCGCCGCTTGCATCCCCGATCACCGCGACCCGCGCTAAATCCAACACCCCGTCGAACAGATAATCGCTGAGGCAGATGCATCTACGACCTCGCCCTCGGCTACGAAGGTCGCAACGATCACGACCAATGGCGCCACAATCTCCTCCCCAGCCTGCTCGCCGGCAAAAGCACCCTGAATCGGCTCGAGCGGAGCATCACCGAACCCACTCGCGACAAGAAGATCAACAGCGACCCGGACGCCCGCGATCACCTCTTGGTCGACCTGTTCCTCGAAGCCTTCCCCCAACCACCCCGGCAGAGCGCACTCAATCTCGGTGCCGCCGATCTACCCCTTCACGGCCAACAGGAACATGGGTGTGAGCGCAACCGGGTGGACTATGTTTTGGGTTTGGCGCGGAACTCGCGACTGGAGAGATTGGTGGCCCCATGGCTGGCGTCCGTAACTGGGCCAACGCGCGGACCCGGCAGCCGCTCCCGTTACCTGCACCGGCGTCCGCGACCCGCCCGCCACCCGCTCCCAGGCGATCGGAACCCGCTGCCCCCATCCGGGCGATACCAGACCCCGAAATACTACCAGCAAGGCAATGCGAGTCATACGGTGTTCGTTGTATCGCAACGCCCCCATCTCGACCCACCTCACGACTGATCACCGCCAGATTTCCATACACTTCAATCGCGCCCCCCCCGATCCCGACACCGGCCGCCCGGCGCGATTATACTGGGGTTTTAACAGGCTGCTGTTTCGTCCGTACTCCGTCGGTCCGACCCCGGCGCCTGCCCCGAGACCGGACATCCCCGTTTGAAACGGTGCAGCCTTTCGATGCCAAACGACGAAAACATCAGCACGACTCCCCCCGACTCGGACACCGAGGAAAGCACCCCCGCCGGTAGCATCATCGCCCGCCACCCCTCCGCCACCATTCTCCCCATCTTCGCCGCCCCCTCCCTCGCCGGTCGCGGCAAAAACACCATCCGGATGGAACTCATCCCCATCGCCTGCGTCCGCCTCGCCGGCGGCTGCTTCGCCTTCGGCTCCTCCTTCCTCCTCCCGGAAAGCCGCGGCGAATTCCACTCCCTCTCCCGCCTCCGCCGCGCCAATCCCGGCGCCCCCCTCTCCGTCTTCGGCCACGCCGACCCCGTCGGCAACGACGAAGCCAATAAACAACTCAGCGGCCACCGCGCCGAGTCTGTCTACGCCGTCCTCCTCCACGACCCCGCCCGCTGGGAAAAGCTCTACAACAACGCCGGCCAGGCCGAAGGCTGGGGCGCCGGCGCCATCCAGCGCATCCTCCAAGTCCTCGGCTTCGAACCCGGCCCGGTCACCGGCTCCATGAACCCCGCCACCCGCTCCGCCGTCGAAGCCTTCCAGTCCCGCCACAAGCTCCACGTCGACGGCATCGCCGGCCCCAGGACCCGCGAGAAACTCTTCGCCGCCTACATGCAATTCCTTAACCCCGAAAAGGCCGCCCCCGCCGACTTCCTCGGCGCAGGCCGCGACCCCAAGGGCAAAGCCGGCGTCCAGGCCTGCGGCGAGTTCAACCCCGTCATGTCGTTCGGCAAAGCCGAACTCGAAGAACTCCAAAAACCGGAAAACCGGGACCAACGCGACGCCGAAAACGCCGTCAACCGCCGCGTCCTCGTCCTCCTCTTCCGCCCCGGCACGATCATCGCCCCCGAGAAATGGCCCTGCCCCCTTACCTCCGAAGGCACCGCGGCCTGCCGCAAGCGCTTCTGGTCCGATGGCGACTCCCGCCGCGCCGCCAAGGACGCCCGCCGCACCTTCGGCAAATCCCGCGATACCTTCGCCTGCCGCTTCTACCAGCGCCTCGTCAATGACTCCCCCTGCGAACTCCGCGACCCCTCAGACATCCTTCGCAAAGGCCGCATGACCATCTCCTTCCTCCTCGCCTCAGCCGGCCAGGTCTCCAGCAGTTTCCCCAAATACACCCTCCGCAGCACCGACGGCTCCTACGAACTCGCACGCACGCCGAAAAACGACCTCGTCCCCGCCGATCAGTATCTCCAACTCCGCTTCGAAAACCTCCTCGCCGGCAAAAGCTATACCCTCGTCCGCCAGGAAAGCGATTCCATCCTCGACACCGTCTTCGAAGACGTCCCCTTCGAAGCAATCGTCGACCAGGATCGCGACGACGCCACTGAATCCCTTACCGGCCACGCCTACGCCCTCGACGGCATCGACCTCACCGACCCCTTCACCTTCGACTGGACATCCTAGTCCCCATGTCCCTCAATCCCAACAAATCCGCCATCACCCAGATCGAGGTCTCGATGCGCGAAATCGACCGCGTCTACGACCTCACCGGCTTCAACGCCCTCGCCCTCGGCCCCGATGGCAAACCCGAACTCCTCACCCGTCAGCCCGACTTCTCCGTCTTCCGCGCCAACCCCTTCAACTTCCTCAACGACGCCGGCGAAGAGGTCTCCCGCCCCGCCAGGCTGAAGCCCGTCCCCGGCGTCTACCGCTCCGTCCGCCTCGAAGGCTACGCCCCCTTCCTCCGCACCTTCGCCCGCTCCGAATCCCAAAAAATCGACCGCAAGTTCGTCTACGTCTGGTCCGCCGACTCCTCCCGCGCCTCCGTCGTCGAACTCGAACACGAACTCTACTTCGAAAACGGCGACTTCCGCGTCGTCCCCTTCGCCTCCCCCGCCAACAAAGGCAAGGACATCCGCCCCCCCGAAGGCGAACGCCGCTCCCGCCTCCTGCTCGACGTCGTCTCCTTCTGGGGCGGCTCCCAGGAAAAGGAGTCCTACTACTTCTACCTCGCTCCCTACCAGTTGCCCTGGCAGTCCCTCGAGGCCATGAAGAAACGCCTCCCCCTGCGCGCCATGCGGCTCTGGGACTGGTTCTATACCGACGTCTATACCGATGGCAATCCCGACAGCGCCCAGCCCCTCAACCAGATCCTGAAGAACGGCCAGCCGCCCGCGAAAATGATGTTCGCCATGCACCTGGTCGACCCCTTCAAGGAGGCCGTCATCCGCAGCGGCCGCACGCGCCAGCGCCTCAATAGCTGGATGGAGGAAATGGAACGACTCAGCGCCAGCTCCACCTACCGCCTCGCCAAGCGCATCCAGAACTTCGTCCACGCCAACCCCGACCTCGCCAAAAACATCACCGACTCCCTCCGCCAGTTCATCCACACCACCGAACGCGCCAGCGCCCGCCTCCTGTTCGCCTCCGAAAGCGCCGGCGAAGACCTCGTCCGCTGGATCGGCCTCGAAAACCAGAACGATGCCTTCTTCCGCGATGGCCAGCGCTTCTTCACCCTCTTCGACGACGGCTCCGGCAAAGCCTCCGCCGTCAGGGACGAAAAGTTTCCAACCGATTGGCACGCCCCGTTCTCCGAGGCCCTCGACGACTATCAGGCCGCCGCCGATTCCAACCCCTCGGCCTGGGAAGACCTCTGCGGACTTGTCTACAGCATCCACTGCGGCATCGACCCGTTGCACGCCGGCAAGGAGTACCTACGCAAAACCTTCCACCGCTACATCGTCGAAGGCAAGAACCCCCTCGCCCACGGTGGCCAGTCCATCCTCTTCGCCGCCGCCCGCAAGGGCCATGGCGCCGCCCTCAACTTCCAGGTTGGCCTGCTCGAGCACCAAGCCTCGAACTGGGTGACGCATTACAAAAAAGAGGCGATCACCACCCTCGAGGATTGGATCCGCCGCACCCATGGCATCGAACTCAAACACGCCGGCAACCGCGCCGAGCGTCGCGCCCTCGCCGCCATCGAACGGCGCAAGTTTCGCAAAGCCCGCCGCGCCGGTCTCACCGGAGAGACGGTGGAGATCATCGTATCCCCGAACGTCACCCGCCTCGCTATCGCCAAGACCGGCATGGAAATCGCCGCCATCGGTATTGAGGCCGTCAATCTCGCCTACGCCTACGACGATCTCAAGTCGAATCCCGGCTTCCAAACCGTCCTCAACGCCTCCGGCGCCCTCCTCGATGCCTATGCCGCCGTCCAGACCAACGCCCGCCTCGTCGGCGTGAAACTCTGGGACCCCAAACTTCGCCTCTACGGCACCAAAAGCCTTCGCTTTTCCCCGCTCGCCGTCGCCTCCGCCGGCATTGACATGGTCCTCGCCGGCGCCGATACCATTTCCGGCCGCACCACCGACGAAACCGTCGTCCACGGCCTCCGCACCGTCGGCGCCGCCATGACCCTCGGCGGTACCGTCTTCGCCGAAACCGGCGTCGGCGTCGTCGTCGCCGTCGCCGGCCTCGGCCTCCAAAGCCTCGGCACCTTCATCGTCGCCAACGTGAGCGCCTCCTCCAAGTTCCTGCGCTACAGCAAATGGGGCACCGGCCCCGGTCTCCTCGATCTCGGCGATTCCCGCGACGAATACTGGTACAGCGGCCGCCTCAGCTCTCTCGCTGACGACATCGCCGGCCAGCACCGCGCCCTCGACAACCTCTACTACGACTACCAGCTCGAAATCACCTCCGAGTGGACCACCGGCTCCGTCATGGGCTCCTGGACCACCATCCTCGGCCGCATCGTCGCCTCCGAAAACTCCCCCCTCGCCCTCTCCGGCTCCGAAGCCACCTGGACAATCAAAGCCCAGGTCACCCGGCCCGACGAAAGCATCATGCCCATCGTCGACGTCGATCTCCCCGACGACTACCAGACCGACTACGACATCACCATCGGCTCCAAGTTCGTGATCGCCGTCTTCCCCTGGGAAGAGTCCGATCCAACCAAACGATACAAAACAGCCTACGGAACCGTTGAAGTGAAGCTCCGCGCGAAACTCGACTTCTTCAGCGATGGCGCCACCATCGTCGAACGCGATGCCTCCGAAACCTTTCGCCTCTACCTCCGCCCGCCCTCCTGATCCCACGCGGCCCCCATCCCCGCCATGCTATCTTCGGACCCGAACCGATGCGAACACTCCCGCCGCCGCTCTCTACACCGCTCTCCAACTCCAAACTCCCCCTACGCCCCCGCCCAGTTCGGCGCCCCCTGCCACCAGCGCATCGCGCAAACCAATAGCCGAACCGGCATGGGCCGCTACAACGTCGATGAATTGAAGTTGGCCGAAGCAGTCATTCCCGCCCTCAGCCCTCGGGAGAAGCAACCGTGTGCTCTGCTTGGCCGACCGCTTCTTCCCGAATCATAAGCATTGGAAGGCGGCGGCAAGTACTGGCGCGGACCTGCTCGGGAGAACCCGAAACAACGCTATTCTGCATCCAGACCGGCACTTGCCGGACGGCTCCTATCTCAGCCGGATCTACCCGTCGACATCGGACAGACGCCAAGACCCAAACGCCATTGTGGTGCGGGTGATCGATCACCACCTGGACCATCTGCCCGGCGCTGAGCCGGTTTATTGCCTGATCACCACCGTCCTCGACCACACGCAAGCTCCGGCCGAAGAATTGGCGGCTTTGGACCGCCAACGCTGGGAGATCGAGACGGCGTTCGAGGAACTCAAGACTACTCTGCGCGGAGCTTCCAGCAGGAGTTCTATGGTTTGCTGATTCAGTTGAGAAAAACCTTTCATAAGGCCATCCTGGGCCAGATTCTACAGGAACGGTGCGTGTCGAGCCGCTACCGAGTCAACCCGCGCGGCGTAAAGCGAGAATGAGCACCTACCCTTTGCGGCCCCGAAAATGGCAGCCCACGCGACGGATCCTGCCGCTCATTCGGACCCAAAGCTTTTTACTGACCAGTAGTGGGTTTAAATTTTGTGCGCGCCCGGTCCCGATTCCTCAACTTCCCACCGTGTCGCTCCCACTACAGGATCAGCGCGCCCACTGCCAACCCCCCCGAAGCATCAGGCCCAAAGCGTCAAGGAAGAGGCGGCTCGCTCAGACCGCCTCTCCCTCTGCGCCTGCCTACACGGCCTGGTAGCCCTGCACGTTCACCAGCAGGTTCGCCGCCGCCGTCCCGCAGTTCACATTCAGCGCCGTCGCCGCCGTCCCCCGCAGCGGCGTCGTGAACCCAATCACCGCCGGTAACGCCATATTCGCCGGAGCGTTATACTGCGCAATCAGAGCCGCTCCGTCCGACACCAACACCGTCGTGGCCGTCGCACTCGTGTTCTGGAACTGCAGCCCAGTTACGTAATTGCGAACGCCCGCCGCTCCCGCCGACCGTACCGCCGTTGCCGTTGTCGTTGTGAGCACTCCCGTATACTGCCAGTCCATCTCGGCACCCGCATACGGCTTCTGTACCAACTGCCCGGAAGAAGAGACAAACAGATCGGAGGTGTCCCCCGCCACCAGCGTCGTATCGACCGCCGTGTTCACCCGTCCCGCCACTCGCACCGGATTCCCGGTCGCAGCCGCCGAATGGGTCCCCGGACCGACTACCGAGAAGTTGCCCGATCCCACCACCGTCGCGTTCAACTGCGACGCTACCGCCTGCTGCACGTTCCGCGTCAACGGAAGCTGGCTGTTCTGGGAAAGCACGGCCATCCCCTGAATCGAACCTCCCACCACCGCCGTTGCAACCCGCATCCGGAGGAAACGGCAAAACAGGCTGGCCGAAAAAATCCGCACCGTATTCGCGGAAATCGTTAAAGTCGTTACCGGGTTCGCATTCTGCGTAACCACGTCCAGGACCTGCAACGCCACCCAGTTCGTCCCGTCCGCCGACTGCTCGAAGGCAACCGCCCCGGCCGTTACACCAACCGTGCTGACCACCTGCAGCAGGGCGCCGTTGTACTGCTCGCAGGATGTCGCCGACCCATCCGTCGTCAGAATGTTGTTCCCCGCCGTCTGCGCCGCCGGACCGGTCATCGCGACATCCGAGCAGAGCACTACCGGAAGCGAGTTCGCCGGACCAGCCAAGCCCTGCGCCGGAATCCGCCCCGTATTCGCCGCAATCGACGCCGTACTCGTCGCCATCGCGCCCGTATTCGTCGCCACCGTCGCCGTATTCGTCGCAATCGCCGCCGCACTCGTCGCCGTGGCACCCGTGTTCGTCACTACCGTACCCGTATTCGTCACAATCGCCGCCGCACTCGTCGCCGTCGCGCCCGTATTCGTCGCCACCGTCGCCGTATTTGCCGCAATCGCCGCCGCACTCGTCGCCGTCGCGCCCGTATTGGCCGCCACCGTTGTCGTACTCGCTGACACCGCAGCCAAATTACCACCCGTCTCCAGCGCGTAGTTGGTCACCGCCGCGCCCTCACTCGACACCGTCTTCAACAAATCGCCCAACTCAGCATCGATGCTGTACGACGGCCCACTGAACGACAACGCGCTCGGGTTCGCCCAGGCTAAATCAAGACTTGATTTCCCAAAACAATCATAATATCCATACTGGGTTTCTCCGCCAGTTATGGTCGATTTAATGATCAAATAACGCCAGCCACTACCTTCCCCGCTTGTGCTGAACTGGCCCAGCAAAACCGCGGTGTAGGTCGAACCAGCAATACTTTTTACCCCAACAGGGAGCAACCGATTCATTCCACAACTCCTTTTCCATTCTTCCAATCCACCTCTTTTAGGCAGAGGCTTCCATTATAAGAATGTACAACAAAAGTATAATAATTTAGATAAAATTATTTTAATGTTTAATTATTAATTTGAAATGATACAGCCCACTGCAGACCCGGCGCCAACAGAAGATCTCCGGAATCGAGATCCGCTCCCCCCGCAAAACCTCACAACTCCTCCACGCGCAAACCCCGCTCCCGCCACCCGCCATACCCACCCGCCAGCAACTGAATTCGCCGCACCCCGTGCCGCTCTAACGCCAGCGCCACCGCCACACTCGTGCGCTCCTCCGGACACGAACAGTACAAGACAATCTCCCCGTCTCGCGGCAGCATCCGCTGCCGCCGCTCCAACTCCACCATCGGAAAATGCACCGCCCCAGGAATCTTCGCCCGCCCCGCTGCCAACTCCTCGGCATCGCGCAAATCCAGCACCGTCACCCGCCCCCCTGCCTCCAACCGTTGCCACAAGGCCTCCGGGCTGATCCGCGCCTCCCGCATCCGCCGCAGCACCCCCTGCCGCGTCCGCCACCTCACCACCCCCAACCCCACCAGAAACACCCCGCCTACCAACAATCCCCACTTCCCCAGCCGCCTCACCCACTCCACCACCTCCTCCACCTGATCATGGAACACGTAACCCAACCCCAGAAACCCACCCGTCCAGGCCGTTGCCCCCAAAAGGTCCAGCAGCAAGAATCGCCGCAACGTCATCCCCTCCGCACCCGCAATCGCCGCCGCCACCGGACTCAACGCCGGTACAAACTTCGCCGCCACCACCGTCGGATCCCCCACCCGCACAAACCACGCGTTGGCCGAAGTCATGCATCGCTCCGGCTCGAGCGAAATCCGACAAATCTGCCGCAACACCGCTCGCCCCTTCCGCCGTCCCAGCCAAAACCACACCGAATCGGCCGAAACACAAGCCAAAATCGCCGTCACCACGGCCCAGAACAAAGAAAGCTTTCCCACTGCCGCCAAGGCGCCCATCCCCAGCAAAACCGGCGTGGCGGGTAACGGAACACCCACCTGCTCCGCAAATACCGCACCGACCAAAACCCAATATCCGTACGCCTCTAAATAGTCCGTCAACAATCTCATTCTCCCTGCAGCAACAATCTTCGGCCCGAAACTCATGTCCCACACCGTTCGATCCACTCGGGCAAAAGCCGTCCCCTCTCGTGATTCTCTCGCAGACTCACCAAGACAGGACAATCCCGGCCGACCGGATTCCTCTCCGTAGACGAACACCAACCACAAAAACTTCCCAACCCGAAACCAAAAGCGAACACGCTCTTACGCTGCTCACCGCACCCACAACATCATCGGCCGCAACATCCAGGGCGCCGCACGCGCACCAGCCCCGCCACGCTCCGCGCGATGGCCGCCCCGGATTCACGCCTCCCGCCACCACCTGCTGCGGCTGCTCGGAACGGAAGTCAGGAAGTCCATCGTCATGAGCGAAGTCGCTTCCCTCGGAAGAACCGACTCCCTCGAAACGGGGCACCCGGACAACCCATTAGAGATTTCTCCCCAACGGTGGCGCGAGCCTCCCAAGCTCCCCGCCCGGACCGTTTCCCTACGAGCGGCAGCACTGACGGAGGCGGGCACCTGACCGCAGAAGGGAACCACCCCATACCCAGGCAGCCCGCAGGAGCGCGCCGCCAAAGTGACGCGGTGGACGGGCCGTCGAAGGGATTCTGCCATCAGTGCCCACAACCCGCAGACCGCCTAGTCCGGTTTGCGGATGCGATGGTCGGTGAAGGTCAAATAAGGCAAGGGCGTGGACTTGGGCATATGACAAGACGCGCAATCGGGGCGGCGGGGACAGCTGCCAACTGCCCGCCTCACATGGCACGACCGGCATTGGGCATCGTAGGAAACGCTCGGGGCGGCATTGGCGTGCGGATCATGGCATGTGACGCAATCGAGAGGCTGTTTGGCCCGGCGGCTGCCCACATAACAGCGGCTCACCGTCAGGCCCACCGGAGCAAAACGCACACTCAGCGGATCTTCCATCTCCGGTGCCGGCGAGGCATACTCGCGCAGCGGAGAACGGTGGCAGGCAGCGCAGGCCGCCACGGTACGGTCACGCCGGATCGTCTTTGCCGCGGGATGTCCCCTTTGCGCGCCGTGGCAGCTCTCACAATGCACCCCCGGACGATCCGCCGTCATGTGACAGCCAAAGCAGCGGGCCGCGTTCTGATCGCTCTGCACCACGCCAAGCGACTCCTCCCATGAAGACGACGGCTGGAGCGGGTGACCCGGCGTCAGGCTCAACCGGCTCGGCGCGGCGTACCAACTCAGGCGATGCTCCACCCAACGCCCGGCGACCGACAGCACCGGTGTGCGCGCGAAGTGGCCGGCGCCGAACAGCCACGCAATCGGAAAGCTCCGCGCTTCCCCGCCCCGTTCTAGCCGAATCTGCTCCCGGTCAAACCGGTAGATCGTGCCGCCACGCTCGCTTACGCTCTTGCCCACGAAGTTTTCCCCATCATATGGCTTCAAAGTCAGAGCGTGGCGGGACTGGCCCTGCGCGGTGACGCGATCGGCGTGGCACGGAGCACACCCAAAAGCTACTGCGGCTCCGAGAACAAATCCTGCTGCGCGGACAGTTGCTCGGCCGATAACCGCTTGACCGCCGCAAACTCGCGGTCGGCGAGCGCCTTGCGGCCCAGGGCGCGGTAAATGCCGCCCAGCAGGAAGTGGGCCTCCCGGTAGTCCGGATCCGCTTTGACCGCCGCTTCGAGACACGTAAGGGCCTCCCCGTTTCGCTTCGCCTGCCACAACAGTTTACCCAGCTGATAATTCGCCTTCGCGTGTCGGGGCTTCTGCTTCAGGCTGGCCCGCAGCAGGCGTTCTGCCTCCATCTTATCGCCGCCACTCTGGGCCAGAGCGGAGCCTAGCGTGAACTTCGCCTCGACGCTGTCCGGGTGTTGCGCCAATTCGCCCCGCCACTCCGCCACCGCGTCCGCAAAGCGCTTGTTCCGCCAATGAATCGCGCCAATGTGGAGTTGCAAAGTAGGCAGCGATGGAGCCAGACGGCGAACTCTGACAAAGGCCTCCAGCGCTTCGTCCAGCCGGTCTTCCGCCACCAGCGCCTGCCCAACGGTCAAGAGCACTTCGGGCGAATCGCCGCGCTCGAGCAGCGGCGCCAGAATGTTTTGGGCCTCCGCCGGGCGCCCCAAGCGCAGGTAGGCCGTCGCCAGGCCAATATCCACCGTGGCGTCCGCCGGACGCAGCGCCGAAAACGCCGCCACGGCCTCCGCGTAGCGTTCCAGCTCAAGCAAGGTCAGGGCGCGCAGTTGCAGCGTCTGCCGGTGACCAGGTTGCGACGCGAGGAATAGGTCGAACTCCGGCAGGGCGTTCCCCCAATCCTGCTGCTTGAAGTAAGCCAATCCCACATTCAAGTGCAGGGGAGCCAGGTGCGGAGCCAGCGCAAGAGCTTTGCGGTATTGGGCAATCGCGCCCGCATAATCCTCGCGGCGGGAAAGGACCGCCCCTAAGTTCGCCAACGCTTCCCAATGGCGCGGATGAGCCTGCAGGTGGCGGCGAAGGGCGGCTTCGGCCTCGGGCAACCGCCCCGCGCGAAGGTAAGCCGTGCCCTGCTCATAAAAGTCCAACTGCGCCAAAAGGAAGAGGAGCGGAAGCGTGAACATCCTCGCTCATTTTAGCTAACAAACACAAGAACTACCCCCCCCCTTTTCTTTGATGAAAAAGTTATATATACTTTCCGCAAGTTTGGGATCTCCCGGTCACTCCAGTTACCGGGAACAGTTGGTAACATCACATAAAAAGGGGCTTCCACGATGCATCTCCGCCACGCGGGGCAGGCTGCGCTTGCTCTGTGCCTACTCTCCTCTCTCCTTCCCGCCCAGCAGATCTCCGGCTCCATTTCCGGAGTGGTGCGGGACAACCAGCAAGCCATTGTTCCCAAAGCGAAAGTACGGCTTATTAACACCGTACAAGGCAACACTCGCGAAACGGAAACCAATGACGAGGGCTTCTACCTCTTCCAAGCCGTGCAGCCATCCACCTACACCGTCGCGATCGAGGTCACAGGATTCAAGAAGTTTGAGCGGCGCGAAGTAAAACTGTTCGCCTCCGACCGCCTCGACATCCCCGTCACGCTCGAAATTGGCGCATTAACTGAAACCATCACGGTCGAGGCCGCCGCCGCCGAAGTCCAAACCACCGGCGCGGACCGCTCCGGCGTCTTGCAAGGCAAACAGGTCTTGGACCTCACCATGAACCGCAACAACTTCCTCGACCTCGTCCGCGTCATTCCTGGCGTCGTCTACACCGGCGGCTTGGGCGGCATTCAAGCCAATGGAAACCGCGGCAACCAGAACAACCTGACCGTCGACGGCGTCACCAACGTCGACACCGGCTCGAACGGCGGCGCCCTCGCCACGTTGAACATGGACCAGATCGGCGAATTCAAGGTAATCACCAACGCCCAGCCGGCCGAGTTCGGCCGCTCCTCCGGCGCGCAGATTCAAGTCGTCACCAAAAGCGGCACCCGCGATTTCCATGGCACCGGCTATTGGTTCTACCAGCACGAAAGCCTCAACGCGAACCTGTGGCGTAATAACATGGAAAACCGCCAGCGCCCCCTCTCGCGACGCAACTACCCGGGCTTCAACATCGGCGGTCCCGTCTACATCCCCGGACTCTTCAACCGGAATAAAGACAAGTTCTTCTTCTTCATCGGCACCGAATGGCAGAACCAACTCATCGCCAACTCCCTCCGCAACGTCACCGTGCCCACGGCGCTCGAGCGGACCGGCAACTTCTCGCAGTCCCGCGAAGGCGGCGGCTCCCCGCTTGTCGTGCGGGACCCGTTAAACAATAACATTCAGTTCCCGGGAAACATCATTCCGCAGAACCGGATCAGCGCGGATGGCCGGCGCATCCTGAATTTCTATCCGCAGCCGAACGCCGCCGGCATCAATCCCGACTTCAACTACCAGACGCAGGTTTCGCACTCGTTCCCACGCCGCGAAGAGATGTACCGCGGCGACTACAACATCAGCGACAAATGGCGCCTCTACGCCCGCTACCTCCGGACCAAGAGCGAACAGAACATGCCCTATGGACAGTGGAACGCCGACTACAACATCCCGTTCGGACCCATGAACTTTGGCAACCCCGGTTGGAGCTTTATCACCAACCTGACGACCACCGTTAGCCCCACCCTCACCAACGAATTCATCTTCGGTTCCTCGCGGAACGTGCTCAACATCGACCCGACCGACAACGCCTTCCAACGCCAACCCCTCGGATTGAACTACCGCATGCCTTTCCCGGAGGCTGACAAGCTGGGATTGGTCCAGAACTGGCGTTTCGGTGGCGTACCGAACGCTCCGTTCTCGAACTTCGCAGGCACGCCCTTCCGCAACTTCAATCACACCTGGGACTTCACCAACAACCTGACCAAAGTGCGGGGACGCCACACTCTCAAAGCCGGCATCTATCTGCATTACTCCCAGAAAGACCAAACGGCCTTCACCTCGATTAACGGAGATATCTGGTTTGACCGGGACTCTTCAAATCCGCTCGATACCAATTGGGCCTTCTCGAACGCCCTCACCGGCACCTTCCAACGCCTCGCGCAGTCCAACACCGTGCTGAATGGCCAGTACCGCTACTGGAACGTCGAGTGGTTCCTCCAGGACTCCTGGCGCGTTACCAGCAAGTTGACCGTAGACTATGGCGTGCGTTTCTATTGGATCCAGCCCCAGTTCGATCAGGCGCTGCAGACTTCGTCCTTTAATCCGGCGCTTTACCAGACAGCGCAGGCGGCCCAACTCCGCCAGCCGGCGCTGCAGAACGGGCGCCGGGTTTCGGTGAATCCGGTGAACGGAGAAGTGGGTCCGGCCGCCTTGATCGGCACCATCGTCAATACGGGAGGGGCGGCGTTCACCGGCCCGCTCTACTCGAACGGCATGGGCCGGGCCGGTAAGAACGGATATCCCGCGGGACTCATCAATGACCGCGGCATCCACTACGCCCCGCGCGTCGGCCTCGCCTATCAGATCCTCCCCAAAACCGTAATCCGGACCGGCGGCGGGATCTTCTACGATCGCTTCCAGGGCAATCCTGTGTTTGACATGCTGCCGAACCCGCCCTCCACGATTCGGCCGACGTTCTTCTACGGACAGCTGGAATCGATTCCGCCGGCCAGCGCGGGCGTCTTCTCCCCCGCTTCCGTCAACGGCTTCGACATCAACGGCAACATACCCACCACCTACAACTGGAACTTCTCCATTCAACGCGAGCTGCCCACCGGAGTTCTCCTCGACGTGGGTTATGTCGGCAGCCGCAGTCTCTACAACATCTACCGCCTGAACTGGAACGCGGTGCCGCTGGGCTCGGCCTGGCTGCCGCAGAACCAGGACCCGACCAACCCCAACCCGTTATTCGACGGCAGCACAACCAAGCCGGTTAACCTCTATCGCCCCTACCCCGGCTTTGAGAACACCAATGTCCTGAGTTTTGGCGCGCCCTCGAAGTATCACTCCTTGCAGGTCAGCGCAACCAAGCGCTTCTCGAAAGGATTGACCTACGGCTTGGCCTATACCTGGTCCCGCACCATCGGCCTCGTCGACGGCGACGGCAACTTCGTGCATCCGGTCAACGCCCGCCTGACGAACTACGGCCCGCTGGCTTACGACCTGCCGCACGTGCTGGCGGTAAACTGGGTTTACGACCTGCCGAAGTTGGCCAACAACGGCTCCGGTTTCAGTAATCCGGTGACGCGGACGATCCTGAACGACTGGCAGATCTCCGGCATTTTCGAAGCCCGCAGCGGACGGCCGGAAAACGTGAGCTTCTCTATCGACGGCTTGGGCAACCTGAATGAACGCTACACGGGCTCAGTGAACATTGCCCCGCGCGTTCTCATCAACAAGGATCCGCAGGGCACCACAAAAACGCAGTTCCTGCAAGTGGACCCGACGGCGTTCACTCTGCCGGCGGTGAGGGGCTCGACCGGCTGGGAGCACGGCAACTATCCCGTCCGCCTGCCGGGCTTCTGGAACCTGGATGCTTCCATCTTCAAGAACCTCAAGTTCACCGAAAGCAGGTACCTCCAACTGCGCGTGGAGATGTTTAACGCCTGGAACAACGTGCAGTTTTCTGACTTCAACCGGAGCATGGTCTTCAGCCGGGCCGGTCAATTGATCAACACCCCTGCCGCGGTGGGCGGAACGGGCGGACGCTTCGGCTTCGGTTCGCTGACCGCCACCCGCAACCCACGGAACATCCAGTTGGGCCTGAAGTTCTACTTTTAGAACCTTCCCACCCAACTGCGCAAAAGCCCCCTCCCCGCGGAGGGGGCTTTTTTTGCCCCCAACCCCTTGCCATCTGCGATAACATCCAGAGGTTTCCCGATGCCACCCCTCGCCCCCATCACCATCCTCCTCCTCGCCGCCCTCTCCGCCTCCGCCGCCCTCCCCGACGGAAACCCGGAACAGGCCGGACTCTCCCCCGAGCGCCTCCGCCGCATCCACGACACCATGCAGCGCCACATCGCCGCCCACAACATTCAAGGTGCCGTGACGCTCGTCGCCCGCCGCGGCCGCATCGTCCACGCCGAAGCCCACGGCTTCGCCGACGCCGAAGCGAAAAAAACCATGGCCCGCAACAGCCTCTTCCGCATCTGGTCCATGACCAAACCGGTCATCGCCGTCGCCACCCTCATGATGGTCGAAGAGGGCAAAGTCCGGCTCAACGATCCCGTCTCGAAGTTTATCCCCGCCTTCAAGAACCAGTCCGTCGCCGCCGAGCCCGTCCGCGCCGGCAGCCCCACCCTCCACGCCGCCCCCGCCAAACGCGAAATCACCGTTCAGGACCTGCTCACCCACGTATCCGGCCTCGCCAGCGGCCCCTTGAGTAGCGCCGAAGCCGCCAAAATCAAAGGCTTCTACGAAGGCGCCCTCGCCACCTCCATCCCCCAGCTCGGCGCCACCCCCCTCGAGTTCCAACCCGGCTCCCGCTGGGCCTACAGCGCCGGCGCCGGCTTCGACACCCTCGGCCACATCGTCGAACTCACCAGCGGCCAGCCCCTCGACCGGTTCCTCGCCACCCGCCTCTTCCAACCTCTCGGCATGCGCGACACCACCTTCCACCCCGGCCCCGACCTCATCCCCCGCCTCGCCACCACCTACCACCGCGACCAAGGCGCCATCACCCGCCTCCCCGCCGACGCCCGCATGCTCCGCCTCTACGGCCCCAACTACCACGGCGGCGCCGGCGGCCTCTACTCCACCGCCGACGACTACGCCACCTTCGCCCAGATGCTCCTCAACGGCGGCGAATGGAACGGCCAGCGCATCCTCTCCCCCCGCACCGTCGAATGGATGGCCTCCGCCTTCGTCCCCGATACCTTTCCCGGCCGTGCCCCCGGCCGCGCCTTCGGCCTCAGCGTCCAGGTCATCACCAACCCCGTCGCCGCCGGCTGGCGCGTCTCCCCCGGTGCCTACGGCTGGGACGGCGCCTTCGGCACCCACTTCTGGATCGACCCCAAAGAACAACTTGTCGGCGTCCTGATGATCCAGGTCGACAACACCGACCGCCAGCTCGACCGCGACTTTGAAGCCGCCGTCTTCCAGGCCATCATCGACTGACCTCCCCCGCCCCACTCGCCCGGAAACAGCCAGGCGGGCGAACCCGGCTGCGTTCGCCCGCCTCGCGTTCTTCCTTGCCGTGCTTAAAACTGCAGACGAAGCACCATCTGCAGATACCGGGGCGTTCTTCCGATCGCCGTAATGTCCGCCGTGCCAAAATTGGCGTTCGTCGACGCGCCCAACGGACCCTGGTTCGGATTCAGGTTCGCCCCTCCGAAGTTCCGGTCAATGCCGCCGGCGCCAAACTCCGTCCGGTTGAAGGCATTCACCGCCTCCGCCCGAATCTCCGCCCGCAGCCGCTCGCCCATCGACACCGTCTTCGACACCGTCAGATTCCAGTTGTTGATCCCGAAGCTGCGCACATCGTCCAGAAACCGCGGCGCGGTCCCGTACCAATACAGATCGTTCTGCACAATCGTCGCCCCCGGTACCGATGGATTCGCCGTCGAAACTATCCGGTTCCGGAACGCGTTCGGGTTGAACACCAGCAGCCGGCGGTTGGGCACCACCACCGACGACCCGTCCGGCAAACGTGTCGCCGTCCGCCCGTCGCCAAACACCCGGTACTCCTTCGGCAGCACCGGATCGCTGATCAGGTCCGGACGCCCGAAGCCGCCTCCTGCCACGCTCAACGGTAATCCCGACGAGAACGTCGTCACGCCCGCAATCTTCCAGCCTCCCGCCAACGCATTCAGAACACCGCTCGTCGCCCAGCGCTGCCCCTTGCCGAAAGGCAGATCGTAAGCGTAGTAGATCACCGCCCGGTGCGGCACGTCCGAGTTCGATACACTCCGCTCCAGGTTCCAGTCCCGCAGCGTAAACGAACTCGCCCCACCGCCGTTGGCCGTGTTGCCCGCGCCGTTCACGGAGAAGTGGTTGCCAATATCTATGCTCTTCGACCACGTATAGTTGCCGCCGATCTCCAGGCCGGACCGGTACGCCCTCCGCACATTCACCTGCAGGGCGTGGTAGTTCGAATTCCCAAACCGCTGGTGGAACAAGGTCACGTTCTGGAGAGCCGGGTAGGGCAGCAGCGTCTGTAGCCGCGACACCTGCGCCCCGCCTACCGCGGCATTGAACGCCGGGATGCGGCCAAACAGCGGATTCGCAATCAGCTGATTCAGCGGATTCACCCCCGTCTGAATCCACGTCGACCGTGCCGAGTTCAGCACTTGCGGGTCCATCGCGTTCACCCCGTTGATCGGCAGCTGCTGAATAGTCAGCCGCGTACCTTTCGTCCCCACGTAGCTTACCTGCAGGTTGATCCCGCTCGGCAGCTCCCGTTCCACGGTAAAGTTCCATTGCTGAATGTAAGGCGTCCGCTGATTCCGCGTAATCGCTACCACGCTCCGCCCGTACAAAAGCGGGTTGTTCGCACTATCCGCCAGAACGGTGCCCCCTCCGTTAAAGCTGTTGTTGAACGGACGCTCCAGAATGTCCAGGTTGTTCAACGGCCGGATCCGCGAAAACGCCGGCGCCGTAAAAGCATCCGTACCAAAACCTTCCAGCCCCGACCCGACCCCGGTCGTCTGATCAAAACTGATGCCGTAACCCGCGCGGATCACCGTCTTTTCGAGAGGACGCCACGCAATCCCCAACCGCGGCTGCCACTGCCGGTAGTCCGGGTCCATCTGGAACCGGCTCACCCCGTCCCGGCCCGCCAGCTGATAGGCCCCCGGCGAACCCAGAAAGTTTCTCGCCGCCGGGTCAAACGGCGACAACCGGTTGAAACGCTCCGTCAACGGCATCTGCAGGTCATAGCGCACCCCCAGGTTCACCGTCAGCGACCGCGTCACCTTCCAGTCATTCTGCGAGTAAAAGCCCCAGTAACTGCTCTTGAAGGCGCCCCGCGGATCATTCTGGGCAAACTGCGAACCCGCGTCCCCTCCCCGCATCGCCCCCAGCATCACATCCGCCAGGACGTAACCCTCCACCCGATTCGGCGGCAGCGCCGGACAACCCGGACCCGTGCACTCCCGCGTCCAGTTCTCATCCGCCCGGAAGATCATTCCGGGTACCCGCGGCTGATTGAAGTTATTCAGCATCGGACGATACTCCCCGCCCGCCTTGTGCGTCCACTTGCCGCGGATCTTCGTGTAGTTCGCTACAAAGTTCGAATTCGTCGAAAAATTCCGCTGGAGCTGGAAGAAGCGGAAACCAATCTCCGGGAAGCCCCCGCCCGGCACCACAAACGGGAACGGATTGTTCTGCAGAACCCGGATCATGTCCGGCGCGAAACCCAACGCCGCCAGATCCGTGTTCACTCCCTGCGGCGGCTCGTTGATTAACGACAACCGGTTCACATTCGCCCGGAACTCAAACAACGACGTCGCCGACTTCGTCCACGTATGGCCCAGCGTGAAGGTCGGAATATACTGCCGCGTCAGCGACTGCTGCGTGGCCGCGCGGTTCCCGCCCTCGCCCCGGAAGCGGTCCGGCGGCGTGTTCAGCGTCCAGTCCGAAGTCCAGCGGAAAAACGTGCGGTGCCGGTCGTTGAACTGCTGGTCCAGCTTCAGGATGAACTGGTCCGTCTCGGTCCGGATCACATTGCTGTCAAAGTAGTTCACCGTCCCGTCAATGTTCAGCGGCGGAATGTTCGGCAGCGGATAGCTGTTGACCAGCGTCCGGCCCGTCTGGTTGATCATAGCCGGCGGAATCACGTTACCGAGAAACGGCGCCCGGTTAATCCGGAACTGCCCCGCCGAAACCTCCGTCACCGCCGCTCCGGCCGGCGTCGGATTGAAAATCAATCGCGGCGTCACCTCCAACTGCCCGTTGGCCGGATTGCGGAACTGCGCAACGGTCTGCGAAAAGTCGCCGGTCCGCTCGCGCGCCGTCGGCACCGTCAAAAACGCCGAAGCATCCTCCACCCGCCGGTTGCCTTCGTAGGCGAAAAAGAAAAACGTCCGGTTCTTGCCATCATAATTCGGCAAACGGACCGGACCCGAAAGGTTCGCTCCAAACTGATGGATGTTGAACACGCCCTTTTCGCGGACGGGATCGCCCCCCGGAGTCCGCCCGAAACTGTTGCGACCAAAGTCGTTCGCGTTCAGAGCGGAGTTGCGCCAGTAGTCGTAAACTGCCCCGTGGAACTGATTGGTCCCACTCTTGGTGCCAAAGCTGATCACCCCGCCCGAAGCCCTCCCGTACTCCGCAGAGTAGGCATTCGTAATCACCTTCATATCACCAATCGCATCCAGATTGGGCACCGTGATGATCTCGTTAAACGCCGCACCCGTGTTCGGCGCCCCGTCGAGCAGCACCTCCGTCGAAATCGGACGCGACCCGTTCACCGCAAAATTCGAAAACTGCGCCCGCGCCCCGTCCCCGGTAGCAAAATTCCCCGTTCCCTCAAAGTTCCCGCGCGGCACCACCCCCGGAATCGTCGCCATATAATAGGTTGGACTCCGGCCGATGTTCGGCACGCTAGCCATGATATTGGTCGAAACGGTCGCGTTCAAGTCGGTCGAGTCCGTCTGCAGCGCCAGCGCATTGGCCCGCACCTCCACCGTCTCCTGCACCGCCCCCAGCGCCAGGGCGGCATCAATCCGGACCTTCGAGTCCAGCGTCAACGTCACCCCGGTCGAGCGGAAACTCTTGAATCCGGTCGCCTCCACCGTCACGTCGTAAGTCCCCGTCGGCAGGTACGGCTGGACGTACTCACCAGCATCGTTGGAACTCGTCTGGGTGACGATGTTCGTCCCCGTGTTTACAATCTTCACCTTCGCCCCCTTCACTGGCGCCCCCGAAGGATCGGTGATCGTTCCCAGTATGGTGCCGGTGATGACCTGCGCGGGCGCCACCCAGGGCGCCAGCGCAACGGCAGTTAGCCAAAGGCTGTTTCGAACAAGACGGTTCATGGCAGGAATCTCCTTGGTCCTACCCGCATGCTGAAGCCCGCCCTCGGCCACCGTCAAGGCTAGAAACAGTGAATCCCGTAACCCAACCGAAACATCAATCAATCGTGTCGTTTAGCATCGCGGTTAGGGCAGGTTAGGCGATGTTAGAACCAGCAGAAAACCCGGCCATGGCTAACTCTCTTACCCCCTCCGCCGCCCACCCCGTCCTTGACCGGGAAAAGGTCGAAGCAGTTCGCCGGCATCTGGCCGAGATCGTCGCCAGCAAAGAGTTCCGCAGCACCCGCCGGGGACGCCAGTTCCTCGAGTACGTCGTCGAACGGGCCCTCGAGGGTCGCGATGATCTCCTCAAGGAGCGCATCATCGGCGTCGAAGTCTTTGGTCGCGACGATGCCTACGATCCCTCCGCCGACTCCATCGTCCGCGTCGGCGCCAACGACGTCCGCAAGCGCCTGGCCGCCTTCTACCAATCCTCACCCTCATCCCCGCTCTCCATCGTCCTCCCCCCGGGCTCCTACCTGCCCGAGTTCCGCTGGGAAGACACCCGGCAAACTCCCACCCCGGCGCCACCCCGCCGCTCCTGGCAAACCCCGCTCCTCCTCCTCCTCACCCTCCTCCTCACCCTCCTCCTGGGCGCTGTCGCCTTCAACCGGACCCTAGCCCCCCCCCCGCCCGCACCCTCCGCCCTCGAACGGTTTTGGGAACCCGCCACCGCCGACTCCCACCCCGTTCTCATCGGCCTCGGCCACTCCGTCGCCTACCAACCCCGGCAGCGTCAATGGGACCGCCTCGCCACCATCCCTCCCCCACCCGCGAGCGCCATGGTTCGCCTGGAAGACCGCTATGTCTCCGCCGCCGATGCCCTCGTCGCCGCCCGCCTCAGCGAAATGTTCGCCCGCCGCCAAAAACCCCTATCGGTCCGCGTCGGCAGCAGCCTCAGCTTCGGAGAACTCCGCAAACACCCCACCCTCCTCATCGGCGCGTTCAACAACCAGTGGACCCTCGAAATGACCCGCGATCTCCGCTTCTCCTTCCACGCCGAACAACTCCCCTCCGGCGAGGAGCGCCTCGCCGTCGTCGACCGCAACCAGCACTCCCGCCCCTGGTCCCTCACCCGCGTCTGGCCCTCCGCCAACAGCAACGTCGACTACGCCATCGTCACCCGCCTCTTCGATCCCCACTCCGGCAAAGTCATGGTCTTCCTCGCCGGCATCCTCCAATACGGGACCGAAGCTGCCGGCGCCTTCCTCACCGACCCCGGCGCCTTCGCCGAATTCGAACGGCGAGCCCCTAAAGACTGGGAGCAGCGGAATCTTCAGGTCGTCTTGCAGACCAACGTCATTCGCCAGGCCCCCGCCGGGCCCCGCGTCCTCGCCGTCCACGTCTGGGATCGACACCAGCCTCCCGCCCAACCCTAGCCCTTCTCAGTTCAAAACAAACGCCCACAGCGTATCCCCCGTCGCCACCGTCACATACTGGTGACCGTCCAGCAGATACGTCTGCGGCGCGTTCGAAATGTTCCCGATCCGCGTATGCCACAGCGGCTTTCCCGTCCGCGCATCGTGCGCCACAAAATTGCTCTGCCCGTCCCCCGCGAACACCAATCCGCCAGCCGTCGCCAACAATCCCCCGCTCCCGCCCATGCCGTACCACCGGTGGCGCCACACCACCTTCCCCGTCTTGTAATCAATCGCGCTCAGGTAATCCCCGGGCGACCCCACCCCAACCTCCTCCTTCCCCCCTAACCCCATCGATCCCCGCGGATCCAAATCCGTCAGATAAAAAATCGAAAACGCATTCCACTCCGGCACATAGAACAGCCCCGTATCCAGCGAAAACGCCGGCGGCTGCCAGTTCACCGTACCCTCCGCCGTCGGCGAAACCAGTGCCCCGCCCACCGTCGGATCCTTCACCGGATCATGCTCCGGCGCACCGTTCCGGTTCAGCCCCTTCGCCCAGTTCGTGTGCATCCCATACTTCGCACTCACCAACCGCTCCCCCGTCACCCGGTCCAGCGTAAAGAAATAGCCGTTCCGCGCCGCCGTCATTACCAGCTTCCGCATCTTCCCGTTAAACGGTAGATCCGCCAGAATCGGCGTCTGCGCCGAATCATAATCGTGCAGATCGTGCGGCGAGGTCTGGTAATGCCAGCGAATCTTCCCCGTCTCCACATCCAACGCCACCAGCGAGCACGTGTACAGGTTGTCCCCGTCCCCCCGCTTGCCCGTCGTGTACGCCGGCGTCGGATTGCCGGTCCCTATGATGTACAGCTTCGTCTCCGGATCGTACGCCCCCGGAATCCACGTCTGCCCGCCCCCGTGCCGCGCCGCGTCCAGGCTCGCCCACGTCTCCAGCCCCGGATCCCCCTTCTTCATCGGCACCATGTACGTCTTCCATTGCAACTCCCCCGTCTCCGGGTCGAACGACTGCAGAAACCCCGGCGAATCGATATCGTTCCCCGTCCCCACCAGCACATGGTTGCCCGCCACCACCGGCGCCGGCGTCGAAAAATAGCCCTGCTCCAAATCCGCAATCGGCTTGTGCCAGCGCTCTTTGCCCGTCTTCGCCTCGAGCGACACCAGATAGTTGTCCGGCGTCTCCATGTAGAGGTAGTTGTTCCACATCGCCAGCCCACGGTTGCCGATGTGCGTGCCGCCCTTCGTCTTCCAGTAGTAGTGCCACAGCTCCCGCCCATCCCGCGCATCCACCGCCCACGCGTTATCCGGCATCGAGAAGTACAGCGTCCCGTCCACCATCAGCACGGAGGCCTTAATCGTCCCCCCGCCCAACTGCAGATCACCCGTTCCCTCCCCGCCCACAATCCGCTTCGCCGTCGACGGCGGCGCAAACCGCCCCCGCCCCCCGCCGCCGCCCGCCTGCGGCATCCCCGGCGTCAGCCGGATCATCCACGCCAGCGACAGGTTCTTCACCGTCGCCGTATTGACCTCCTTCAACAGGCTGTACCGCCGGCCCGAGTAGTCGCCGTTATAGGTCGGCCACTGCTCCTTCAACGGCTTCAGCAACTCCTGCGGGGTTACGCCCCCGCCCTGCGCCCACAGCGCCGCGCCCCATAATCCAAGGCACACCAATCCAAGCCAAATTCTCATTTGATCGTCACCAGGTAGGCCGTCACATCGTGCATATTCTGATCGGTCAGCTGCGGCAGCATGTCAATATGCGGCTGCAGCGGGTTCTTCACCTCCACCCGCGGCGCCTCGCCGTCCCGCCCGAACGACCGGATCGTTCCGTCCTCGAGCTCCAAAGTCACCTGAAAGGCGTCCATCCGCACCAGCTTGCCTTCCACCTTCGCCCCCGTCTTCGGCGTCAACGTCACCAGCGTCGGCTTGGTGCTCCGCGGCGTCCCGAAGCCACCCCGGCGCACCACCCCGGCTACCCACGTATTCTGCAGCACCTTCGGATCCGCCAACCGCGTCGCAATCCCCCGCAAATCACCCGTCACCGCATGGCAGCCCGCGCACTTCTGCCCGAAAAACTTCTCGCCTTCCCCCGCGTTACCCACCAGAATCGACGGCGGCGCCATCTCGCTCGGCGGCTTCCCCTGCCCGCCAATCGTGTCCATCACGCTGCGCACATAAGCCGACACCGCCTTGGCGTCCTCCGGGCTCATCGGAATCGCCGGCATCCCGCTCCGCGCGAGCGAACCCTGGATCACCGGAACAATCAACTCGCCCGCCCGGTCCGCCAGCGCCAACTGCGACCGCAGCAGGTTCGGCCCCCCCATGTCGCCACCCCGCAAATCCGCTCCGTGGCACGACCGGCACGATATCCCGTACACCTGCTTGCCCCGCGCGATCTCCACCGGATCCCCCGGCGGCCGCTTCTGCCCCGGCACAAACCCGCCGCTTCGCTGCGCCAACACCGCCGGCGCCAACATCCCGCCAGCTACCAGCACGCACAGACCCGTTCGCCAAAAGACCATATCGATTCTCATTGTATCCAGCGCGGCCCTCCCCTGCCGCCGCCGTGATCGGATTCGCCTCCCGTTCTCGCGTAAGATATCAGGCATCGCGCTATGGCCAACACGGAAGATCATCATCACGAAGTAACCCAGGGCGAAACCACCGTCCAACTCGCCCTCGCCGCCGGCCATCATTGGTCTACCGTTTGGCAGCACGGCCAAAACGCCTCCCTCCGCCAACTCCGCAAACATCACAATGTCCTCTTTCCCGGCGACCGCCTCTTCATTCCCGCCATCCGCCCCCGGCAGGTCTCTAAACCCACCGACGCCACCCACCAGTTCGTCCGCAAAGGCATACCCGAAAAATTCAACCTCCAGTTCCTCGACTACGACAACAAGCCCCTCGCCAACGCCCCTTACGTCCTCACCCTCGACGGCTTCGCCTCCACCGGAAACCTCGACCCCGACGGCTGGCTCCGCGTCTTCGTCCGCCCCGACGTCCGCTCCGGCCGCATCGAAGTCGGCCCCCACGGCAGTCTCGCCGCCTGCGACCTCAACTTCGGCCACCTCGACCCCCTCTCCACCCTCACCGGCGTCCAGGCCCGCCTCCGCAACCTCGGCCTCTACGATGGCCCCATCGACGGCGAAACCAACGACCTCCTCAAAGAAGCCATCCGCGCCTTCCGCCTCGCCGAAAACCTCCCCGAAGGCGACGAAATCGACGACGACTTCCGCCAGCGCCTCGAAACTACCCACCGGAGCTAACCCATGCCCCACAACTCCCTGCTCAACGCCAAGCCCAAAGACTACGTCTTCGAACCCGCCCAGGCCGAACAGCTCCGCCTCGAACAAGGCGCCTACGGCGAACGCTTCCGCTCCCCCGTCGCCCCCCAGCAGCAAGCCCTCGTCTCCACCGCCATCGAACAGGTCTGCCGCCCCTCCATCCTCCTCGAAATCGTCTTCTACAGCAAGATCCACCTCGTCACACCCGAAGAATTCGTCCAAAAAGCCAAGGACTACCACAAGATCCTCCGCGACGAGACCCTCCTCCTCTATAACGACATCAAAGACAATCGCAAAATCTACCAGGAGTGGGCCGACCCCGACGGCTTCATCGAAAGCGCCGTCGCCAACTCCACCGCCGCCTTCGCCGCCGCCACCGATGCCGCCGTCAGCCTCTTCAAAGCCGTCAAACGCGCCCCCAAACCCGACATTGGCGAATTCGACAAACTCATCGAACGCACCACCAAAGTCGCCTACGACGTCAATGCCGCCGCCAGCGCCCTCACCTACAAAAATGTCCACGAACTCGGCATCCATCTAGCCCTCATCCGCGAAGACTCCCGCCGCCTCTATAAATCCGTCGACCTCTTCCGCAACCGCGCCATCGACTCCGCCGAAACCATCACCAAAGGCCTGGAAACCGCCGAAGGCGCCTCCTTCCAGGTCCTCGCCCTCGTCCCCACCCTCACCGGCATGGACCCCCTCCGCGAGGCCGCCTACCGCATCAGTCTCATCGTCCTCCGCGCCGGTGGCCGCTCCGCCGGCGCCGCCCTCGCCAAAACCAGCATCATCCGCGAACTCTGCGGCGTCCTCAAAGCCGACGTGCCCCCCATGCTCGTCGAGGTCATCTCCAGCGTCCTCCGCGGCGCCATCCCCAAGGGCGCCGGCAAAGAACTCCTCATCTTCATCGTCAAGCAGGAAGTCGAATTCCTCTGCGACCTCGCCCTCATGGTCAACGAGCGCGGCACCAATCTCACCGAAGACGACATCAAACAACTCGGCCTCAACCGCCTCACCAGCTGCCTCTCGGAACTCCTCAGTAAGGTCCTCGGCGGCCGCCCCTCCGACCCCGGCCCCCAGCGCCTCGCCAAGTCCCTCGCCGAAAACACCATCAACACCCTCTGGCGCGACGTCCTCGCCGCCCGCGAAACCGCCAAAACCCAAGGCCGCGAGTTCTGGGACGTCTTCCTCGCCGAGTTCCCCTGGACCATCGTCAAAATCATCCAAGGCACCTTCGTCGGCGTCCTTCAACGCAACGCGAGCCGCGTCGCCTTCGAACCCCACACCGCCGACGGCCAGCAGAGCTCGCTCGACGTCCTCAAAGCCCAGAAAGCTTCCTCCATCTTCACCGGCCAACGCCTCACCCAACCCAACCCCAATCCCAACTCCAAACGTCCCCCCCTCGGCCCCATGTCCGTCAGCGAGTACCGCCAATGGAGCCAGGAACTCTACCTCCATCCCGACATCGCCGGCCAACTCCGCCGCTATGCCCACGACTCCGAACAGTTCGTCGCCTTCCGCATCCCCAGCCGGGCCATGGCCCTCCACGCCTCCGAATTCACGAAGCGCCCCAAACCCCTCTGGCTCAAAGCTAAAAGCGCCACCCTGGGCGACTGCGAAGGACTCGTCACCAAACCCACCACCGCCCGCCCCATCCGCCCCGACAACGAAGCCGCCGTCGTCACCTGGGAAAAATCTGTCGAATCCATCAAGAAGAACGGAGCCATGGTCCGCGAAGACGGCGTCGTCTTCCATCCCGACATGCTCCGCGACGCCGCCAAGGCCAACCCCGCCGATAGCGTACCCTACCAACGCGCCGCCCAGATCCTCGCCGAACTCCAAGCCAAGGGCCACTTCGATCTCACCACCCACGGCGCCCTCGAAGCCCTCCACCAGTCCTACCCCCACGAAGCCGCCGCCCTCCGCCAACTCCTCCAACAAGCCCGCATCGGCTACTACCCCGACCTCGACCTCGCCGAAGTCTTCGACGCCAACACCGGAGACCGCATCCCCGTCGGCGCCGGTAATGAAAAGGATCCCGCCGAACTCGCCTACCTCCAACGCAACCGCAGCAATCTCGACCAAGTCGTCAACATCAACGACGACGTCCGCAACCTCCCCCCCGAAGCACGCGGCCCTGACGGCAAACCCCGCGTCTCCCTCGATAACACTTCTCCCCACGTCCAAAGCCTCTTCCAGCACGGCGCCGACAACGAATACTACAAGCCCGGCGAAGGCGGCCCCATCGGCGTCATCGGCCCCGACGGCCGCAAATGGTACTTCAAAAATCGCGACGACTTCGAAGCCGGCATGCGCACCATCCTCGGCCAGAAATACCGCGACCCCGGCCAACGCAACGTCCGCGGCATCCTCATGACCAAAAACTCCAAGGACGATCCCACCTCCGGCGCCATGGCCAAAGGCTCCGGCGAGCGCATCGACACCGCCAAGTTCAACCGCATCGCTTGGTACTACGAACGCGCCCGCCACGATTCGCCCGGCGCCGGCGCCCCCGTCCCCCCGGAAGACATCTGGATGAGCCTCTACCAACGCGGCCTCAGCGTCGAACCCGCAGTCTTCGCCCAAGCCCCCGGTGGCCGCTGGAACGATCTCCACTCCATCCTCCGCCAGCACGGCACCTGCGCCGCCATCGATCTCGACGCCAGGAATCTCGTCATCGCCGGCGCCACCCCCGAGTCCTTCGCCAACGGCCTCGCCCGCCTCGCCCGCACCGCCAACGACCTCGAAGCCCTCTCCGTCCCCCACCTCACCCTCTGGTTCGAGCTCTACAGCTCCTATAAACCCGTCACTTCCGACTACATCCTCAACCGCATCGGCGGCCCCGACCCCGGCGTCTCCTCCGCCATCGACGACGTCCGCTCCGCCGTCACCGCCTTCGCCACCAAACCCGGCCACCAGATGTATGCCTTCGCACTCGACGGCTTCCATCCGACCTACTCCCCCCCGCCGCCCGCCCCCATCCCTCCCCGTCCCGACCTGCTCCCCCCCGCCGACCGCAACCGTCTCTACCGCGAACACACCGTCGGCTCCTTCGGCCTCCAACCCCCAAACTTCGGCCAGGTCGAAGGACAAAAACTCCTCGCCGCCTGGGACCACCTCATCACCCGCAAGCTGACGTTCGAAGAGGTAAAGATCCTCGGCCGCCCCGTTGCCATCTTCACCGCCGGCCTCGCCGCCTGCCTCGCCAACGTCGAGCCCATGGAGATCCCCTCCCTCATCCAACCCCGGGAACGCCCCAGCCTCCTGGTCAGCTGAACGGCCTCGAAGATACCTCTCGCTCCCGAACCGCGTCCGGCATAAAATGTCAACACCGGTTCCGGATTCCGCGAAACAGAATATCCCATCGGAAGCCACTCCGGCCCCCACATTCGTCTGCCCAACCCTTCTATGCGCACCCTACTTCTCACCCTCGCCTCCCTCATCCTGATCCCCCACGCCACCCTCGCCCAATCTACCGCCCGCATCGTCGGCACCGTCCGCGACCCCAGCGGCGCCGCTGTCCCGGACGCCGCCGTCTCCGCCATCAACACCCAAACCTCCCTCCAGGAAACCCGCCAGACCGCCGCCGATGGCACCTTCTCCATCCCGCTCCTCCCCGTCGGCCTCTACAAGGTCGAAATCTCCAAATCAGGCTTCCAAAAAATCGTCCGCACCGGCATCAGTCTCGCCGTCAACGATAACGCCACCCTCGATGTCACCCTCCCCGTCGGCTCCCTGTCGGAGTCCGTCACCGTCTCCGCCGCCGCGCCCCTGCTCGAAACCCAGTCCGGCACCCTCAAAGGCCTCGTCGACGAACAGCGCATCGTCGGCCTCCCGCTCAACGGCCGCGACGTTACCCAACTGCTCTCCATCCAGGCCGGAGTCATCCCCCGCAGCACCAGCACCGGAGAAGGCAACGCCTTCGCCGTCAATGGTACGCGCGGCAACGGTGTCGCCTACTCCCTCGATGGCGGCATGAACACCGATAGCTATCGCAACTTCAGCGGCGTCTTTCCCAACCCCGACGCCGTCCAGGAGTTCAGCATGCAGAAAAACAACTTCTCCGCCGAATACGCCAACGCCTCCGGCGCCGTCGTCAACGTCGTCACCAAAAGCGGCACCAACGAGTTCCACGGCTCCGCGTTCCACTTCCTTCGCAACGCCGCCCTAAACGCCCGCAACTTCTTCGCCCCCCAACGCGACACCCTCAAACGCAACCAGTTCGGCGGCACCCTCGGCGGCCCCATCCTCCGCAACAAACTCTTCTTCTTCTTCGCCTACCAGGGCACCATCCTCCGCAGCGACCCCCAACTCACCCGCCAGTTCCTCCCCACCGCCGCCATGCGCGGCGGCAACTTCGGCGCCTCCCGCATCACCGACCCCCTCTCCCGTCAACCCTTCCCCAATAACCAGATCCCCGCCAGCCGCCTCAACCCCGTCACCCTCAATATCCTGAAGTTCATCCCCACCCCCGCCACCCCCACCGGAGAACGCTTTGTCGGCGCCGCCCAGAAACCCGACGAATACGAATACACCACGCGCGCCGACTATATGCTCGGCGCCCACCGCCTCTCCGGCCGCGCCTTCTGGCGCTCCTTTGAACGGCCATTCGTCGGCAACACCGCCGACCTCGCCTCCATGTTCTCCGCCGACGTCAGCCTCTCCACCCAGCCCTACACCCAAATCACCCTCGGCGACATCTGGGCCCTCTCCCCCTCCCTCCTGAACAACTTCAACTTCACCTGGCGCGCCCGCCGCACCCACAACGATTGGACCGCCGTCCAACTTCCCATCGACTTCGCCCGCGCCGGCGTCAAAGGCATCGCCGTCAAAAATCCAGCCAGCGTCTTCGTCGGCGTCACCGGCAGCTTCACCGCCCGCCCCGGCTGGAACTACATCAAAGACGACTTCGACTTCCAGTTCTCCAACAACCTCACCTGGAACCTCGGCCGCCACGAACTCAAAATCGGCGGCGAGTTCCTCCGCTCGAAAAACGAAATCCTCAACGACTTCCGCACCATGGGCAACTTCGAATTCAACGGCTCCATCAGCGGCAACGCCATGGCCGATCTCATGCTCGGCGATGTCTGGCGCTTCTGGCAGGGCGGCGGTGAGTTTAAGGAACTCTACGGCAATCGCCTCGGCTTCTTCGTCCAGGACAACTGGCGCCTCCGCCCTACCCTTACCCTCAACCTCGGCCTCCGCTGGGATCCCACCTTCCCCTTCACCGACTCCGTCGGCCGCGTCCAATGCTTCCGGCCCGGCATGCGCTCCACCCGCTTCCCCAACGCCCCGGTTGGCTACCTCAATGCCGGCGACCCCGGCTGTCCCGAAGGCGGCTTCGATACCTATCTCGGCACCTTCGCCCCCCGCCTCGGCTTCGCCTTCCGCCCCGGCAACGGCCGCACCGTCCTCCGCGGCGGCGGCGGCGTCTTCTGGAATCCCCAGTTCACCGTTCTCTACAACGGCTTCGTCAATTCCGCACCCTTCAGCCCCCAAATCACCAACTTCGGCGTCCGCTTCGAAGATCCCTACGGCACCGGCGTCAACCCCTTCCCCGCCTCCTTCGCCCCGTTCGATCCCCCCGCCAACTCCACCTTCGTCCTTCCCCTCGGCCAGCTCGGTTCGTTCGACCCAAGCTTCCGCCCCAGTTTCATGCAGGGCTACAACCTCACCATCGAACGGGAACTCGCCGCCCATTCCGTCCTCCGCGCCTCCTACGTCGGCAACATGGGACGCTTTCTCAGCTACAACGCCGACGTCAACTTCGCCCGCTTCGCCCCCGGCGCCACCACCGGCAACATCCAGTCCCGCCGACCCTTCGCCAACTACGGCGCCACCCTCGTCGCCGGCTCCGGCAGCACCTCCAGCTACCACGCTCTCCAGGTCAGCTTCGAACGCCGCATGAACCGGAACTTCAGCATCGAAGCCAACTACACCTGGTCCGCCTCCATCGATGAGTTCTCCGAAGACACTACCCCGGGCCAATCCAGCTCCATTCCCAATCCGCTCGACCGCCGTGGCAACCGCGGACGCTCCGACTTCGACAACCCCCACCGCTTCGTCGCAAGCTATGTTTGGACTCTGCCCACCCTCACCAACTCGCATCGCCTCCTGCGCGGCCTGTTCGGCAACTGGGAATCCTCCGGCATCGTCACCATTCGCAACGGCTTTCCGTTCACCGTCACCACCGGCGCCGATCGCTCCCTCAGCGGCATCGGCCTCGACCGCCCCGACATGATTGGCGATGCCAACCTCGCCGCCGGACGTTCCCGCACCGAGCAGATTGCCCGCTACTTCAACACCGCGGCCTTCCAACTGAACGCCCCCGGCACCTTCGGCAGCGCCACCCGCTCTCTCCTCCGCGGCCCCGGCGCCGCCAACTTCGACCTCGCCCTGCTCAAGGTCTTCCCCATCAAAGAACGGTTCCGGCTCCAATACCGCGCAGAATTCTTCAACACCTTCAACAAACCCAACTTCGGCAGCCCGTTCGCCCAACTCAGCAACGCCGCCCGCTTCGGCCGCATCGAAAGCGCCGCCGACCCCCGCATCCTCCAAATGGCGCTAAAACTGCAGTTCTAGCCCTCTCCGCCGCCACGTCGCTACCGAGTAAGTGGCCGGACACGAACCACCCCGCCGGAGACCAACAACCAGCCAACGAAGAGGCTCTCCTGTATGAAAATGGGATCCATGAAAAGCATTGAGCGGGCCGAGGCCCTTGGCCGGTGGGTCAAGAAAAGCTGGCTCGCCTCAAAACCCGGCCCGGCAGCCGGCATCGCCGCGCGGCGCGCGCTGCTGGCCGTGGCCGTCGCCCACCTCTTGCTCGGCACCGCGTTTCTCCAGCTTGGCTTTGGACTCGCCGCCGACTTTGGGTTCGCCTTCGCGGTGGCCGCCCTCGTCTGGCTCGCCATCCTGCTCATCCTGGCCCTCGGGATCGGCCTGCTCCGGAACCGCCAGCCGACACAGATGGCGATGGTCATCGCCTCGCTCATCCTGATTGCGCTCGTCTGGGGAATGCCGTACACCGGATCACTGCTCGCCGCCTGGATTGGCGCCTCCGCGGCAGCGCTCGGCGCGTCCCTCGGAATGTGGCGGGCGGGAGAGAGACGACGCCTCACGGCGGTTCTCCTTCTGGTCGGATTGGCCGGCGCCAGCAGCTACGTGTGGATGATCGCCCACAACGGATCCGAAGACGAACTCTCTCGCTGGAAACCGCCGGCCTCCTCCCTGCCTGCCGTCCTGTCCCTGCCCAACCCCGCCGAGAAGGGCCCTTTCGCGGTGCGGACGGCGTTCTACGGCGCCGGCACCGATATCCGCCGGCCTGAGTTCGGTCCCCACGTAGCCATCCGCTCCCGCACGGCCGACGCGAGCGAGTTCTTCCCCGACTACAGCGGCTGGAAGCGCAATCTACGCAAATTCTATTGGGGCTTTGATCTGGACAAGCTGCCCCTGAACGGCCGGATTTGGTATCCCGATGGTCCGGGCCCGTTCCCACTCGCGCTGATGGTCCACGGCAACCACAACATGGCTGACTTCTCCGATCCTGGCTACGGCTACTTGGGCGAGTTGCTGGCCAGCCGCGGCTTCGTCTTCGTCTCGATCGACGAAAACTTCCTCAACAGTGGATTATTCGGCGAACCGCCGAACCAACAACCGGTTCGCGGGTGGCTGCTCTTGGAGCATCTCCGGCTGTGGCGCGAGTGGGCCGCGGCCAGCGATCACGCGTTCGCCGGTAAGATCGACGTCGAGCGGGTAGCCCTCCTGGGCCACTCCCGCGGCGGAGAAGCCGTGGCCACCGCGGCGCTGTTCAACCGCCTTCGCTACTACCCGGACAACGCCAACATCCGTTTCCACTATGGCTTTCCCCTCCGCGCACTGGTCGCCATCGCCCCGGTCGACGGCCAGTACAAACCATCCGGCGCCCATCGCTGGATCGAAGACATCAGCTATCTCACCTTGCACGGCGCCCATGACGCCGATGTGTCCTCCTTCTTTGGCAGCCGCCAGTGGGATCACCTGCGATTTACCAAACCCGGCCCCTGGTTCAAGGCCGAACTCTGGACTTACCGGGCCAATCACGGACAATTCAACACCTCCTGGGGCCGTTACGACAACTCGCCGCCCCAGGGGTGGATGCTGAACACCCGCCCACTCCTGCCGGCGGAAGACCAGCGCCGCATCTCGAAAACCTACATCAGCGCCTTCCTCGAAGCCACCCTGCGCGATCGCACCGAATACACCGGGCTGTTCGCCGATTGGCGAACGGGCCGCCACTGGCTGCCCGAAACCATCTACAGCAGCCGTTATCGCAACCCGGACTACGTCCCGCTGGCCGCCTACCGGGAGGACGCCGATCTAACCACCGGTTCACAGCCCGGCGTACGGATCGAGGGCGAAGGCCTGCTCACCTGGCGCGAAGGCCGCATCCCATGGCGTTCGAGCAATCGCGACTATAACGGTGTCTTCCTGGGTTGGAAGAATCCCCAAGGCGGCAAGGCCGCATCGTACCAACTGACTCTCCCGGAAAAGGCCGTTTCCGAGTGGAAGCTCGACGAGCGCAGCACCGTGGAGTTTTCGGTGGCCGCTCTCGATGAGGATCCGAAAGAAACCGCGGGAAAAGACGAGGACAAGCCGGACCCGAAAAAGCAGCGCGAATCCCCCGATTTCACCCTGCAGCTGATCACCCCCGCCGGAACCACATCCGTGCCGGTCAGCCGCTTTCAATCAATCCCGCCCCCGCTCAAGCAGAAACTCGCCAAGCTCAATCTGTTTGGCGATCAGAAGGACTGGGAACCCGTCTTCCAGACGGTGCGGATTCCGCTTCGGGCGTTCCGCGTCGCGCCCTCCCAACTCCGCGCGCTACGCTTGCACTTCGACCGTTCCCCGGCCTCCGTCATCTGCATCAGCGCAATCGGCTTCGGACGGGAGTGAAAAGAGCGTCCGTTGACGCGCATACTGAAGCAGCACCCCAGGCCCTTCCACGGCCTTGCTTCACACCGCACCCAACCGGTCCCGATCCTTAGCCTTGCCTCCCGCGCCGACCAGCGAGAGATCCAACCGCCGCAGGGCAACCCCGAGGGAACGCAAGCCATTGCGGTACACGATGATCTCACTATCAATGTCGATCCGGCGTACCGCCTGCTCCGAAAAATCAATTACCCCGGAAAACCCAAGGCCGGAATCCACCACCCCTTCGAACACGACATCACCATTCACCCTCACCCGGAATTCGTGTCCGGCAGGATGCAGCGGCCACAATCGCAGGTCCAGCCTGTTGAAGGTAGCTTCGACCTGTTCAGGAATCCGCAGCTCGGCGCTGCCTTTCGTCCATCGCAGCCGCCCAGCTTCAATCCTCGCTGGCGGGTGAAACCCAGACACCTCTACAAAATAAAGCGGTTCCAAGCCAAGCGACAGCGAATTCACGCGCTGTGCAACTTCGGCCAGACTCTCCTCGCGCCGGTCAAAGACCAGATAGGCATTCCGCCGCTCGTCGTCGCTGCCGGGCGCGTAGCAGGTCCTGGTCAGGTCGAACTGCGGAAGAGCGCTCTTGTAAAAGTTCGTGAACTCCTCCCTCGATCAAAAGCCAAACTGCAGGCGCCGTGCCGCGGGCCCCTCGGGCCGGAACTCGGCAATCACTACCCGCTTGTAGTTGACCGGTAAGGTCAGTAAGGTCTGGCGAATCAGGACGAATCGGCCCGTGAAACTACCGCCGCACTTTCCGGAAAGAATATGGCACAGCAGGGTATCGGCTTCGCCGGGAAGCGCCTCTTCGCCGAGAATCGAGGACGTATCAGTGGTCTCATCGAGCGGCGTATCAAGACAAAACCGATCTTCGGGTGCCCACAACTGATGGCTCCGGCCCGTACACTGGCTGCGGGCGATCGCCTCCCAGTAGGGGTGCGGATCCAAGGCCGCTTCGTTGTTGTTCACCACGATCGACCGCACAATCAAAACGCCCGCGGCGTTCTGAAAGCGCGGACGGATATAGTAATCAGGGAAATCGCTGCTGTTGGCATTCGAACAGAAGACCACCACCAGATGGCCGTCGGCATCCACTTCCGGCTCTTCGAGATACACATCCTTCGCTAAAGCGCGCCGCAAGTTGGCCAGCGTGCGGCGGCGCTCTTCTTCGTTAGCGCTCCAGGCGTACTCGGGAAAGTTCCCTTGGCGCAGAACCAGAGGGAATGCCGGTTCGCTGCGTCCTTCAAATTTCCAATCGCTCTCCGGACCGGGACCGGCCGAAAGATTGCTGGAAGGCAGCGAAGGCAGTAGTCGTTCCGGGGCCGCCAGAATCTCCTGTTCAAGCCCGCCAACCGGGTCCGCCGCTGGGTCCCGGCTCAGGATGTCACAAAACGCACAAATCTTTGAGAACTCCGCCACGTTCTTGTCGAACAGGATGATTCTGGTGAAGTCGACCGCCGCTACGAAATCGAGAAAGTAAGACCCTCCAATCACCGAGACCAGCGAAACAGGATGCTCTGCCGCTACCTGCTGCAGATAGCGGCAGATACGCTCCATCTGAGGTGTGGCGCCTCGATCATTACTACAGGAGAAGACCGATCCCAGATACCCCGTGGATTCATTCCATTTCAAGGCCGACCCGAGATAGATCTCCAGGCCCCCCCCTCGCTCGTCATCCCAGGCAGGCTCAAGCTCCTCAACGGAAACGACAGGTCGCTCGACCTTCCTTTCACGCCGGCTATTTTTCACCCGTTGGTTATCGCAGCGATAACTTCCCGGGCTATGTACAGCGGGGCCCCGAGCGCCCGGGCGCGCAAACACCCATCCCCACGGGCGAACGGCCCTCCCGTTCGCCCGCCCCTCCCTCTTACAACGTATTCGCCAGCACCCCCCCATCAATCAACAACGTCGAACCCGTAATGTAACTCCCCGCGTCACTCCCCAGTAACAGCGCCGCCCCCACAATCTCCTCCGGCTTACCCCACCGCTTCAACGCCGTCCGGTTCGTAAACTCCTGCTTCTGCTCCTCGTTCAACAACCCCAGCGGCAGCTCCGTCAAAAACGGCCCCGGCGCAATACAGTTCACCGTCACCCCGTACGGACCCAAATCCAACGCGCTCGACCGCGCCATCCCCACCAACCCCGCCTTCGTCGCGCTGTACACATTCCGCCCCAGCTTCCCCCCCAGTCCCAACACCGAAGAAACATGAATCACCCGGCCCCACCGCCGCTCCATCATCTGCGGCAGCAGCGCCCGCGTCAGCCGCATAATCCCCGAAAGATTCAACTCCAGAATCTGATCCCACGCCTCGTCCGTAATCTGGTCCACCCGTTGCGGCGTATTCCCCCCCGCGTTATTAATCAACACATCCACCCGCCCGAAACGCCGCAGCGCCTCCTCCGCCACCCGCTGCGCCTCACCCTTCTTCCCCAAGTCCGCCGTCATCCACTCCACCCGCGCGCTCAGCCCCTCGCCAATCTCCCGGGCCGCCGCCTCCAACTCGCTCGCGTTGCGGCTGCAAATCAGCACCGCCGCCCCGTGCTCAGCGTAAGCCCGCGCCATCGCCTTGCCAAGCCCCCGGCTCCCGCCCGTAATCACCGCCACACGATCTGTCAGGTCAAAAATTTTCTCAAACATAATCCCGCCATTCTCTCTCATTTCCGCCGCTCACCGGACCCACACCGACGGCCCCGGCAACGGCCGCCGCGCATCGTTCCGCTGCGGACCAATCCACAAAGTCGACAAACCCTCCACCACCGCCCCCGCCTCTCCCTCCACTCTCCCCCGCAGCCGCACCGCATACTCCCCCCGCGGCGCCCCCGACGGAATCCGCAACGGCAGCCGCACCACCGGAATGTTGATGTTATCCCCGTCCCCCGACGGCCCGAAATGCTGGTCCGCCCGGAACCGCCCCCGCGCCTCCGGATGCCCCTCCACCCACACCTCCACCGCCTTTTCAAATCCCGGCTCCTTGATCAGCAGCGCCTCAATCTCCACCGTCTCCCCCGCCGCCCCTGCCAACTCCTCCGGCTGATACAGCAGTTGAAACCCCGGCGCCCCCCGCCCCACGTGCAGCCGGTAGGCAAACCCCGGACCCGTCCGCTCCGTCCGGTCCCGCACCACCAGCGTCGCCGCCTCCGTCGCCCGCGGCAAATAGTACAGGCTGCTGTCCGGGTTGCCGATCACCGTCCCCTGCCCGCTCATCAGGTCATCATGCTCCGCCAGCAGCTTCCCCTCCGCGCTCCATAGCTCCAGCACCGTATCCATCGCCGGCAACCCCAACTGCGCCGCCAGCGTCCAGGCATGAAACGGCTCCCCCGCCCGCAACTGCACCGGGTGCCGGCTCGCCCCCCGCAACAGCACCCCGTCCACCGTCGCCGGGTCCGCGTCAATCTCCAGCGACATCGCCTCCGCCGCCCCGTGCCGCGTCTCCAGCCACAGCCGCCACAATCCCGGCCGCGCCCCCGCCGGTATCGCAAACACCGCCTCCACCTGCTCCCGCCCCGCCCCCACCCGCTTCGCCCGCACCACCGCCGCCTCCCCGTCCCGCCCGTCCACCGGCATCGTGTACGGAAACGTCAGCCGGTAATGCTCCGCCCCCCGCGCCCGCCGCAAATACGCCCCCGTCGTCCCCTCCAACCCCTCCCCATACACCGTCACGCGGTACTCACTCCCCGGCCGCGCCCCCAGCGGAAACATCCCCGTCACCACCGGCAGCCGCGAAATCTGCAGCTGATAGCCGCAGTCCCCCTCGCACGACGCCCCCTGCGGCCCCCGGTACTGATCAATCTTCAGCGTGTACTCCCCATCCCGCGGAAACGTCACCGCCAACCGCGGACTTTCCAGATACTCGTCCTGGTCTTCGTTGTAAGCCACCTCCCGCCCCTCCCCGTCCAACAGCGCCAGCCCGCACTCCAAAAAGCCGCCCCGCTCCATCGACTGCAAATCAAACACCCACCGCTCCCCCGCCCGCCCCCGGAACTTCAAAAAATCCTGATCCGCCAGCGTCCCCATCTCCCCGTGCACCACCTGCGGCCGCAGCTCGATCGCCGTCACCGGCTCCACCTCCTCCACCCCCGGAAACTGATTCACGTTGAACAGCCGCGTATTCGCCGGCCCGGCCTCGGTGATCAACCGCACCCGGTGCGGCCCCAGCGCCGCCCCCGCCCCAATCCGCACCCGCCCCTTCACGCTCTTCTCCGTCGCGGCGGTCGCCCCCAGCCACGCAAGCTCCGGCGTATCGAACTCCACCGCCCGCACCCGCCCCAGCCCCGTCCCCCGAAACTCCACCTCCACCGTCGTCCCCGCCTGCCCCCCCAGCGGCGCCACCCGAACCACATGCGGCAGCGCCCCCGCCCACAGCGCCGGCAACAGCGCAAACACCAGCCCGGCCCGCATCAGAACAACTCGCGAATCGGCGTACCGCCATCGTTCATCTTCACCGGCCGCCCGTTCGAGTGGTACTCCTTGTGCACATCAATCCCCAGCTTCCGGTACACCGTCGCCCCCAGGTCTTCAATCGAAATCGGCCGCTCCTTCGGGGCCCCGCCCTGCGCATCGCTCGAACCAATCACCTGCCCCGGCGGAATCCCCGCCCCCGCCACCGCAATTGAAAACACCCCCGGCCAATGGTCCCGTCCCGCCGAATGGTTAATGTGCGGCGTCCGCCCGAACTCCCCGATCGCCAGCACCAGCGTGCTGTCCAGCAACCCCCGCTGCCCTAAATCCTCGAGCAGCGCCGAAAACGCCTGATCAAAAATCGGGAAAATCGTGTTACTCGATTTTTCAATGTTCCCGTGCGCGTCATACCCGCCCTGGAACACCGCCGCCAGCCGCACCCCCGCCTCCACCAACCGCCGCGCCAGCAGCGCCCCCTGCCCCGTCGAGTTCCGCCCGTACCGGTCCCGCAGCGCCGCCGGCTCCTCGTCCAGGTTAAAAGCCTTCCGCGCCTCCGCCGAAGACACCAGCTCAAACGCCTTCTGCGTAAACGAATCCATCCCCTCCACCAGCTTCGTCCGCTCCACCTGCCGCACCTCCTCATCGAGCGCCCGCAGCAGATTCGCCCGCCCCGCCGCTTCCTCCAGCGTCACATTCGCCGGTAGCGCCAAATCCTGCACCCGGAACTCCTTCCGCCCCGGATCCCCCGTGATGAACGGATCATACGCCGAACCCAAAAATCCCGCATCCGCCGAAATGTCCCGCCGCGGAATACACACAAACGCCGGCAGCCCCCCGCGCGGCCCCAACTCCTTCGCCACCACCGATCCAATCACCGGATGCTTAAACGCATTATTCGGCCGCGAACCCGAAAAGATATACTGCTTGGCCTTCTCATGGATCGCCTCCCGCGAATACATCGACCGGATCACCGTAAACCGGTCCGCCATCCGCGCACACCGCGGCAGCAGCTCCGAGAAATGCACCCCCGGAATCGCCGTCGGAATCGTCTTGTGCACCCCCCGGATCTCCAGCGGCTGCTCCGGCTTCGGGTCGAACGAATCGTGCTGACACGCCCCACCCTCCTGGAAGTAGATGATGCAGTTCTTGGCCCGCCCCCCGGACCCGGCCGCCGCCAGCAGCGCCGGCAGCGAAATCCCCGAAAACAAAAACTCTCGCCGCGTCCTCATTGGTTCAGTTGAAACTCCTTCGTGTTCAACAACGCCCAGAACACATTCCCCAGCGCCCGCTGCCGCGTCCGCCCCGCCTCTCTCTCCGCCGCCAGATACCCCGCCACCTTCCCCCACTCCGCCTCGGTCGCCCGCCGCGCCAGCGCCCGCAAATACAGCGCGTCCACCACCGCCCGGTCATCCACCAGCCGCTCCACCAACCCCGCCAGCACCCCCTTGGGCGACTCAATCTTCTCCCGCACCGCGTCCGCGTTCATCAAATGCAACGCCTGCGCCAGCGACGGATTCCCACTCCGCGGCTCCAGCGTATCCCGCCGCGGCTGCCCGAACGTCGTCAGAAAGTAGGTCGACCCGATCGACGCCACCAACTCCTTCGCCGACGTTCCCTCCGGATAGTTACTAAAGCTCTGCGGCACCCCCGTCACCTGCCCCACCGCATCGAGCAGCACCTCCGCCGGCAGCTTCCGCGGCTCATACCGCGCCAGCAACACCCGCTCCAGCGGATCCACCCCCCCAGGCCGCCCCGCCTCCCGCGACGCCAACTGATACACCCGCGAATTCAAAATCAACCGGTGCATCGGCTTGAACCGGTACCCCGCCGCGATAAACCGCCGCCCCAACTCCTCGAGCAGCTCCGGATGCGACGCCATGTTCGTCGACCGGAAATCATCCGCCGGATGCACCATCCCCGTCACAAAATACTCCGCCCACAGCCGGTTCATTGTAGCCCGCGCAAACTGCATCTTCTGCGCACCCAGTATCCACTCCGCCAACTGCTCCCGCCGGTCCCGCCCGTCGCCCGCCTCCGGCGCCGTACCGTCCAGAAACCGCGGCCTCACCGCCTGCTTCGTGTTCGGGTGGATCACCTCACCCTCCCGCGTGTTGTACCAGATCCGCCGGTACTGCGCGTAGCCGTGCTTCACCTTCATCCGGCCCAGAAACGCCGCCATCCCGTAAAAATCATCCTGCGTCAGATTCTCGAGCGGATGGTTATGGCACTCGGCGCACTCAATCCGCTGCCCCAGAAACAGCCGCGTCACCGTCGGAATCGCCTTCGATACATCAAAGGTCTTCAGCATGAAATCAATCGCCGGATGCCAGAAGTTCCCCGCCGGATGCACCGTCGTATCGCCCGTCGCCGTCAGCATCTCCCGCACCGTCCGGTCATACGGCCGGTCCCGCTCAATCGCCTCCGCCAGCCAGCGCTTAAACGAACCGTTCGTCCGCCCCTGCGAGTAATACTGCGAATTCCGAAACCAGTCTTCGAACTTCACAAGCCAATGCGTCGTGTACTCCGGCCGCTCCAGCAACCGGTCAATCAGCGCCGCGCGCTTGTTCGGATCCGGGTCTCCCACAAACCGCTCCGTCTCCTCCGGCGCCGGCAGCACCCCGATCAGGTCCAGATACACCCGCCGCACAAACACCGCGTCCCCACTCACCGGATACGGCGCAATCCCCACCTGCCGCAGCTTGCCGAATATCTCCCGGTCAATAAAGTGCCCCTCTCCCGCCCCGCTCTCCACCCGCGCCGCCGCCGTCGTCACCAGAATCTGCGCCGTCGCCGTCTTCCCCACGCCCCGCGCCATCACCGTGGTGATCCCCCGCCCCCCCGCTACCGCCTCCCCCGTGGCCGCTACTTTCACCACTCCCTCATCGTTCACCGCGTAAGTCACCTGCCGCGTCAAATCCGCCGTGCTTCCGTCCGACAGCTTCGCCGTCACCGTAAACCGGATCCTCTCCCCGCTCCGCGCAATCACCTCCCGCGGCGCCAGCGCAATGCTCACAATCCCCGGCCCCGCCGCGCTCCGCCGCGCCCCCTGCTCGAGCCACCCCAGCAGCGTCCGGTACTCATCCGACTCCGGCGTCAACAAATGCCCCCCGCCGTGCGCCACCGCAAAACTCGGCTTCCGCAGCAGCAGCGAATTCGCCGGATTCGCCCGGTCCACCCGCCGCCCGTTCTGCGCCACCGTGATCATCGCATAGTCCGCCGCCGCATCCGCCCCGTACAGCGACAGCTTAAATCCGCTCTGCCCCGCCGGCGAACCGTGGCACCCCGAACTGTTGCAACCCTTCGTCGTCAGGACCGACAGCACATCCCGCTCAAAACTGATGTCGATCGCCAGGACACACCCGGGGATCATAACCGCCGCTAGCAGCAAGGAACGCAACGCCATTCTCCGTGTCGATCATTCCACACTCCGACCCCGCGCTCAACCACCCCCGGGCTCCACCAGAATCACTCTTGCCCCTCGCCTTCCTTCCGCGTCTTCCGAAGGCGAGGGACAAACACCAATGCGGCCAGGACCTCTATCCTGACCCGGCGATCACCGCACCCGGACAGCGATCCCGTGCGGGTCACTCTCCTCGGAGCCGTTCACCGGATTCCGAAACCGCGTCTGATACACATGCGTCATCTCGCCAAAAGCGCCTCCATGGGTCACCGACATAATGCCCAAGCCGGGAGTCGTACCGGCTGAGGCGTGCGCCCCGGTCTGCGGCTGCGGGCCACGCAGCGCCATATAAACCCGGTTGCCGTGCGGGGAAAGAGCGACGATGTCGGGCGTGGGATCGTCACTCAGTGGCCCAGCCAGATGGATGGCGCGGATGTACTTGAAGTCGAACGAGCGGTAAACCTCCACCAGATTGGCCAGACGGTCAAACGCCCATATGTAGTAGCCGTTTCCGGTGGCCGTCATGCCATGCGCATCGCGGTGATCCGCGGCATTCCCGTCCCGGAAAATCGGACGGATCCGGGCATCGTTCGCCGGGAGAAAACTCGGCCCGTTCGGGAAGTTATCCTCGAGCGTATAAAGCATGAACTCACTGTGGTTGGTTGTCGTGGTGCCGGCCCCGCCGTTCATGTAGACTTTGTTCCCCACCTGAACACCGCCACACCCATCGCGCCCGTAAAGCTGGTTGCCGTACTCGGCGACAATCGACATCGGCGTAGTCGTCGGATCAACCACAAACATCCCGCCGCCACGGAGCGTAATCACCGACCGGTTCTGGAACGTAGTGATCGGGCAGATCGGGGCGTTGTCCGGCCGGTTGTGCGGACCAAAATATGCAGGATCGCTCGCGTTGACGGGCGTCGCCGTTTCGCACGGAAAGCCGTTCGGCGTCCGGCATTTCGCCAGGTCGATGGTGGCGGCCGTGTCATGCGTGAATTCGTCGCGAACCGCATCGTAATTAATGCGTTCGAGCAATTTGCCATTCTGGTTGGCCACAATCACGGCGCGGCCGTCCGCCGTCCACGTGGCAGCATGCGCCTGCCGCGCCCCACCCGCGCCGGCCGACATGCGGAACAACGCCTTCGAACGTCGCGTCTCGGCATCGATGATGGCCACATGGCCGCTTGCCACGAAGGCAACCGCCATATAGCGGCCGTCCGGACTCGGGTAGGCCATATGGGGACGGGAGACATTAGCGCCGGTGGCGTTGTTGGCGGTGCCAACAGCATAGAAAGAAGCCAGATCAATCACCTCCGGCTTATCCAAAACAGGACCGGTCGGGTTTTCCAGATCCTCGCTGTTCCAGATGACAATGCGGCCGCCATGGGTGCCCCGCGGCGCTTGGGCGGTAAAGCCAGCCGTGTTGTTCTGGTCGGTCAGCCAGACCTCATAACCATTGCTTTGCGCCAATGCCGGTAGTGCCACCAGGATAGAGGCAGACACGGCCGCCAACGTACAGGATTTCCAATTCATCAGTTTCTCCGCTACGATTCAGGATTCCGTGTGGGCGACTCTTGCCGTGGATCACTGATGCGAACAACGACCGCACCAGTAGGCTCGGCCCAGTCCGCTTTAAGAATCCGGTCCCAGAATCATATCACCAACATAGGCCGTCCGCCGCTCTAGAAAACCCACCCCTACCTACCTCGCCCGTCTCCGGTGCCG